>JAJRTE010000171.1 GCA_024278455.1 Myxococcota bacterium
CGTCACGCCCGAAATCCCAGCCCCTATCACCAATAGAGACCCTGGTGTCGTACCACTCATGAATCCCTCCTTGCTCGAGGTACGCCCTTGCGTACCGGTATCGTCGGTTCTGAAAAGAGGGCGAAGCGCAGCCAGCGCTCGAGCGCCTTCACCCAGGTTCCACGCACGATCGCCACTCGGCGCCATGCTCCCGCATCAAGTCCATGAATGCCGCCGTGGCGCGGCTCACCTCGAATTGCTTCCAAGTCACCAGCATGATCTTCCGCGTGATGACCGGGCCGACGTCGATGCGGCACAGCGTCCCGCCGGGTCCTCCGTCGCACATGACGTCGTGCCGGGTCACCATGTCGGGCAGAAACCCGAGCCCGAGACCGACTTCGACCATCTTCTTCACCGTCTCCACGTTGTCCGTGGAGACCACGGTGTCCACGGTGACGCCCATCTTCGACAGGTGGTCCCGGATCAGGGCTCCGGTCGGGGTTTCCGGGGTCAGGGAAACGAACGCCAGTCCCTTGAGTTCGGCCGGCTTGACGGAGGGGCGCCCGAAGAATCGGTGCGGGCGCCCGCAGACGAGGGAGACCTTTTCGGTGACAACCTGTTCCTGGGCGAAGCGGCGGTCCATGCGCGGGTTGGCGACCAGTGCGATATCGATGCGATTCTGAAGCAACGCCTCCATGATCTCGTCGGAATGGCGGTAGAGCACCGTCGGGCGGGCCTCCGGAAACAAGTCGCGCATCCTTTGCAGGACCTCGGGCAGGAAGTAGATACCCACGCTGTTGACGGTCCCGATACGGATTTCTCCGCCCACGCCCTCCGACACGCGCTCGATGGCGTTTCTCGCCCTGCGGACCGACTCGAGGATCTCCTGGGCATGCTGGAACAGCACGCGCCCTGCCTCGGTCGGGCTGACTCCCCTGGGACGGCGGTAGAACAGGCTGGCGCCGAGTTCGTTCTCGAGCTGCTTGATCTGGTAGGACAGCGCGGGCTGGGTCATGTGGAGTCGCGCGGTGGCACGGTTGAAGCCACCTTCTTCGACCACTGCCATGAAACAAGCAAGTTGATGTAGCTCCACGGGGCCTCTCTCGCCTTCCAGGCTGAACGCAACGATATGACGCCCGGCATAATAAGCTGCATCTATCAGGGCTCTCTATGCCGGACAAAGACACTTTATATGATCTGTGCCAACTTGCCCCAACGCAACGACGGATGTCAAGAACATTTTCGGAGCACATCCAAGGCGCTGCCTGTGCCGGATCAGCAGGGAACCTGGACGCGAAGAGGGACCAGCTTCGCGGCCTGGCGCTTGGAAGGCTCCAACAATGGAAGGGCATCGAACCCCACTGGGGGAAGCCGGTTGACAAACGGACAGGAGGCAGCTAGACACATTGTGTCATTCCAGGTTGGGTATCCACGGCGTTTCCCCGAGCGATACCAGCGTCCCTGGGGCACGGCGTTCTCACCTCGAGCCCGGAGTTCACAGTGCACGTCGTTGATCTCCCCCGCGTGGTCGTTGCCGGACTCACCGGTGACAGCGGCAAGAGCCTGGTATCCATGGCACTGGCTCGCCACTATGCGGCTCGAGGTCTCCGTGTTGCACCCTTCAAGAAGGGTCCTGATTTCATAGACGCCGCATGGCTCGGCGTGGCGGCCCGGGCGCCTGGCCGCAATCTCGACACCTACATCATGAGCGAGCGCACGGTACGCGCAGCTTTCGCGTTCGGGTGCCGGGGTTCGGACCTGGCGGTCGTGGAGGGCAACCGTGGCTTGTACGACGGTCTGGACGCGATCGGCTCGCACTCGACGGCGAGGTTGGCGCGCATTCTCGGTGCCCCGGTGGTACTGGTGGTCAAAGTGACCAAGGTCACGCGCACGGTTGCGGCGATGGTGCTTGGCTGCCAGGCGCTGGATCCGGAGGTGAACCTTGCCGGCGTGATTCTCAACCAGGTGGGGACGGCCCGGCAGGAAGCGGTGATTCGTGAGGCGGTGCAGGGTGCCACCGGGCTGCCTGTCCTGGGAGCGATTCCCAGGCTGCGTCATCAACATCTTCCCAGCCGGCACCTCGGCCTGGTGACCGCGGATGAGCATGGCGAGAGGGAAGAGGTGCTCGACACGCTTGCCGAAGTGGTGGCGTCGCATGTCGATACCGGTGCACTGATGGCTATTGCGAGGCGAGCATCGCCGCTGGCGTATGAGGGGCTACCGGAGGCCGGGGAAGGGCGGTGCGACGGTCCGGCGGTGACCATCGGTGTGCTTCGGGACCGGGCGTTTTCCTTCTACTATCCCGAGAACCTCGAGGCGCTCGAGGCGGCGGGAGCGCGTATCCGGCTCATCGCGCCGCTGACCGACCCGGTGCTACCGGATATCGACGCCCTGTATGCCGGGGGGGGATTTCCGGAAGTGCACGCTGCGGAGCTGGCCGCGAACAGGTCGTTTCGGCAGGCGCTTGCGGAGAGGATATCCGGGGGACTCCCGGTCTGGGCGGAATGCGGCGGATTGATGTACCTGTCTCGAGCCATCAGGGAAGGCGATGTGGTCCATCCCATGGTCGGTGCACTGCCGATCGAGGTGGAGCAGGGGAAGCGGCCGCAGGGTCATGGCTACGTGTGCGCTCGAGTTGATGGCCCCAACCCCTATCTCCCGCCGGGCCTCGAACTGCGGGGCCACGAGTTCCATTACTCCAGGGTCCTCCAGGTGGGAGGGGGTGAGCCGTTGCCCACCGTTCTCGCGCTGTCTCGAGGCACCGGGGTCGGGGGAGGGCGGGACGGAATCGCGTGGGGCAATGTCTTCGCCGCTTACCTGCACATCCACGCGCTCGGCACGCCGGAATGGGCACGTGCCGTCGTCAAGGTCGCCCGGGGCGGGTAGCCTCGAGCCGCATGCGCTTGCCAATGTACCGAATCCGGGCCATCCTGTTGTCGAGAGGTCATGTTCTTGCGGCCTCGAGCAGTCTTGGCACGACTGTCGTGTCGAGGTGCGTGCCGATTCGGATCGGAGCGATGTGGTTTTCCAGGAGTTGTTCATGCGTCGAATCATGAAGTTCATCTCAGTTTCGTTGCTGCTGGCTGTGTGTACTCCGGCAGCGTTGTTCGCCCAGACGAGCGACTACACGGACCCGCAGGGGTTCTTCTGGGACATCGACTCGAGCTACTTCGGGTTCGTCCGGGATGGTACCGACGATGCCTACGATGGCTGGCCGAGTTCGTGTGTCCTGGCGGATCAGCAGAAGACGGACGTGTGCGAGACCACCGAGCGCTACTCGGCGGCCGGCGTTCCGCCGACGGGAGAACTCGACGGTCGCCAGGTCTCGATGGGGGCCAAGACCCTGGACGGACTGACGGTCCAGCGCAAGGTCTACGTGCCGGCGACGGGCAGTATCGGCTTCGCGCGGTACATGGAGATTCTCCACAACCCGACCTCGAGCACCAAGACGATCAAGGTGCGGGTCGGGTCGACCACGAGTCCGCCGCTCTACGTGGTGACGGCGGAGAGCCTCGGGTCCGATGGTGAGACCACGATTGCGAGCACCTCGGCGGGAACCACGACCCTCGAGCCCGGGCTCCAGTGGTTCACGACCGACGACGGGACCGACTGGGGTGGAGATCCCGCGATCGTCCACGTCGTCGCCGGGGAGAACGGCGAAGCCCAGATGGACTATGTCGTCCAGGGTGCCTACGGGCGGGCCCTGGATTTCATCTACTGGGAATACCGGAACATTTCCATTCCGGCCGGGGAGACCGTGATCCTGTTGCACTTCCAGAGCCAGCAGATGACTCGAGCCAACGCCCTGGCGGTGGCCCAGTGGCTGGCCGGATTGCCGGAGGAGGCGACCTACGGCATGAGCACGGACGAACTCAGCGAGGTGATCAACTTCCAGATCAACCTGCGTCCGGTGGCGGAGGCCAACGGTCCCTATTCCGGCGCCGAAGGGTCGGCCATTTCGTTGAGCGCCCAGGGGTCCTACGCCCGTACCGGGACCATCGTCGGGTACGAATGGGACTGCGAATCGGATGGCACCTACGACATCAGCACGACAGACACGTCCGCGGAGTGCACCTACCCGGTGCATGGGTCCTACACGGTAACCCTTCGGGTGACCGATTCTCGAGGCAGTACCGCGACGGACACGGCCGCTGTCACGGTCACCAACCTCGCGCCCCAGATCTCCAACGTGACGGTGGACAATCCGGGCTTCGAGGGGGACGAGGTGACCTTCGTGGCCACGGCCAGCGACCCCGGTCCCGGAGACCAGTTGACCTATTCATGGGCGTTCGGCGACGGAGGGACCGCCAGCGGCGCCACCGTGGTGCACACCTACGTGGATGAGCGCAGCTACGCGGTCGAACTCACCGTCACGGACACCGCCGGGGCGACGGCCACCTACACGACGACCGTCCCGGTCCTCAACGCAGACCCGTCCATCATCGATTTCCAGGTTCCGAACTCGGCCACGGAGGGCAGTTCCGTGTCGTTCTCCGGTCTTGCGAGCGACCCCGGCGCGGACGATGTGCTGACCTACACCTGGGCGTTCGGCGATGGGCAAACGGTCGGCGATGTGGACCTGACGTCGGTCTCCCATACCTACGGCCAGGACGGGACCTACACGGTCATGCTGACAGTGACCGACGGAGACGGGGGAAGCGCCGAGAGTTCCATGACCATCGACATCACCAACGTCGCCCCGACCATCGACGGGATCCAGGCGACGCAAACCGGGACCGAGGGGTCCACCTTCTACTTTGACGGGTCGGCGTCGGATCCGGGATCCGACACTTTGAGCTATGCCTGGGACTTCGGCGACGGCGAATCCGGGACCGGCTCGAGCACGACCCACATCTTCGCCAATGATGGGACCTACTCGGTGACGCTCACGGTCACCGACGGGGACGGCGGGTCCGACACCGGGACCGTCTCGGTGACCGTGACCAACGTCGCGCCGCAGATCGTGTCCCTCACCGGCGACACGTCCGGGAACGAGGGCGCGACCCTCGGCTTCACCGCCACGGGGAGCGATCCGGGGAGCGATCCTCTCACCTACGCCTGGGATTTCGGCGACGGGGCGACCGCGAACGGAGCATCCGTTTCCCACGCCTTCGCCGACGACGGGACATACACCGTGACCGTCACCGTGTCCGACGACCAGGAAACCGGCGGATCCGATTCCCTCACCGTGGAGGTGGCCAACGTGTCGCCCACCATCTCGAGCGTGACCGGCGATTTCTCGGGGCTCGAGGGGCAAAGCCTGTCATACCAGGCTTCGGCAAGCGATCCGGGGGACGACACCTTGACCTACACCTGGGATTTCGGCGACGGCTCGGATCCCGTCGCGGGCGTGGACCTCATCGAAGTTTCCCACACCTACATGGACGTGGACACCTATACGCTCACCCTGGTCGTGAGTGACGAAGACGGCGGCGAAGCAAGCGTGACCAGGACGGTGAACGTGGGCAACGACGCACCTTCCATCTCCTCCCTCGAGGGCGATGTGACCGGCAACGAGGGGGACGTTCTCGCTTTCCACGCCACGGCATCGGACCCGGGGGGCGACACGCTCGTCTACACCTGGCGCTTCGACGATGGCTCCGGCGATCTGTCCGGCGACGACCTTGCCGATGTCACCCACGTCTATGCGGACGAGGGCACCTACGTGCTGACCCTGACCGTCGAGGATCCCGGCGGCCTGTCTTCCACGGCCTCCCTCGAGATCTCCGTGGCCAACGTCGCTCCCACACTGGTGGACATCACCACCGACGAGGCGGCCTACATCGGCTCGCCGGTCACCTTCTCCGCCGCCGCCAGCGACCCGGGCCAGGAGGATGTTCTCACCTACACCTGGGATTTCGGCGACGGCTCCCAGGACCAGGAGGGGAGTACCACGACCCATACCTACAACATCCCGGACACCTATACGGTCACCGTATCCGTCAGCGACGGCGATGGAGGCTCCGACACCGGCCAGTTCGACGTCGAGGTTCAGAATGTCCCGCCCACGGTGGGACAGATACAGGGACCCACCGAATTGGTCGAAGGCGGCTCCGGTACCTACGCCGTCGAGGCATCGACCCCCAGCGGAGACCTCGTCTATGCCTGGGACTTCGGGGACGGCACTTCGTCCAACGAACCCTCCCCGACACACACCTTCCCGGTGGATGGGACCTACACCATCACGCTCACCGTTTCCGACCACTACGGCGGCTCCGTCGAGCGGCAGCTCGAAGTCGTCGTCGCGAATGCTCCCCCGGCGATCACCAGCGTGTCCATTCCCGGCACCGCCGACCAGGGAGAACTGGTCAGCTTCAGCGTCAGCGCATCCGACCCGGGCGATGACCCGTTGCGCTACCGCTGGGACTTCGGCGATGGTGAGACCGCGGCATCCGCCCAGGCCACCCACCGCTTCCCGGCCACCGGCACCTACGATATCGTCGTGACCGTTTTCGACGACACCGACGCCTCCGACTCGAGGACCGCGGCCATCGAGGTCGCGAATGTCGCCCCGGTGATCGAGGCGTTCAGCGTCGACGCGACAGGCAGGGAAGGGGAGGATATCTCCGCCGGATACTCCGCGTCGGACGCAAGCGGTATCGAACCTTCCGCGACCATCGACTGGGGAGACGGCACGACCGAAAGCATGGACGAGGACACCCTCGCCGACCACGTGTACGCCGACGACGGTACCTACGAGGTGACGCTGACCGTCACGGACTCCGACGGTGAAACCACCTCCCGCACCGCCAGCGTGGCGATCGACAACGTGGCCCCCACGATCACGAGCTTCGACTTCCCGACCTACGGCGAGGAGGGTGAGACGTTCGATTTCACCGCGTCGGGCACGGATCCTGCCGGGGAAGCCGATCCTCTCACCTTCGGTTATGACTTCGGGGACGGCTCCGAGCCTGTGTCGGGCATCGATTTGACAGCGGTTTCCCACACCTACCTCTCGAGCGGCAACTACACCGTCACCCTGACACTCTCCGACGACGACGGGGGCGTTTCCACCCAGACCGGGACTATCAACGTGGGGACGGCGGCACCGTTCTTCGTCAAGTTCGAAGGGGACACGGCGGGCGACGAAGGGGATACCCTCTCGTTCCAGGCCCAGGCCATGGACCCGGTGGGCCAGACCCTCGTGTACCGCTGGGACTTCGGAGATGGCACGGACCCCCTCGAGGCCGAGGACCTCGAGAACACCACGCACCTGTTCGCCGACGACGGCATCTACACGGTGACCGTCACGGTCATCGATCCCGACGAGTTGACCGCGGCCCAGAGTCTCGAGGTCTCGATCGCCAACGTGGCGCCCTCGTTCACGTCCGATCCGCCCACCACGGCCATGGAAGGGGTGACCTACACCTACCAGGCCGAAGCCACAGACCCGGGAGGAGAACACGATCCTCTCCTCTTCACGCTCACGTCCGGGCCGGACGGCATGTCCATGACCGGCGACGGCCTCCTGACCTGGACACCCACCCTGGACCAGGCCGGAACACACGACGTGGCCATTACCGTCCAGGACGACGAAGGTGCAACAGCCACGCAGCAATGGACCGTCATGATGGACGCCCAGGACCAGGATCAGGATGACATGCCCGACACCTGGGAGACCCAGAACGGCCTCGATCCCACCGACCCCGGCGACGCCGCCGAAGACCCGGACGGCGACGGCATCACCAATCTCGAGGAGTTCCTCAACGGCACGGACCCGATGGTGTCCAACGGACCCGGCGCGCCCGGGCTCGACAGCCCCGTCGGCGGCACCCATGTCGCCACGCTGACCCCGGCGCTGGTCGTAACCAACGCCGACGACCCGGACGGAGACCTGCTGACCTACGAGTTCGAGGTCTATGCCGACGCCAACCTCACCGAATGGATCACCGGTGGGGAGGTGGCCCAGGCCGCCGGAACGGCAACCACCGAATTCGTCGTGGATGTGCTCCTTGACGACAACACCGATGTCTGGTGGCGCGCGCGTGCTCGAGACGCCTACATCGCCGGTCCCTGGTCGGACATCGGCTGGTTTTTCGTCAGCCTGACCAACGACCCGCCAACGGCCCCGGTGCCCAACCTGCCCGCGGACGGCGCCACCGTCGGGTCGGCGACTCCGAACCTCGAGGTGCTCAACGCGGTGGACCTGGACCGGGACCTTCTCACCTACCAGTTCGAAGTGTTCACGGCAACCGACGGGTCCACGCCGGTGGCAGGTGCTTCCGGCGTCGCGGAAGGCGCTGGCGGCACTACTTCCTGGCAGGTGCCCGACCCGTTGCCGGAAGGTATCGAATACGTCTGGCATTGCCGGGCGTCCGACCAGGAGGCCGACGGGGACTGGAGCGCGTGGAGCAGCTTCGTCATCAGTACGTACAACGGACCGCCGTCGGCCCCCACCATCCTCTATCCCTACAGCGGGACCGAGGTCACGACCACGCGACCGGAAATCCTGCTGGACCCGGCGACCGATCCAGAAGGCGACGCGCTCACCTACTACATCGAGGTGTTCCCGGTGGACGAATCCAACCCGGCCCCACCCCAATCCAGCGAGGCCATCGCGGCAGACCCGGACGGCCAGGTGCGCTGGACTCCGCCCGAACCCCTGGCGGACAACGCCGGCTACCGGGCACGGGCCATGGCGGACGACGGGGAGAGCACCTCGGACTGGGTCTCGGTCGACTTCTTCGTCAACACCGCCAACGATCCACCTCAACCTCCCACTTTGCAGAACCCTTCCGACGGCTCGAACGTCGACGAGGGAGACATCGTTTTCACCCTGGTGAACGCCGTCGACGTGGACGGAGATCCTCTCACCTACACCTTCGTCATCTCCGATGAGAGCGGGGCGGAAACCTTGCGTATCCAGGACGTTCCGGAGGACGGCAGCGGGATGACATCCACCACCGCACACTCCGGCGACCTTGGCGGTCCCGGTACCTACTCCTGGACCGCGTTCGCGACAGATGACGAAGGCCTCGAGGGAGAATCCGCCGTGCCGAACAACTTCCACGTGGGAGGAGGCGCGCCGACGCCCACCCCAGGCGCCGACGACACGGCCTATCCCGGAGACGATGACACCACCTATCCCGGGGACGACGACACGACCTATCCCGGAGACGATGACACCACCTATCCTGGAGACGACGACACCGCTTCCCCTGGGGATGACGATACCTCCCTGCCAGGCGACGACGACGCCACATCGCCGCCCGCCGGGGGCGGAGATGGCGGCACCGGCGGTTGCGATTGCTCGACGGGCGGCCCGGGACCAGGCAACTTCGGGTGGTTGGTCATCGGCTTCGCCGGCATCGCCTGGGTCGGCCGGAAACGACGTTTCTCGAGCCGTGACCCTATTGCCTCGAGGTGACCATCGTGAAACCCACGCACCGGACCCTTTCGTTCCTTTTGGCCGTCGCCTCCCTCGCTGCCGGCGCGGACACCTGTCCATCCACGCTCGTGCCGGCTTCCGAGGATTGGTCCCGGGACATTCTCCACACCGCGCTCCTGGTGGATGTGGCGGCCCAGACCGCGACCGCGGTCATTCGAGTCGCCCCGTCGGGGAGTACCGGCCTGTCTCTCGAGGTGGGAGACCTGGCCATCCTCGAGGTGACGGACGCCGGCGGTGCCCCCCTCGATTTCCTGGTCCATGAAAAGCAGCTCGACGTGGGCATCCCGGTGTCCGATGTTCCCGCGGACATCGTGGTCGACTATCGCTACACGACCCACACCGACTTCGACGGCGAGCTTCCATCCGGGGCGACCTTCACCTGGCCCTACTTTTGCGGCAACCTCTTCCCTTGCCATTCCGACCCGTCCGACGGGACGACGTTCCAGTTGCAACTCACGGGCGTGCCCGATGGGGAAACCGCGGTCTACCCCGAGACCATCGACCTGGAGACCGCCTCCTACGTCCTGGCGTGGGCTCGAGGCCGCTACACCTACCGAAAACTGGGGTCGAGCCGCGATGGCATCGAGATCGGTGTCTACTGGTTGCCGGGCGGGGAGAACCAGGCGCTGCAGGGCGCCGAATACCTGGTAGACCAGTTCAACTGGTACGAACAGACCCTCGGCCGCTATCTCTTCGGGCCTCGAGCCGCTTCCGTGTCCGTCGACTGGGGCGGGGGCGACTACGGCGGCATGGAGCACCATCCCTACTGGCACATCTCTTCCGGCTCCATGTACGACGTGGAGACCCATGCCCACGAGGCGGCCCACGGCTGGTACGGCGACGGGGTCCGGATCGCCTGCTGGGAGGACTTCGTCCTCAGCGAAGGCACGGTCAGCTACCTGACAGCCCGGGTGTTCGGCGCGGTCCAGGGCCCGCAGGCCGAGGCGGCTCTCTGGGACGAATACCACAACTTGCTGCTGATTTCGCAGGCCACCGAGGACATGATCGCCTGGCCCGAGGGCTGCAACCAGATCGACATGCTCGAGGACCTGTTCGGTTTCACGCCCTACATGAAAGGGGCGTTCTTTTTCAAGGACCTCGAGGGCGTTATCGGCCGGGACGCCCTCGACTCCTGCCTGGCCGGGTTCTACCAGGAGCGGGTCGGCACCGCCGCCCGGTTTCAGGAGTTGCTGGACTACATCTATCTCGAGACCGGCTACGACCCCACGCCACTTGCCGAGGCGTGGCTGCGTAGCTCGACGATACCCTGACACGCCCGGCACCGGCACGCACACGACCAACACCAGGCCGCTCAAGTGCCAGGCCGCATGACTCGAGGAAACTTCATGCCACGCAGACGAACGATCGGAGCACACTGTACCGCGGACACCGGCGAAAGGGGCGCGAGGCCCGGACGTGGGACAGGGGAGGGGGGGCGCGCGCCCGGGACAGGGCCGTCCCCCATCCCGGCGACCCGAACGACACCCGGCACCAACAACGCCGCATCGATAGCGGCCTGGACCGCAACGGCCGTCACCGCGGCTCTCGTCCTCTTCCTCGCCGCTTGTGCAACGACCAGCAGCACGCCTGGCACCGGAGCAACGTCTGCCTCGCAGGAGGTGGAAGCCGGTATCGAACAAAGCCGCGGCGTCGATCGCACGGCTTCTGGAGTCGATTCCGAGTCCTCCGGGCCTCGAGGCGGAACAGCCCAAGCAGGTGCTGGCGCGACGGCCGGCGCACGGAGCACGCGCACCATGAACGAGGGGGCGGGACGTATCGAGGCGCTGCCCCAGGATTTCTGGCTCGAGCGCACGCTGTTCACGACCCGCTGGCCAACCCTGATCGAGGCGGTGCAGGTGCAGCAGGAGGGCGAAACAATCCGGTTCGTGGCCCAGGTCGTCAATCGGAAGACCGGTTCTCGCTACGGCGTTCGTCTCTGTCTCGGCGGGCCGCGAGAGATCCTGGAGGTGGCGCCCGGCGAGCCGGTTGTCCCAGGTCGCGCCGTGTCGCCTGACGGCAGGTACGTGGCCTATGTCGAAACCGACGGTCACGTCCGGCTGGTGGTCACCGATCAGGCCGAGGGGACGGAATGGGTCGTATTCGATGCACCATCCGGAGGGGAGTGGTCGATAGGTGATGTGGTCTGGTCCTCCTCGAGCAATGCGGTCTACTTCGACAACAAGGGACAGGCAGCCTGCATTTGGCGGTATGACCTGGCTTCCGGGACGCTCGAGAAGATCGTTCCCGCCCATGACGCGCGGAGTCCGGTCCCCTACGTCCAGGAGGGGGTTGAACACCTGGCCTACATCGACGGCGTACCGGGGGCCGAATCTCGGCTGAAAATCACGCGGAAGCTGGGCACCCAGGCCAGGAGGGCGTTCGCTCGAGGCGCGGCCACCCTGGCCGATCTGCCGCTCGAATGGGTGGCGGTGACCAAGTGCGGTGATGCATGGGTTGTCGAGACGTGGAGCGACACGCCCAGGGGCCGGGCGACCGTCGATCCCGCCTCGGGCACGCTCAGCCTGGGCTTCGGGCAGGACACCCAGCGATTCGGCGTGACGGCGGCCACCAGCATGTCGGAGGACCGGATCGCTCTGATCAGCACAACCCCTTCCGGGGCCTACCGCGAGATCGCCGAATTCCATTTTCTCGCCCGGGACAGAAGCGTTGCCGAGATCACCTGTTTCGCCTGCCAGGGTGACCCGGCGCCACGGCGCTACATCGATACCGGGCGCGCTTCCGAGTACGAGAAGGTCGGGGAGTCTTGCCGGGAGTAGGCATCCGGCGCACGACGCTCCCGGGCGTGCCCGCCAGGAGGCGTTCGCCCAGCGGCAGGACGCAAGAGATAACCAGCGAGGCATGGCCGGGGACAGACCAGCTGGGCTTCAAGGCGGGGGTTTTTGGTTGCATCGCAAAATGAAGTGTGGTGCAATCGAATGTGCATCCCGGGAACGACGTGGCGCGGGCAGCCGGATTCCGAAAAACGCTGCGAGATATCCTCCGAGCTGGTCTGGTGGGAATCATGGAGCCAACCGACTATGTGGCGCGTATCACGCTGCCGATGGACTTCGGCAGGTTCCGACTCCTGCGCGAAATCGGGTACGGCGGAATGGCCACGGTCTACCTGGCCGAGATGGTTGGAATGGAGGGATTCCGCAAGCTCGTTGCCATCAAGATCCTGAACAGGCAGCACCCCGAACAGGATGAGTTCGCCAAGCTCTTCATCAGCGAAGCCCGGCTCGGCGGTTTCCTGTCCCATCCCAACATCGTGGAGACTCGAGATTTCGGCCAGCAGCACGGACGGCTCTTCCTGGCGATGGAGTATGTCGAGGGTCCGACGCTCAGCCCCCTCCTCTATGCTCACCGGGAGGCCAACCGTTCGATCCCTCCCCAGGTCGCCCTTCAGATCATGATCCAGGTCTGCGCAGGGTTGGACCATGCCCACCATGCCCGTGACAACCTGGGCCGCCCGCTCAAGATGGTACACCGGGACCTCAAGCCGTCGAACATCCTGATAAGCCAGCATGGCCTGGCCAAGATCGCCGACTTCGGCGTCGCACGCGCCACGAGCAACGTGGAACACACGCAGTTGAGCGGGATGATAAAGGGCACCGTGCGCTATCTATCCCCGGAGCAGGCCTGGGGCAGCAGGATGTTGGACCAGCGCTCCGACGTCTTCGGCGTGGGTATCATTCTCTACGAGACCCTGACCCTCCGCCACCTCTACAACGGAGACACCCCTCAGAAGATCATTCGCGCCGCGCAAGACGCGGAAATCGCACCCGCATTGGCTCGAGTACCCAGGATCCCACACCGGGACATGTTCCTCGCCGTCTTGAACAAGGCACTCGCGCGGGAGCCCGCCGACCGATTCCCCTCGGCAAGAGCCATGGGAGTCGCACTCGACCGAATCCTCGCCAGGTTTCGCCGGCCCCCGCCTCTGGCCGATTGGATACGATCGCAGGCCATCGGCTTGCGCCGGCTTTCCCCGCTCGCGCCCGCCAACGCCAACCTCGCCGAGGACGCGCCGGGTCACGAACACGCACCTTCAACAGGGGGCAAGGCACCGCACGAACCGGGGCATCCAGCGCTGGACGAAGGGAAGGACTCCACGCCCGTGCCCAAAAAATCGGCGGAGCCAGGCACGAGCAGCACGCCGCCGGATGAACTCACCCTTCCACCACCGGAACCGCCGGTCCAGTCCCTGTGGTATTCTTCGGTCTGGGGCCCTGGGCGGGCCTCGAAACGCGCGGGGAACGGCGGCGCGATCCGGAAAACGGTTCCGCCCCGTACTGCCAAGGTATCGGGCTCCCCGATCCCTCTCGCCACGCCAGCACCGTCCCGGGCCGGCCAGGAGAGCCCCCGCCCCACGCGGCGGAAAGTCAGCGGCGGTTCTCTCCCCGGCAGCCGCGGCGCGGGCAAGCGGGATGCCGACGGGCAGGGACCTGCGGCGCGGCCTGGCCTGGCGAGGACCTCGCCCGGAAAAGAGACAGCGAAGCCGGCGGCAGGAGCCGTGCCGGAGGCGCCGAAGCCATCCAGTACGCCTGCGTCCACCGGGGGCACGCGGCGCCCGGGCGCCCCGAAAGCCGGGGAAAGGACCGGACCTGTGCTGGCAGCACCGCGCTCACCCGGTGAGCGGGTCGTCCCTGCGGCGGCGGCACCCGGCAAGGCGGTCGAAGAGCCTCCCGCGACCGTTTCGGAGAAGGTGCTGGACAAGCCCGGCAAGGCGGTCGAAGAGCCCCGCCCGCCACCTGCCCCCACCGACAAGGGCGTACAGCCGCGCTTGAACCGCGGGCCGGCGCCAGGATCCCTCTTCGAGCAGCAAGAACGCAAGACCGGGCAGCCGTCATCGAGGCACACCGTTTTCGACATCCCGGCCCCCCGGAACCGCTACCCGCAACATCCGCTCGGGCAACAAGGGCGTCAGGCCGTGCTCTCCGAACAAGATCCGGACGGCGGGGGCCCTCGCGTTCAGGATGTCGAACGCACCGGTTCGCCTCACGCCGAGCCCCTTCGGCCCGAGTCCACGGAGGCTGTGCGCGCTGGGATGCCTTCCCGCCCGTCCCCGGACGATCGCATGACCCGGTTGTGGTCGATCGCGAACGTGCTCAGCACTCGCCGGAGCCGGGCTGAAGCCCTGCCCGATGGGCCGGAAACCTCTCGGACGGTCTTCGAACTTCCACAGGAGCGGCCTCGAGGCATTTCAGATGACCTGGATTGGACGTTGGCTCCTCGCCGCGAGCGACGAGAGACGCTCGAAGCGGGGGAGGAAAGGGAACGCTCGCGCCTGGTCCCGCCGGTGTCGGTCGGGATGGCGGACGGACCGTCTGCGCGCCCTCGCGCTGCTCGGGCCCAACTGGAGGACGAGGGCTACTGGGCCCGCCGGCCGGAGACGTTGCGCGCCGATGTCGCTGAGCGTTTCGAACGGGGGTTGCTGTGCTGCAAGCGGGGGGAGTACCAGGGGGCATTGGCCGAGTGGGAGGAAGTCCTGGCGCTCGACCCGGAGAACCGATGGATCAAGTCCAACATCCGGCGGTTGAAGACCCTTCTCGAAGAGGATGTACGCGCGCACTCGTAGGTCCGGGCGACCGGGGGGGGGAGCGAAGCGTCGAGAGTCTGCCAGCCGACCCCGGGTGGTGTGCGCGTAGGGAGAATGCCATGTATGGCCCGGAACATGGCGTGGACGAACGCAGCTCCCTCGACGGGGGGGAGAGCCGGGCGGCGATCTCCATCGCAGCGGCCGGGAACTGGCTCGTCGCGCACGACAGGGTCGGTCCTCGAGTTCTGCAGCTTCTGCGAGATCGCTACGACCATCACGTGGAGGTGATCGAAATCGGCACGGCAGCGTTCGCCTTGATCGACGTGCTGCGCGGACAGCCGTTGCTGCTCGTTGTCGACGCCGGGCGTTTCGGGGGGAAGGCCGGTGAAATCCGCGTGATCGACCCGGACCTCGAGGCAATGGACGGTCGCGTCACCAGTGTTCATCAGATTGGGCCGCTGGAGACGCTCCGGGTGGCGTGCCGCCTGTACCCGGAGCAGATACCCGGACAGGTTCGGTTGATCCTGGTCGAAACAGGAGGCCTGTCCGAGGACGGACTGGAACGGGCGTGCACCGAGGTCGTTGGCCTGCTGGACGATCACGTGGCCCGGTTTTGCGGGCGTGCCCGTACCAGCCGGTGAGGACGCGATGTCGCGCCGGTACTGGCATGCCGGGTCTCAGGCTCTTGACGTGGGAGGTTCGGATGCAACAGTCAGCAGACCTGCAGCGCGTGCAGGGCATGATGGTCTATCTCGGCTCCATCGCCAACGCGCTCGAGGTGCTCATGGGTCGAGGGGCACGCGCCGTATGCTTCCGTGCCGGGCGCGAGGTCGGGCTCGAGCACGAGGTGCAGCGCAGGACGACAGACCTGTTCGAGGCGCTCGAGGACGTGCGTGAGGAGATGCTGCGGATGGGGATCAACTGGCCGTTCGAGCCATTCAAGAAGCGGTCGGAGCCGGACCTGGTGACCCAACACGACGACTATTCCGAGATACGACTGGCATTCAGGAACTGTATCGTGCGGTGTACCCTGTTCCGCTACGGGTTTCCGCAGGAGATGTCCTTGTGCCAGACCAAGCACGGACTGTTCTGCGGCCTGTTGCAACAGATCTACGGCGCCAGCTCCACCCTCGACGTCGTGCATTCGGGCGAAAACGCCTGCCTGTTGAGACTTCGCTGCTACCACCGCTAGGGAGTCATCATGCGTGCGAAGGCAAGGGTATCTTTCGATTGGCTCTCCGGGTGTTCGGGGTGCGAGTTCGGGTTGGTGGATCTGCACGAAAAACTCCTCACCGTGCTCGACGAGATCGACCTGGTGCGGATGCCGATCCTGATGGACACCAAGGATTATGTGCAAGCCGACATCGGGCTGGTCAGCGGCTCTATCCGGACCGAGCACGACATCGAGGCTGCTCACGCGATGCGGACATCGTGCAAGCACATCGTAGCCATCGGCACCTGCCCGGTCTACGGCGGCCCACAGAGCGGTGCCTATGCTCACACCAACAAAGAGCTTCTTGACCACGCCTTTGTCAACAACCCCACCACCCAGACCGAGGACGTGCCCGAAGATGTGCC
>JAJRTE010000172.1 GCA_024278455.1 Myxococcota bacterium
CCGGTGGAAACCGACGAGACGCCCGTCGGGAAGGGGAAACGACGAAATCTCGGCGATGAACGTGGTGCCGTCCTTGCGCCGGAGTACCCGGGTGAGCGTCACCGGATGCCCATCCCTGAGACGGGCCAGCCGAATCGGTCGCCTTTTCTGTTCCTCCGTGGGCACGATGTCCGTGATGGACAACTCGAGCAGCTCGTCGAGGCGGTAGCCGAGCATGTCGCAATAGACCTGGTTGGCCGCCACGTATCGCCCCGTACCGTCGGCAACGGCTATTCCATCGTTGGAATGCTCGAAAATGGCCCGGAACAGGTCTCCGTCGATGGCATTCGCCGCCACGTCGCCCATCGATCCTCCCGCCGTCCAGAATCTGCCGTGCCGGCCGGCGTCCAGCCCCGCTTTCGGCTCACCTCGAGCCTCGAGCCGTTCGTGAACGTCACCCTTTCTTCAACGCCGCCATTCCCCATCGCACCGTGCGGCGCCTGGACGGTCTCCTTCGCTGGTGTGACGATGCGGGTGAAGCACCCGCGCTGTTGCGACCACGCAGTTTCATTATACCCGATTTCGTCCGGAACGGTCCGTCATTTTTCTGACGCAGACGGCGGAGGGTCCCGGAACCGCAAACACCTTTCCGGTTGTCCCGAACAACCGCCCGGCGTAAGCTGTTGGAGGAGCGTTCCTGCCCCCTGGTTCATGCATGGCGGAGATCACGTGGGCCACATCCTGAGAATACACGATGTCCTCCACGGAAGCCGGGTCAACGGTCCGGGCGTGCGGACGGTCATCCTCGCCCAAGGGTGTTCGCTGAGGTGTCCGGGCTGTTTCAACCCGGGAGCGCTGGATCCTCGAGGCGGTAGCGCATTCACTGTCGAAGCGCTCGAGGCCATGGTGGTCGAGGCAGCGCCGGATGGGGTGACGTTCAGTGGAGGGGAACCGACGGACCAGCTCGAGGCGCTGGTCGTGCTTTGCCGCCGCCTCCGGAAGAGGGGATTCTCGCTCGTGGTCTTCTCGGGCAGGACGCGCGCCGGGATTGCCGGGCTGCCGGGTGGAAAGGAACTGCTCTCGTTGATCGATGTTCTCGTGGATGGGCCCTATGATGCGAGCCGACCGGCCGTCCATGGTTTGCGGGGGTCGGCCAACCAGCGCATACACCTGCTCAGTTCGAGGCACCGGTTCGAGGCGTTTGCGTCCCGCGACGTCGAGGTGATCATCGACGGCTCGGGGGAGATACGCCTGACTGGATTCCCGTGTACCTCCCTTGCAAGGGCGATTCGACAGGTGGTGGGGGGGCGATGACGATCTCGAGTAGCGGACTCGAATAGCGGGGCATGTCACAGGTCGATCATGCCCCAGCGGTCAGGTTCGAAGGAGTCCGGTTCCTGGCGCTCGTGGCGCTGGTCGGGTGGCGATTCGGCCGGCCTCGAGGGCCCGGGTGCCGAGCGCCGGGAGGTGTCGGACTGTTCGGGTGCGGTTCCTTGGGAGGGGCCACGGTCCTGGCGCGGCATGCCGGGTGGCAGGTCTGGGGGGGGCAAGGGAGATGCCGCATCCCGTTCCGAACCGCTCCGGGCGTAGGACGGCGGTGCAGGTGCCGGCGCCGGGTTCGAGACCCGAACCGGGCTGTTTCCGTAGGTCGTCAACGGAATGTCGCCGGCTGGCGTCCTGACGTACACGGCGTCTCCTTCCACCAGGATCTGCTTGAACTCGTCGTGGGGGAAGTTCTCCTTGACGAAACGGATCAGGTCGGCGAATCGCAGCGAACGTTGCCGCAACAGGGCCGCGGCGGGGTCCTCGGAGAGCAGGGCGACAGAGGCCTCGACCACGTAGGTGCGCAGCAGTTCCCTGGCCACCAGGACCAGGCGCTCATGGCTCATCTGTTCAAGGCCGTGATCGAGGTCGATATCCACGGCCCGGGCGATGGCCCGGCCTTGCCGGACCGCCCCCCGCCGCTCGGTCGCCATTCGGTCGCGCACGTCGTCCGGGAGGCCCTTCACTTCCACGAACGTGGCACCGTCGAGCGCGGCGCTCTGGAGGTTGGCGCCCTGCAAGTGGACCCTGACCAGGAGTGCGCCCTTGAGACTGGCGTACTGCAGATTGGCGTCCCGCAAGTCCACGTCCACCAGTTGTGCACCGTCGAAGCAGGTATTCATCAAGTTCGCACTGCCCAGGCGGTTGTCGCGGAAGCGGCAGCGCACGAGAAGGCCGTCCTTGAACGAGGCGCCGGTCATATCACAGATGTCGAATTCGCAATCGGTCAACGTCGCACCCTCGAAATCCATGCCGGCCATCAACGTTTCTTCGAAACGACAGGCATTGAAGCAGGCACCGCGCAGGCTCGCGGCAGCAAGGTCGGACAACCTGGCTCGAGCGTCCACCCAGGCGGTGTGGTCGGCGGCGACCTGGCGCAGGCTGGTGTTGGTGATCCGGCAGGCATCGAACCGTCCGCCCTCGAGGATCGCTGCTCCCAGGCTGCAGCGTTCGATACGGCCGGAGATCATGCTCAACCCGGACAGGTCTTGCCGGTCCAGGGTCAACTGGCGGAGCGTGTCGTCCCGGAACGTTCCACCAGACCTCAGCTTCTCCAGTACCTCGCCTCGCTGCCCAGATGTGTATGTCGCCATCCCACCATCCTCCTCGTCCCGAATCCGCGGCATTCCGCACCGCACACCGTCCTGCCCCGCACTTCTCGAGGTCCGTTGGCGGCCATTCGTTTCAGCTTGCATGCTACTCTAGCACGAAGTGTTGTGGGAGCCAAGGGGACAGCGCCTGCAGACCTGCCCGGTGTGTGATGGGATGCACGTGGCACTTTTCGTTCGCGTCGCGATCGCCGGTATAGTATAGAAAATGGGTGTCCGCGCACAGGGACCGGTTGGAAGATCCTCCCGGGGCCGGGACGGTTCCGCTGTTGGGGAGGCGTTCGCCGGCGGGCACCGCCCCTTGGCCCAGGTGTTGTCCATGAGACCTCCGCTCCACAGGCTCCGGCTGGTTGACTTCGAGAGGCATGCCGCCGAATACGATCGGCTGGTGGCCCGGTCCCCGGACGTGGATCCCTTCTGTTCCTCGACCGCGTGGGTGCTTGCCGCCCACGTCGCCTTCGCGCGACAGCGCCCCGTGTGGCTGTTGCGCTCGCCCGCCGGTTTCGTCTCTTTCGCGCTGGGCATCCAACCAGGATTCGGTGTCGTGCTGGAGCCGCTCGAGTCGGTGTGGGGCATGGCCTGTCCCTTCGTCGCTCGAGATCCGGAAGGTATCGTGGAAGGGTTTCTCTCCGCGTTTCTCGGCGCGCGGAGCGGGCCGCTGCCCGTACTGGTCGGGGGAGTCCGCCAAGGTGGGGCACTGGAGAAACTCCTGGTCTCCAGGCTCGACCGTAAGCTGTTGATATTGGACCTCGTGCCCACGCGCGTGGTCCGTGCGAGTCTCGAGGGGGGGCGCGACGGATTCCTCGGGCGAAGGACGCGGAAGTTTCGTGCCAACTTGCGGCGGGCCCGCCGCTCGGCGCGGTCCTCGGGCATCGGGTTCGGAGCGCCGTCTCGATCGGTTTCGGAGGCCGAAGCACTGGCTCTCTACGAGAGGATGGTCGCCGTGGAGAGGCGGAGTTGGAAAGGCCGGGCCGGAACCGGACTCATGGACCCCAACATGGCGCTGTTCTACGAACACATCATCCGGCGCACCTGGCGATCGGGCATGCTCCGGTTCCTTTTCGCCGGGCACGAGGGGGTGGATGTCGGCTTCGTCTTCGGTGCGGTGAACGGCGACACCTTTCGCGGACTCCAGGCGAGCTACGACGCCCGGTACGCACCGATGTCCCTTGGTGCCCTGGTGCATTGGGAGATGATCACGCGGCTGTGCACCGAAGGCGTGCAGTGGTACGACATGGGCGTGGAAGCTGACTACAAGCGCCGTTGGGCCGAGGAGACCGTGACCTACACGCAATTCCTCGCCGTGTGATGCTGGCATACACCAGTCGCCCCGCGACAGCCGCCACTTGAGCCACGGGAAGCCCGATGCTACGATGCCCTCGAGACGAGATTGCCCGGAGGCTGCGGGGGGCGACAACTGGGCGGCACGATTCGGCGCTGGAGTCGATCCCCGGGAATCCGCACATCCCGCGAAACAGGAGAATCAACGATGCGCAAAGTCAGAATCGGACGCTTGCTCCTGGGCCTTGCCCTGCTCGCGCCGACAGGGGCGGTCGCAGAGCCGATCCAGGTCCGGTTGTCCTACGCCACTGCCGACACGGGCACCGAAATCGGTATCGCATGGAATACGGAGGCGGAGGAGGACACCGTCGTCCAGTATGGACCGACGACCGCGTACGGTTTCGAGGAGTATGGCACGAGCTTCCTCGCCAGCGGGAGCCTGGGATACGTGCACGAGGTGGTGTTGACAGACCTCGAGCCACTCCAGACCTATCATTACCGTGTGGGCAGCTACGCGGGAGGGTGGAGCCCGGACTACCAGTTCGAAACCGCACAACCAGCGTGGGAGGAATGCTCCTACTTCGATTTCGCGGTCATCGGCGACAGCCGTTCCGAGAGCGAGCGTGGACCGTCCCCGATCTTTCACGATCTGCTCGAGGAGATCATCGGCCGGGCAGACCCGGCATTCATCCTTCACGGGGGCGATATCGTCCACGAAGGCGAGTACGTGCACGAATGGGTCAACGAGTTGTCCGAGATCGAGGACCTGGCGCCCTATGTCCCGTTGATGTACACCATCGGCAACCACGACGACGGCCCGGTCGACGGTCCAGGGGCCTACTACAACCAGGTGTATCAGCTCCCGACCAACCTGGAGAGCAAAACCGGGGAGTTCGTGCCCTACGCGGACGTGGAGGACTTCTACTACTTCACCTACGCCGACGCGATCTTCGTCTCCCTGTCCACCCAGACCTATACCGACTTCGCCATGCAGGCCCGATGGCTCGACGAGGTCTTGGCGAACAATCCCAGGAAATGGAAGTTCGTCTTCTTCCATCATCCGATCTACACTTCCGACCCCTTCGGCGTGTTCCACGAACCCAACGAGAAAGGGCAGAACGAGTACTTCGTGCCCATCTTCGACAAGTACCACGTGGATATCGTGTTCACCAGCCACAACCACTTCTACGAACGGTTCGAACCTTCCTACGGGGGATGGGGCGACGAAGCCCAGCCCGTCGACGACTTCGCATCCGGCACCGTCTACGTGGTGACCGGAGGCGGAGGCGCCACCACCGCTCCGTTCACCGTGTGCAACGCCGAAGGCAGCGTCACCTGCTCCGGCCGCAACCACTACGTGTCGATCTCCATAGAAGGAAACAAGCTCGAGTACTCCGCATGGACCACCGAGGTCCAGATGTACGGTTGGCCTCGAGGCCACATCATCGATGCGTTCACGATTCTGAAGTCCGGCCCCAATCCTTGCCAGTAGCGGCCTGTCGAAACCTGCCACGAGACCTCCAGACGCCCCCGCGCCGTCCCTGCGAGGGTAGGCCGGTTTCTTGTCGTGCAGGGGCCTCGGTGAGAACCATTCGACCCCCCGAAAAGTCGTTGCATCGTCGTGTCCGGGGGGGTATGCTTGCCAAAAGTGCTCAGAACAGGCTGGGGGAGCAAGATGTCGGGCAATCATTTTCGCGAGTATGCGGAACTGGTGTTGGAGACCCTGGGGGCCCGCGCCGTGGTCCACTACGGCAACTTCGACGAGGCCATCGGGGTCATCAAACGCTCGATCGGGCAACTGGTCCTGGCACGCGAGCACGCGGACCGGGATGCGATCGCCAAGGCGCTGGGCGTGTCCGTGCGCACCCTCGATGCCTGGATCCGCATGGCCAAGGACTACGAGGCCGAGGCCGTGAAGGATGAAGACTCCCTCCATGCCAACACGCTGGCGGGACGCCTGTTTTTCGCCATCGCCACGTTTCTCGACAGCGCCGGGGACCAGTACCGCTCCCTGGGAACCATCGTGGACCACGTGAAAGCCACCCTGGCGATTCGGCCGACCACCGACGAAATCCGCCGGCGGCTCGAGGCCTACGTGGACCTGGGCCTCTTGGAGCACCACCCCGCGGACCAGGAGATGTACAGAGCAAAGGTACGCACCCCGGTATGGTCCCACACGAGTTCGAGATACGTGAAAGCCCTTCTTGGGTACCTGTTCCCGACCCTTTTCGGCAATGCGCACCAAGTCTACGCAAGCGACCCCGGCGCGCTTGCCCGGGTCGTTTATTACGAGGTACCCGAGGAGGATCGAGAGGCGTTCACCCACAAGGTTATCGAAGAGATGCGGGGGGTCAAGGAGCGTCTGGAGCGCTATGAGCACAGACTGCGGGAGGAACGCCCTGGGAGCGCCCGGGTGTTCGTGCGGGAGGTGTTCACAATGGGTCACGGCCTTCGAGACAGGTTGGTAGACGATCTGTATGGACGGGTGACGGCCTATTCCCTCTTGCGGCCCTCTGACGACTGATCGAAACGGACCTTCCGGCGTCCCTCAAGCCCCTGAAGGAGGTATGCTCAAATGTTCGGAAGATTCCTGGCCATGGTGCTGGCCCTATGCTTTGTCCTGGTGCCTCCTCGAGCGTATGCCGGGGCGGGCATGGCGAACTTCATCTACGAAATCGTTGCCAAGGTGAATCAGACCCTCGAGGCCGGCACCCGGCCCGTGCGGGACAAGGCCCGGGAGTCGAAGACGATGTCGAGTGAACGAAGTCGGCCTGCCGAACGGGTTCCCACCTCCTCTTCCCAGCGTCGGTAGTCTTCTGCAGGGCGCTCTCCCGGGTTCCCGGGCCGGCTGCGCTGGTGCGCGCATCCTTCGGACATCCTGTCGGCTGCACCGGCATGCAGCGTGGCGCCTGCCCAATCTCATGCCTGGTTGTCTGTTGAATCTTACGGTTGATTCTCCACGCCGCACCCGGTACGGTTCCATCGGTTCCATGCCTGTTCGATCAACTGGCACTCGGAGGATACCGTGGCGAGGATGCAAGACGAAGAGAGCAAGTCGCAGGAGCAGGTCCGGACCCGGGCGCGGGACCAGGCAGAGGCTCCCCGGGCGGCGGAAGGGGAGGAAGAGGGACCCGTGGTCGAGGCCATGGAGGGTAGCCGAGTCCTCGAGACCTGGGACGACCTCCTCGACCTGGCACCTGGCGAGGAGGTCCTCGTGCCGCTTTCTTCTCCTGTTGCGGAGGCGGTCTGGGTCTGGGCGAAGACCATGGAGGACGACAACCCGGCCGGTCGTCTCTCTCGGGGAGTGCGTGCGCTTTTGCTGGCGCTGCACGTGTCGGACTATCGCGGGATGCTGGAGGCCACGCGGACGATCCTGTTGTCGCTGGCGTCGATCTTGCCGTGATGGGACGGTAGTGGGGTGGGTCTGAGACCCGCCCTTACAGCATGACCCGTCCCAACAGGGCCTTGAGGTCCTCTTGCTCGAGGGTCTCTTTTTCGAGGAGCTGTCTGGCCGCGTCGTCGAGAAGCTCCCGGTTGGACTCGAGGATGTCGCGGGCCCGGTCGAAGGCTTTCTGCACGAGGCCCCGGATGGCGCAGTCGATCTCCCGTGCCGTCTCCTCGCTGTAGTTTCGCCTGGGCGGACCGGCCACGTCCAGGAATGTCGTCGGCTCGGTTTCGTAGGTGGCGTGGCCGAGCCCTGGAAACATACCGTAGCGGGTGACCATGCTCCGGGCGATCTCGGTGGCCTTACTCAGGTCGTCGGCGGCGCCCGTGGACGTGTGTTCGAACACGACGTGCTCTGCGGCGCGCCCGCCGAGAAGGACGACCATCTTGTTCTCCAACTCCTCCCGTGTCATCAGGTAGCGGTCCTCGGTGGGCCGCTGGATGGTGTAGCCCAGCGCGCCGATGCCTCGAGGAATGATCGACACCTTGTGCACCGTGTCGGTTCCGGGCAGCGACGCGGCCACGAGGGCGTGGCCCATCTCGTGGAAGGAGACGATCTCGCGTTCGCGCTCGTTGAGGAGCCGGTTCTTCCTTTCGAGCCCCGCGACGATACGCTCGATCGCGGCGTTGAAGTCCCGCATTTCCACTGCGCCGGCCCCGCGCCGGGTGGCGACGAGTGCGGCCTCGTTGACGAGGTTGGCCAGGTCCGCCCCGGTGAATCCCGCGGTGAGGGCCGCTACCTGGTCGATGGCAACCGAGTCGTCCATCGTGATCTTCTTGATGTGCACGTTGAGGATGGCGCTTCGTCCCTGCTTGTCAGGACGGTCGACGAGGATCTGCCGGTCGAAGCGGCCGGCCCTGAGGAGCGCCGGGTCCAGCACCTCGGGGCGGTTCGTTGCTCCCAGCAACACGATACCGCTCGCCGGGTCGAACCCGTCGAGTTCCACCAGGAGCTGGTTGAGTGTCTGCTCCTTCTCGTCGTGGCCGCCGAGATTCGTTGCGGCGCTGCGTACACGGCCGAGGGCATCGAGTTCATCCACGAAGATGATGCAGGGCGCCTTGCTTCTGGCCTGCTCGAACAGATCGCGAACTCGAGCAGCTCCCACGCCGACGAACATCTCCACGAATTCCGAGCCGCTGATGGAGAAGAAAGGCACCCCGGCCTCGCCCGCCACGGCCCTGGCCAGGAGCGTTTTGCCTGTTCCCGGCGGACCGACCAGGAGGACGCCCTTGGGCATGCGGGCCCCCAGTCGCCCGTACTTCTTGGGGTCCTTCAAGAAAGCAACAATCTCCCTCAGCTCCTCCTTGCCCTCGTCCACGCCGGCGACGTCGTCGAAAGTCTCCTTGGTGTCGGTTTCCACGTAGATCTTGGCCTTGCTCTTGCCAATCGACATGAAGCCCGGTCCACCGCCCTTCTCGGCGAGGCGGCGAATGAAGAATAGCCAGATGAACACCACCAGCAGGACCGGGAAGACCCACGAGATCAGGACCGGCAACCACTGGCTCTCCACTTTGGCCGCGAACGTGACATCGTAGTTCTTGAGTTCCTGCGCCAGGTCCTGGTCCACTCTCGTCGTGACGAATCGCTTCATCTCTCCCTTGTCGTCCGACTTCAGTTCCCCATACAACTCGTTGGTCGTGGCCAACACCTCTTCAACCTTGCCAGCCTCGAGCAGGGTCTGGAACTCGCTGTAGGGGATGCGCTTCACACCGCGCATCTCACTCCACAAGGATTGAAACAGCGTGATGGCCAGGATGGCGAACGCCAGGTAGGTCAGATTGATACCATGTTTCTTGTCCATCGAGCCTTCCTTGGGGCCGAGTTGGTGCCAGGGTTTCCGTCGCGCGTGCTCCAAGTTTTCATCGGGCACCTGCAATCTAGACACGATTCTTCGGAAGTTAACTCGAAAAGTGCGGGGCCACCTTGGTATGGTGCGGCCGTTGCCCGGTCTTGCGGCCGTATCTCAACCGTGGTAGCGTGGCTCGAGGCGTGGCCCCGAGATCTCCTGGAGCTTCCGGCGCCTTCGGCTGACCATCCCGGTGCCGCGAAGCGCCTCCCGGTTGGTGTTGCGGTTGGGTTTTCCCGCCCCCCGGATGACGTTGCGGTTGGTGTTGCGGCGTACCATGCCCGTGGGGGCGGGTTTGAAACCCGCCCCTACCGTGGCCGCACCCCAACGGTTTCCGCGCCGCGCCCCCCGGTTGACGTTGCGGTTGGGTTTTCCCGCCCCCCGGATGACGTTGCGGTTGGTGTTGCGGCGTACCATGCCCGTGGGGGCGGGTTTGAAACCCGCCCCTACCGTGGCC
>JAJRTE010000011.1 GCA_024278455.1 Myxococcota bacterium
AATCGTGTGTAAGCGGTACAACCAGATGAAGACCACGCTGTTCACCACGAACTTCCCGCTGGAGTCCACCGTAGACCGGGGCCACTCGCTGGTTTCGGCCTACGGGGGCGGCAGCCATCGCGCCGGCATCGGAAATCTCGCCTCGAGCGCCCTCATGCCGACCCTGGAAGAACGTGTCGGGGAGCGCATCTTCTCGAGACTGAAGCAGATGTGTACGATCTTGAGGATCGAGGCTTCTGACTACCGGAGGACCCACACCGCACGCGGCTCCAGGCGCCTGCGTTGAGTTTTCGATCGAGGCAACCGGTGGCAGCGGGAAGAGGCGCGGGCGAGGCCGTGGCCTACCCGGGGGAGTACGCCGGCCGGGCCTGCCCGGCGGGAACGCACTATCGAGGATCAGACCCATGAGCCGAATCGAGGAGCCGGGAGGCGAACGGTGGGCCGACGGTGGCCGGCCTGCGGAAATCGAGGACCCCTTCGAACGCGTACTCGAGACATCTTTCAGCCGAAACCGGCATTTTGCGTGGTACCAGGCCCAGCCAGGAGCGGTCCGGAGCTTTCGGCGCCTGGTGCACGGCCTGTTGGCCGACCTCGAGCACGCCGGCCCGCATGCGCGCATCGATGTCGAGCACGACCTCGATGGCCGGCGTTTCTGGCTCTCGATCGACATCCCCAGGTACCGCCTGCAACACCGCTGTCGCCTTGCGGAACAGGAGCTTCGGGCTCTCCGGCGTCATCCGGAGATCGGGCACAGACTGGCCATCACAGATGACGTTTCCTGAAGTAGACGTAGAGACCCAGGCAGAACGGGACGCCGGGCAGGACCAGCAGTGACATGTAGCCCACGAAAGCCGCCTGGGCTCGAGTCAACGACAATGGTTCGGCCTTCGATTCCCGCGGCCTGATAGAGACCAGGTCCTCTTCTCGAGCCAGGTAGGCCACCGTGTTCAGGAACAGTTCGCTGTTCATGGTCGCCCGAAAGTAGGCGTTGGAGACAAAGTCGGAGTCGCCGAAAACCGCGATCATGGCCTCCTCGGGCTTCTCCGGCGCCGGTGTGTCCTCGTCGCTCGAGTCTTCCCCGGCAGCCACGGGATAGGTAGCAATAGCGGCCAGGTTGACCGGGCCGGGTACATCCACGCCCTCGTCGAATTCCGGGACGCCTCCCTCTTGCCCCTTCCCCTCGAGCACGCCACGTAGTTCCATTTCGCCCCAGGCGTTGTTTCCCGTCCGCATGAGGAACACGAGCCAGCCGTGGTGGGGGATGCTTTCCATCTTTTCGACCGAGCGCGACACCGGGAAACTGATGGGCACCTGCATCAGCGGATCGGTGATCTTGTGCCCCCCCGCGGCGACGCAGATCGGGCTGGCATAGTCCCCCATGAAATCGCGCGCCACCAGGTCGACCACGAGGTCGTTCTCCAGCTTGAACCCCCAGGTACCGAGGTACTCGGCGAGGGAAGGGTCGGCCCCTGGATCGATCATGAACACCATCCGGCCACCTGTGTCGAGCCAGCCATCCAGGATCTCTCGCTCGCGGTCCATCAGCGGTTGCGTCGGACCCGGTACGACAAGGACGGAACAGTCTTCCGGAACCGTTCGCGTCTCGTAGAGACGCACGCTTTCAACCGTGAACGACTGCTTCTCCAGCGCGGTCTTGGCCTCCGACAGCCCCTCCCGCTCGTAGTCTTCCACAGATTTCTCCCCGTGGCCTGTCAGGAAACAAACCGTCTTTCCAGTCTTTCGGGTCAAGGAGATGATGGCATTGGTCAGTTCCTGCTCGCTGATGTCCGTGACCTTCTTCTCACGGCCGCCGAGTGTCAGCACCACGGTGTCCGCGGTCTTCACGTCGAACTGTCGTACCGCGGTCGGGTTCCGGTAGGGATCGACGAAGGTCACCGACAGTTTGTCGGTATGGAGCTTGTAGGCGTCGATGAGGTCCTTGAACTTCTGTTCCGCCGCACTCTCTTCATCGAAAAACGTGGTGACCTGGATGGTCTCTTCGAGCCCCTCGAGCACCTGGATCGTCTGGGGTGACAGGCCGAAGAGCTTGTCCCGGGTGGCGTCGTACCGGACCGGGTGGCGAGACACGATGAAGTTGATCAGCACGAGCACGACCAGGCACAGGGCGGTCAGCAGGAGAGCGAGGCTGCTGTATCGGACCGAGCGACTGAACAGGAGGGCCGTGATATCGTCTATGTGCGTATAGACGTAGAAAAACCCGAGGCCGAGGCCAACAAAGGCCATGATCTGGTACAGCAGGGAGAATTCCCTGGTGATCAGCACCCCGAGCACCGCGACCACGACCAGGAACAGACCGAGCGCGCCAAGGATCTTGCTAATCTGTTTCATCGAACCTCTCCAGGATGGTACATGCGCCTTCGGCCCCGCCCAGCGTCGGGCTCGAGCCTGCGGCGCTCCGGGCACCGCTCCGGATTGCTTTCCTGCCCTGTCGTCCTATTGCCGTCGGAGTGTCTCGAGCCTCTGCACGGCAGCAAACAGGCACAGGACAATCAGGGACAGGTAGTAGACACCGCCCTCCAGCTTGAGGTAGCCTCGAGTAAAGCCTTGGTATTGTTCAAGGATCGACAAGTAGTTCCACACCTCGTCGCTTGACGGTCCCGAGCCGGCGAGACTGATGACCCACAGCACGAGGGACATGGTGAACGCGAGAATCCCGGCGACGAGCTGGTGCTGCGTGAACGACGATGCCAGCATCCCGATGGCGACGCAAGCGGCGCCGAGCAGGAGTGCGCCGAGGTAGGCGGTCAGTACCGGGCCGGGGTCCACCGTTCCCAGTTTGCTGAGCACCAGGGGAAACTGGATCGTCAGCAGGAGGTATACGGCGAAAAAGGCCACGGAGCCCGCGAACTTGCCCACGACGATTTCGCCGGAGGAGACCGGGGACGTGAGAAGGAACTCGAGGGTGCGGTTGCGTCTCTCCTCGGCGAACAGGCGCATGGCCATGAGGGGGTTGACGAACAGGAAGAAGACGCCCATGTTTTCGAACAACCCGCCCAGCACGGCATCGGTGAGGTTCGGCAACTGGCCGGCCATGGGACTGCCTGCCACCTGCGACGAGTACTCGGCGTAGGAGGTGACCAGCAACCAGAAGAACAGGCCGGTGAGAAAAAGCAGCATGGTGAGAAAGACGTAGCCCATCACCGACATGAAGTATTCGCGCAGCTCCTTGCGAGCGATGTAGTAGATGTTCATCATGCCACCACCTCCACCCTGCCCGTGCCGGTCTCTTCCCGGGTCGTCAGTTCCCGGAACACTTCTTCCAGCGACAAGGATTCCCTGCGCAGTTCCAGCAGGCCCCAGTCTCGAGTCACCGCCAGCTTCGCCATTTCTTCTCGAATGTCCTTGCCAGCATCGACATCGACGAGGTACCGGGCGCTTCCGGACCCCACCGTCTCTTCGGCGACGTGGAGCACGTCCCGAACCGCGCGCAGGCGCTCGCCCGTGTCCGGCGCCGGCCTGCGAAGGACGATCGACAGCCGTTCGCCCTTTTGCAGTTGGGCCGAAAGCTCATCGATGCTCCCCTGGGCAACGATCTTGCCCTTGTTGATGATGACCACACGCTGGCAGGTCATCGTGACCTCGGGCAGGATGTGGGTGGAAAGAATGATCGTGTGCTTCCCGGCAAGGCCGCGGATGAGCTGCCGGATCCCAATGATCTGGTTCGGGTCCAGCCCGATGGTGGGTTCGTCCAGGATGAGTACCGGCGGTTCGTGCACCAGGGCCTGGGCAAGCCCCACCCGTTGCTGGTACCCCTTGGAGAGGTGTCCCACCAGCCGGTGCGCGACCTCATCGAGCGAGCAGACCTCCAAGGCTCGAGCCACCGCGGGCTTCAGCTTTCTCCGCGGGACGCCTCGAAGTTGCGCCGCGTACTCGACATAGCCCCTGACGGTCATCTCGAGGTACAGAGGTGGCACTTCGGGCACGTAGCCGAACTTGCGTTTCGCGGCCTTCGGGTGGTCGGCGATGCTGATCCCGTCGATCGTCGCCGTTCCTTCATTGGCTCCAAGCGCCCCGGTGAGAATTCTCATCGTGGTGGACTTTCCCGCCCCGTTGGGCCCAAGGAATCCGAGAATCTCACCCGGCTCGACCTTGAACGACACGTGGTCGACCGCGGTGATGGCACCGTAACGCTTGGTCAGGTCATTGACTTCGATCATGACACGCTCCGCCAACGGGTCGGTCCATGTCCGTGCGACGACAAGATGGGCGGAAAAGCCGTTCTCACCCCTCCCTCCCCATGCCTCGTGCCGCACCGGCGACAAGCGCATTCCGCGCATCGAAGGGTAAACATCCGTCCCGCCGAGTCAAGCACCCTCGAGCGCCCGTGGGAGCCTCCCCCGGGCGATTTCGGCGTGCCATTCGCACGCGCATCGGTTACCCTGCGATCTCTTCGGCAACAAGTCAACATGGAACTTGGGTTGGTACATGGCGGAAGATCATTCTGGGGAAGCACGTTCGCCGGACGCCGGCGAGGCAGGAGGCGGGGTCCCCCTCACCTATCGCGGCCTGGTCCTGGACCGGTTCCAGGCTGAAGCCATCGATGCTGTCAGGCGCGGATGTTCGGTTCTCGTCACGGCTCCCACCGGCAACGGAAAGACGATCATCGCCGACTTCGTGGTCGATCAGGCCATGAGAAACGGCCGCCAGGTGGTGTACACGGCCCCCATCAAGGCGCTGTCCAACCAGAAGTATCGCGATTATATCAGATTGTACGGCAGGCAGCGCGTGGGGCTGGTCACCGGTGACCTGGTGATCAACAACGATGCGCCGCTGCGGATCATGACCACGGAGATTATGCGCAACATTTTGTTGCAAGGCGACCGAACCGAAAACCTCGCACACGTCATCATCGACGAGGCCCACTTCCTCGACGACGAAGAGCGGGGAACGGTGTGGGAGGAGCTGCTCATCTACTTGCCGCGGGAGGTGCGCATCCTCGCCCTGTCCGCGACGCTTCCGAACGTGGCCGACTTTGCCGAGTGGCTCTCCTTGGTTCGAGACGAGAAGATCGTGGTCGTCGAGGAGGATCATCGTACCGTGCCGCTCAAGCTGCTGCTGGCCAACCGTCACGTGGGTATCGTTGGCCAGCGGGCGTTCCAGCGTGCCTACCGGAAGCACGGGTCGAACGGTGCGCAGGCGTTGGGGCAAGGCGGGGCGGGGCAGGACGGTGCTGGAGGGAGATCGGGACGGGGCCGCGCGCGCGGGAGGGACCGGAACCACGGCGGTTCCCGGAGAGGGGCCGGTGCGACGCGCCATCTCGACCTGGTGGAACTGGTCTGTCCGGACTACTTGCCGGTGCTCTATTTCGTGTTCAGCCGGCGGCAGACGGAGATGTTCGCGCGGCAGGCGAGCCGCGTGTTGCGCCGTCCTCTGCTCGACGCTGCCTCGAGGCGTGCTCTCGATGGCGCGCTTTCCCGGTTCGAGGAGGAGAATCCGGGGGTGCTCACGCAGGTGCACGTGCAGATGTATCGGCAGGGGGTGGCGTTCCACCATGCCGGGCTCCACGTGGCGTTGAAGGCGCTGGTGGAGGAGCTATACGAGCGGCGACTCATCCAGCTTCTCTATTGCACGTCGACCTTTGCCCTCGGTATCAACATGCCGGCGCGCACGGTGGTGTTCGAGTCGGTTCGCAAGTTCAACGGGGAAAGCGTGGTTCCCCTGACCGTCCGGCAGTTTCAGCAGAAGGCCGGCAGGGCGGGCAGGCGCGGCATGGACGACGTGGGCTACGTCATCGTGCGCGAAGACTTCGAGGACTATCCCCGGGACCGGGCGTCTCTCGAGCTGTACCGCCAGGGGCGCTATGAGCGCATCTCGAGTGCGTTCAATCTCAGCTTCTCGTCGGTCGTCAACCTGCTCCATCGCCACACCGAGAGCGAGATCCACGATATCCTGGGCCGCTCATTCCTCAACTTCTACAACCTCAAGTCGGTCGAGCGCGATCGTGCGCGTCTCGAAGCGCTCGAGCGCAAGCTGCAGCCGGCGTCCGGCGATCCGGATGGGGGCGACGAGGAACGGACCGGGCGCGAGGTGCGACGGTTGCGAAGGGCGGCCCGGAGCCTGGCCAGGCGTATCGAGGCTCGCGAGTCCGGGCTCATCGAGGGATTCCGGGACAAGGTCGATTTCCTCAAGCTTGCCGGATACATCAACGACGACGGATCGTTCAACGCCGGCGCTCGAGCCCTCATGCATGTCCAGATAAACGAGATCTTCGTCACCGAATTGCTTCTCGAGGGCATATTCGAGGAACTGGACGAGGACGAGTTGTTCGGTGTGTTGACCAGCATCGTGCATGAGCTGCCTCGAGGCGTTGTCAGCCGGTATCCGCTGGCCGGCAGGTGGGCGCATCTCCGCGCGCGGGTACTGCGCGTCAAGACCGGCGACGTGGTGCTCGGCGGGTCCGAACTGATGGGCTTCCCGGTGCCCTTTTCGCCGGACCTCATGCCGTTCGGGTACCTGTGGGCAAAAGGAGCGCCGTTGTCGGTCTTGATGAATCGGCTCGATAGTGATATCGATGTTTCCGGTGACCTGGTTGGTGCGTTCCGCCGGGCCAAGGACCTTGCCGGCCAGCTCCGCGCGGTGTACCGCGACGACGGCGTGCTGAGTGGGCGGTTGAGTGACCTCATCAGGAAAGTGAGCCGGGACGAGGTGGAGGTCATCGACTGACACCTGTCGGCCGGGAAGGCGGGGGGGCGTGGTTCCCTTGGCGCGGCGTTGGAGCACTCTCGATGACCGATACGAGCGTTGCCCCATCCGGTCTCGAGAGTCTCGACCCATGAGCGAGAGGACTATCGAGGGGGTGGCTCGTGAGTGATACGACGTCGGAACGTCTCAGGATCTGCTTCATTCACACCCAGTATCATCCAGCGTTCAGCGGGCACGCCATCCAGCTCGATCGGGTCCGCCAGCGCCTGCGTTCCCGGGGCGTGTTCGTGGAAGTGTGGGCACCGCGGATGGCGGGGACGCCTGTTCGGGAGTACCGGGAAGGTATCCTGGTACGTCGCTTCGGGCCGGTGGGAACGCGGCGAGCCGCACGATACCTCCGCGCGCTGCATCTCGCGGCATGGTCGGCGTTTCGTGGTGGGCGCCACGACATCCTGCACCACGCGGGCGTCAACATGGGGACGCGGTGGGCCATTGTGCCCGCGGCGTTGTTGGGGCGGAAGCAGGTAGTCCAGATGACGCTTCTCCACGCCGACGACCCCGAGACGCTCATGACGGCCTGGCCGCGCTGCATTTCGCGCCGGCTGTATGTTCGAGTCGACCGCTGGATCGCCCTGGGGACGGCCCTGAAGGAGGCCTACTTGCGGACGGCGCTGCCTCGAGACCGGCTGGTGGTCATCCCGGTGGGCGTGGACATGGCCCAGTTTGCGCCCGCTCCCGACAAGGAGGTGGTGCGGAGACGGCTGGGGCTTCCGGAAGGTGTGCCCGTCGTGATCTCTGTCGGGGACATGGTTCCGCGCAAGGGCTTCGATGTCCTCGTGGAGGCCGTTCCAGCGGTGCTGCGAGATGTTCCGGACGCCTTGTTTCTGGTTGTCGGACCGAAGAGTCATCTGCATCCGGCAAAGAACGAACTACGCAAGACGTTCCTGGCTGCCTTGCAGAAGCGTATCGCCGAGCTGGGCGTGGCCTCGAGCGTCCGTTTCGTTGGGCGGCAGCGCGACATGCCCGCGTTCTACCAGGCCGCCGACGTGATGGCTTTTCCTTCCCGGTCGGAGGGACTGCCGAATGCGGTCATGGAAGCCGGCGCGGCCGGTCTTCCGGTGGTCATGGCGGACTTGCCGGGTATCTCGACCGACTTGGTCGACGAAGGGCGGACGGGCCACATCGTGCCGCAGGAAGATCCCAGTGCCCTCGCCAGCAGGCTCGTCGAACTCCTGGCTGACTCGAGACGCCGGAGAGAGATGGGGATGGAGGCCCGGCGCCGGGTGCAGGAGCGTTTCGACCTGGAGCGTGTCGTCGATCGGTACGTCGAGCTGTACCGCGCGCTGCTGTGAAGCGTGGCCGGGCCCGGCACGGTGGCCGGGCCGCTCCGGCGTGCGCCGCCCGCGGTTACCCTTCCCTGGCGTGGGCCGAATCCCCCGTGCCCTCATCGAACCAGGCCTTGATGTGCCGGGCGAGGACCGGTCCCACCCCGTCCACCGCGGCGATATCGTCCTCGCCGGCCTCGCGCAGCCGTTTCACGCTCCCGAAAGCTTTGAGCAGCATCGTGCTCCGGGTGCGGCCGATACCGGGGATCTGCTCGAGGGAGGAGCGACTCATCGCCTTCTGTCGCAACTTTCTATGATGGGAAATGGCAAAACGGTGTGATTCGTCGCGGATCGCCTGCAGGAGCCGTAGAGCCGGGGAATGGGAGGGCAGGATCAACGCGTTCTTGCGGCCCGGAAGGTACACCTTGTCCAGCCGGAGCGGGGCGGGTCTGTCGCCTGGCGTGTTCGGCTTGGCGAGTGCCAGGAGCGGCAGTGTGTTCAGCTCGAGCCGGTCCGTGACGCGGCGGGCGACGTTGAGGTGGCCCTTGCCGCCGTCGACGATCAGGATGTCCGGGAGGTCTCCTTCGTGGATGCCGCGCTGCAACCGCCGAGTCAGTATTTCTGCCATCATGCCGTAGTCGTTGGGCACTTCCTCGAGGGTCTTTACGCGGTAGTGCCGGTATTCCGACTTCTGCGGGGCACCGTCCCGGAAGCGGACTTTCGAGCCCACGGGACGTTGCCCGGAAAGGTTGGAGATGTCGAAGCATTCGAGGGTGCGCGGGAGTTCCGGGAGGCGGAGGATTTTTTGCAACTCTCTGGCGGCCTGGAGCGTTCGATAGCCCTGGTCTCGTTCCTGGGCGAGGACGGCCTGTGCCGTGCGCGATGCGAGGTCGACCATGCGGCGTTTTCGTCCTCTCCGGGGGATGGTCACGGCGACGCGGTGTCCGGCCCGGCCGGTCAAGACCTCCGCCACATCCCCCGCCTGGTCGAAGGTGCCAGGCACGGAGATCTCCGCCGGAATCCCTGTCCCGTCGCGGTAGAATTGAACCAGGAAGGTTGACAGGAGGTCGTTGTCCCCGGCGACCGTACCGGTGAACACGAAGGAACGGCTGTCCTGCATCCTTCCCTTGCGCATCGGCACCACGGTGACTGCCATGTCGTCGCCCTCGCGACAATACCCGACCGCGTCCACGTCGACACGGGTGTTGGTGATGGCCTCCTGCCGGGCGGTGACGAGGTCGAGAGCGCGTATCAGGTCGCGAAGGGCGGCGGCTTTTTCGAATGCCAGCGCTTCGGCTTCGAGCGTCATCTGTTGTTTGAGCATTTGTCTGAGTTCCCGGTTCTTTCCCTCGAGAATCAGGATGACCTGGGCGACGACGGCGTGGTATTCGTCGCTGGTGATGAGACCGGTGCAAGGGGCCGGGCAGCGACCGATCTGGTGCTCGAGGCACGGCCGGCGCCGGCGCCGGAACTCGGTGTCCTCGCAGGACCGCAGGGGGAAGTGGCGTTTGATGAATACCACGGTCTGGCGTGCGCTGGTGGCGGACGGGTAGGGCCCGAAGTAGCGGGCGCCATCTTGCCGCGGCCGGCGCATCAATTCCAGGCGGGGGAAGGGATCGCGCAAATCGATGCGTATGGACAGGTAGGTCTTGTCGTCTCGGAGCCGAATGTTGTACCGGGGACGGAACTTCTTGATGAGCACGTCTTCGAGGATCAGCGCCTCGCGCGGGCTGGAAGCCAGGGAGAAGTCGATATCGGCGACTTCCTGGAGGAGGTAGGCGACCTGGGCCCTGCCGTCGTTTCCGGAGAAGTAGCTCCGAACTCGAGCCCTGATATTCGCGGCTTTTCCGACGTAGATGACCTTGCCGTGGGCGTTTTTCATCAGGTAGACGCCGGGCAGGCGTGGCAGCCGGTCGACCCGGGCCGGCAGGGATCTGGAAGTGCCGAGGCGAATCCGCACCGTGCCGCGGCGTCGGTCTGCGTGTTCCGCCTCGACGTCCGGGGGCGCGGTGCCGGTGTCCCCAGGCTGTTTCGTGCGCGAATCCATGCTGCTCGACGTTCCCTTTGCCGGGGTTTCGTGCCCGCTCTCGAGACCTGGAGCCTTTTTTATCGAGGGCGTGCCGTGTTTGTTCGAGGTTTCCCTGTACGGGCGTTACGCAGGCAGCCGGGGGTGGCCGGGATCCTGTCCCGGTGCGAAGCGTTCATTCGATTCCTGTCCGTTTTGCCCCCGGGTGCGCGCCCGGCAGAGTCTTGTTCTGTCAATTCCTCAACAACATTCTTGCTTGACTTTGCGTCATAACCATGAAAATAATGGTTACCGGTTTTCCGGCGCCTTTCCAGAGTCGTGTATCCACTGGGCAGGCACGATGTTCGAGCGTTTCCCGCGGTTGGCGGCGCACGGCGCGGCGGGTGTTCGATTCGGGATGAATGACGGAGATGGCCAGGGTCTCCAGGAGAACATCGTGCCCGGGACAGGTCCAACTGTTGTCTTGATTCTTCCGGCAGAGACCGCCGGGGGAGAGCGTTGATTTTCCGCTAGGAGCATTCAATGTTTGCAGAGATTGCCGAATTCGTTCGCCAGGGCGGCCCGTTCATGTACATCAACATCGTGGTGTCCATCTCCACGATTGCCGTCGTCGCCGAACGAACCTACCGTCTGTATTTCGAGTACAACATCCACGGTCGTGCTTTTCTGGAGCAGGCCGAAAAGCTGATCCTGGCCAACAATATCGACCGGGCGATCAAGCTCTGCAACACGGTTCCCAGGGCAATCCTGCCTCGAGTGGTGAAGTCGGGTCTCCTCGCGGCGCACAAGGGGCGTGCCGCGGTGTCCGCGGCTCTCGAGGAGGCGCTCTTGGAGTTCACACCGCTCCTGCAAAAGCGTATTCAGACGATGTGGTCGCTGGCGAACATCGCCACGCTGGTCGGACTGATCGGGACGATCGTAGGGCTGATTCGAGCGTTCAAGGCGGTCAGTCTGGCCACGTCGGAGCAGAAGACGACCTTGCTGACCGAGGGTATTTCCGAGGCCATGAACAACACCGCGTTCGGACTCAGCATCGCGGTGACCAACATCCTCGCGCACCTCTTCCTCAGCGGGCAGTCCCGGACCATGACCGAAGACCTCGATCTCGCCGCGGTCCGGATGGAGAACCTGCTCTCCAGCAGGCGGTTCACGGTCGGAGAAGAAGGGCACGCGGCTTCGCGATAGGCGATCGATATGCCTCGAGCCCGGCCTCTTTCCCGGCGGGTCCGCCTCGTCGATCGAACTGCCGGCGGCGGTTTCGCAACACGATCGGATCGAGGCGGACCGCAAGATAGGGCAGGGGACGTCAACCAGTACCGTCAGGGAAATGCCCCATGCGAATGAGAAGACACGTCACACTGGAAGAAATCTCGGAGTTGAACCTGGTGCCCTACATGGACATCATGGTCAACCTGATCATTTTCATGCTGTTCTCGATGACGTCCTTCCTTCAGATGAAGATCATCAACGTGTCGGTTCCCGCGATTGGAGAGACTCAGGATGAGGGTGACGGCACGCCTCCTCCGGAGCAGCGGTTGGCCGTGGTACTGGGGATCATTCACAAGCAGGGTTTCCTGATTTCGCTCAATGGCAAGTTCATGGAGGGCACACCGGAAGGGGAGCCGACCATCAAGTGCCTTCCCAATGGAAACTACGATTTCGATGGGCTGCAGAAGAAGATGATGGAGGTCAAACGAATGGCGCCCGCTGTCACGGCGTTGACCATCGCCCCGGACAAGGCGGTCGACTACAATACGCTCGTGCAGACCATGGATGCCATTCGGCGGGACACCGGGGGGGGGATCATGTTTCCAGACGTGCTGCTCGGCGTCCGGTAAGGGTCGGACGGCCGCTGTCCGCAGTAAAGTCGAGGAATTGAGAGTCATGGCAGATGATATCGTAAAAGCAGGCGCGACGGGTGACGACACGTTGGACGACGCGGTCTTGAAGGAGAAGAAAGCCCGTCGCAAGGCCCGGAGAGCGGAGCGAGAGGGCGACGGCCCGGCCGAAAAGGAGCTGAACCTCACTGCCATGATGGACATCCTGACCATCTTGGTGGTGTTTCTGCTCAAAAACTACAACACCACACCTGCCGCCAACCTTCGCGAGGGGCTCAATCCGCCCATCTCGGATACGCAAATCGCCATGAAAAATGCCATCACCGTGGCGGTGTCGCGCAAGGATATCAGCGTCGATGACCAACCTGTGCTCAACCTGGACAACGGGAGGGTGCGCCCGGAAGACACGCCCATCGCCGAGCAACCGCTGCTCATCACGAAGCTGAGGGATACCCTGCTGACCAAGGTGGAGCACCACAAGAAGATCGAATCCCTCGGCGGCACCCCGTTCAAGGGTGAAATGCTCGTCGTCGGGGACCGGCACATAGACTACGAGCTGCTTTCCAAGGTGCTCTACAGTGCCGGCCAAGCTCAGTTGGCGAACTTCAAGTTCGTCACCCTTAGCCCATAGTCCGCCAGCGAACAACCATCCACGCTCCGTCCCGGGCTGCGGGCACCATCAGACATGTCTGGCGCGTTCGATCGTCTCGGTCGAGCCCCTCATCGCGCACCCAGCAGTCCCAGTTGTTCCTGCTCGAGCGCCTTGATGCGGTCGCGCAGTTCCGCTGCCCGCTCGAACTCGAGGATTTCCGCGGCGAGTTTCATCTCCTTTGTCAGTTCGCGGATGCGCCGTTCCCGTTCCACCGGCGAGAGTGCGCGGTCCTCCGGCGGCACCGGCGTCTTCCCCTTGCGGTTCCCGGCGGGATAGGTCACGTAATCACGTTCGTAGATGGACTCGAGGAGGTTGTGTATGTCCTTTTTGATCGACAGGGGGGTGATGCCGTGGGCGGCATTGAAGGCTTGCTGCTTTTTGCGGCGGCGGTTGGTCTCGTCGATGGTCGCCTGCATGGACCGGGTGACCTGGTCGGCGTAGAGGATGACCATGCCGTCGACGTTTCGGGCTGCCCTTCCGCACGTCTGGATGAGGGACCGTTCCGATCGGAGGAAACCCTCCTTGTCGGCGTCCAGGATGGCCACCAGGGACACTTCCGGGATGTCCAGCCCTTCCCGCAAGAGGTTGATGCCCACGAGCACGTCGAACTCTCCGAGCCGGAGGTCCTGGATGATTTCGATGCGCTCGAGGGTGTCGATGTCCGAGTGGAGGTATCGAGCGCGAATGCCCACATCGGCGAGGTATTCGGTCAAGTCTTCGGCCATCCGCTTGGTCAGCGTTGTGACCAGAACGCGCTTGTCGGCCTCGACCCGGGCGCGGATCTGCTCGAGCACGTCATCGACCTGGGTCGCTGCCGGCCGCACTTCGATGCGGGGCTCCAGCAGGCCGGTGGGCCTGACGATCTGCTCGACGACGAGGCCTTTGCTCATGCGCAGTTCGTACTCGGCCGGAGTGGCCGAGACGTAGATGACCTGGTTGACGAGTGTCTGGAACTCGTCGAAGCGCAGCGGGCGGTTGTCGAGGGCCGAGGGGAGGCGGAATCCGTGCTCGACGAGCGTCTCCTTGCGCGCCCGGTCGCCCCGGTACATGCCCCCGATCTGCGGGACGGCGATGTGCGATTCGTCGATGAAGGTGACGAAGTCCCTTGGAAAGAAGTCCAGCAACGTGGGGGGGGGGTCTCCAGGTCGCCGTCCGGTCAGGTGGCGGGAGTAGTTCTCGATCCCGGTGCAGTATCCCATTTCGGCGAGCATCTCGAGGTCGTAGCGGGTCCGGCTCTCGAGCCGTTGCGCTTCCAGGAGTCTCCCCTCGGCGTGCAGCTCCGAAAGGCGCGCCTCGAGTTCCCGGCCAATGTTGCTCATGGCGACCCGGATGGTGTCTGCTTCGGTGACGTAGTGGCTGGCCGGGTAGATCGTGACGCGCTCGAGCCGCCGGGTGGCCTTGCCCCGCAGGGGGTCGATCTCGTGCAAGGCGTCGATCTCGTCGCCCCACAGTTCGATCCGGATGGCATGTTCGTCTTCGTGTGCAGGGAAGATTTCTATCGTGTCCCCTCTCACGCGGAAGGTGCCGCGATGGAAGTCGGTGTCGTTGCGATCGTACTGCATTTCGATGAGGCGTGAAAGGATCGTCCGGCGGCCGACCTCCTGGCCTTGGTCCAGGCACAGCAACATCCCGTGGTAGGCTTCTGGCGAACCGAGTCCGTAGATGCACGACACGGACGCCACGATCAGCACGTCCCTGCGCTCGAGCAGCGATCGGGTTGCCGAGTGGCGCAGCTTGTCGATACGTTCGTTGATGGATGCGTCCTTTTCGATGTAGGTGTCCGAGGACGGGACGTAGGCCTCCGGCTGGTAGTAGTCGTAGTAGCTCACGAAATACTCGACCGCGTTGTGCGGAAAGAGCTGCTTGAATTCCCCGAAAAGCTGCGCGGCGAGCGTCTTGTTGGGAGCGATCACCAGGGCCGGGCGGTTGACCCTGGCGATCACGCTGGCCATGGTGAACGTCTTTCCGGACCCCGTGACCCCCAGCAGCGTCTGGTGGCGGACACCTCGCGCTATTCCGCGCGCGAGCGCATCGATGGCCTGGGGCTGGTCTCCCTTCGGCTCGAACGCCGTGACCAGTTGAAAGTGTGACATCGCCACTCCGAGTCTTCGCCGTGCACAGCGGTACCCAAGATACTTACCGTTCGACCCGAACGAGGTCAAGATATCCAGGCGCGCGGAAGTCTGCGTCGTTGCCGAACCGGGTGGGCGACCCCTCTGGTCCGCGACCTGCCCCACTTCCCTCCTGGACACCGGCGGCATGTTGGGCCAGAATAGCGGGACGCGCGGGGCGAACGGATCGCCATGCAGGAGGAACCAGTACCATGGTCGCCACCCACCCCTCACCACACGTGCTCGTTGTCGACGACGACAAGGCGGCTCGAGATTTGCTCGAGCGTATCCTGGCGGGATGCGGCTACCGGGTCACCTGCGCCGGGGACGGCGAAGAGGCCGTGGCCGCGATCGAGCCGGACCGTTTCGATCTGGTCCTGAGCGACATCCGCATGGGCAGGACGGACGGGTTCCAGGTCCTCGCTGCGGCCAAGGAGAAGGCGCCGGACACACCGGTGGTCCTTTTGACGGCCTTCGGGGACATCGACGGGGCCATGGAGGCCATCCGGAAGGGAGCTTACGACTACCTGTCCAAGCCGTACCAGGTCGAGGGACTCAAGCAGGTGTGCGAGCGTGCCGTTACCCAGCGGCGGCTCGCCAAGGAAAACCGCCTGCTCAAGCGTTCCCTCAAGGAGAAGTACCACCTCGCCAGCATCGTCGGGCGGTCACCCAGGATGCTCGAGGTGTACAAGATGGTGGCTCGAGTCGCGCCTTCGAACGTTCCGGTGCTGATCACCGGGGAATCGGGCACCGGCAAGGAACTGGTGGCGCGAGCCATCCACGCCGAGAGCGCTCGAGCCGACAAGCCGTTCGTCGCCGTCAACTGTGGCGCCCTTGCCGAGGGGGTGCTGGAGAGTGAACTATTCGGTCACGAGAAGGGCTCGTTCACCGGCGCACTCACGTCTCGAGCCGGTCTGTTCGAGGAGGCCAACGGGGGCACGGTCTTCCTTGACGAGATTCATGCGATCGGGCGGAAGATGCAGACCCAGCTCCTGCGCGTGCTCCAGGAGGGTGAGATCCGGCGCGTCGGGGCCAACCGTACCCAGTGGGTGAGCGTCCGAATCCTGTCCGCCACCAACGAGATCCTCGAGACCATGGTCGACAGTGGGTCATTCCGCGAGGACCTGTTCTACCGGCTCAACGTGGTCAGCATCCGGCTGCCTCCCCTTCGCGAACGGCGGGAGGACATCCCGCTGCTCGTCTACCACTTCCTCGCCCGGCACGAACGGGAGAACGGCAAGCCGGTCGTCGTAGCGCCCCAAACGATGGAACGGCTCGTCGCCCATGCCTGGCCCGGGAACGTGAGGGAACTCGAGAATACCATCGCGCGCGCGGTCGTGCTGTGCCACGGGGGGGTGATTCTTCCCTCCGACCTGCCCGAGAACATCGGGGGAACGGAGGAGGTGTCCCTGGAAACCAATAGCTTGACTTCGGACCGTCCGACGCTCGAGGAACTCAATCGTCGGTATGCGAAGTGGATCCTGGACGAAGCAGGGGGCAACAAGTCGAAAGCCGCCGCGATCCTGGGGATCGACCGCAAGACCCTGTACCGCTTGATTAGTGATGCGTGATGGGTGGCCGCGCGTTGTGCTTGGCCTCGTCGGCGACTGGGTTCAGGGTGCGCGTTTTGCGGAGTCGTGCTCGAGGCGCGATGACGACCGGCGCGTGGTATTCGGGGTGGGCTCGAGGGTTGCATTCCTCTCGTGGTGGGATAGAATAGATGGTGTCATCGAGTCCACAGGGTCACCGGAACACCTCGAGCCGCATGTTCTCAGTCTGGTATTCGCGGCCCGGGAGGGGCCGGGGATCCTGTTTTTTTGGTGGACCGCGTGCCGGCGGGTCCTCCCGTTTTCCGGCGAGCCCGCGCCGCCCGGGATCCTGCTTCGGGGCCAGGGAGGCCGGGTGAGTGGTCGAGGACACAAACCATCCCGTGCGACGCGGCGGTCTCTGGCGGTCGTGGCAAGCCTCTTTTTGGCCGGGATCCTCCTGTCCTGGGTCCTGCTGCTCATCGACGACCGCGTCCAGCAGCGCGGATGGCAGGTTCAAGGGTCTCGACCGGAGACCCGGGCCGAAACGTTCCGCCGCATTGTCCCCGGGAGTCCGGCGCTGACCGAGCTGGTTTTTGCGCTGGGCCAGGGCCACCGGGTGGCCGCGGTGGGCGACGACTGTGCCTTCCCTCCAGAGGCGCTCGCCCTCCCACGAATCGGCAGCCTGTACAACCCCAACCTCGAGCGCCTTGCCATGCTGGCGCCGGACCTGGTCATCGTGCAGGGGAGGCACGAGCGGCTCGAGGCGTGGGCCGCGCGAGAGGGGGTGCGGTTCCACTCTGTGGGCCGGCTTGATTCCCTGCCCGATCTCCGGCGGGTGATTTTCGATCTAGGCGGCGTGCTTGGTGTCGCGGGCGAGGCCCGGCGGCTGCGGCGGCAGGTGGACCGGCGGCTCACCGCTGTGGCGGAAACGGTGCAGGGAGCGCGCCGAGTCCCAGTCTTCCTGACCTTCGGGCGGACACCTGGAAACCTTGGCACGCTGTACACCTGTGGTCCGGGCTCGTTCCTGAACGACCTCTTGCAGATCGCGGGGGGGCGGAACGTTTTTGCCGGAGCGACCGGGTCCTGGCCGGTGGTGTCGAAAGAAGCCCTGGTCAGCAGTGCGCCGGAGGTCATCCTCGAGGTGTACGCCCGGCCGGTAGGTGTCGAGGCAGAGCGACGGCTCGAGCAGGACTGGGCCGCGCTGGCCGGGCTGCCCGCGGTCGCCAGCGGCAGGATTCGCTACCTGTATGGAGACGAGTTCCAGATACCTGGACCTCGAGTCCCCGAGACCGCGCTGGCGTTCGCCCGGGCGCTGCACCCGGAGTTGTTTGCCGATGAGTGAGGCCATCCTGTCGATGATCGTCATTGGCTACCGGTACCCTGGAGCAGGGTGGCGGCTCGAGGTGGAGCGGCTCGAGGTATCGCCGGGCGAACGGGTGGGTATCATCGGCCCCAACGGCTCGGGGAAGAGCACGTTGTTGAAGATCGCCGCCGGAGTCTTGCGGCCGGACAGCGGCCGTGTTTTTCAGCGCGGCACGGAATTGGAGGCCCTGGAGCGCCGGGAGATTGCCCGGAGAATCGCCTACCTGCCCCAGACGGTCTCGTCCATGTTGGATTTCACCGTCGAGGAGGTGGTCCGGATGGGACGTTATCCGCACCTCGAGGGGTTCGGTCGAATGCGGGGTCGTCATGATGAGGTCGTGGAGGCCACGCTGGACGCGACGGGGTTGGTGCCGCTCAGGACCCGGCCGTTGTCGCGGCTTTCCGGTGGGGAGTACAAGCGTGTGCTTCTGGCCTCGGTGTTGGCGCAGGAGCCCGAAGTGCTGCTCCTCGACGAACCGACGGCCGCGCTGGACGTGGAGCACCAGGTGCGGCTTCACCGACTTTTCGTTGCGTTGTCGCGGAAGGGCATGGCGGTGGTCGCGGTCACCCACGACCTCAACCTGGCCTCGCTGTTCTTCCGCCGGCTGCTGCTCTTGGAGCACGGAAAGGTGAGTCAGCAGGGTTCTCCCGGGGAGGTCTTGACCGGGGAGACCATGGAGCGGGTCTACGGTGCCGAGGTGCTGGTGCACCGTCATCCCCTGGTCGACTGCCCGATGGTACTTCCGAGGCCGTGACCGGGCGTGACGGAACGGTCTGCACTCGAGGGCTTGGGATGCTGAGACGTGTTGCTCCCTATCTTGTCCTCTTTGTCGTCGTGGCCGCAGGTGCCCCGTGGATCGGGCCGGAACCGGTATCGTGGCATGCCGTGGTCAGGTGGCTCGAGGGGGCTGGGGACCGGGGAGGGCACATTTTCTTCACCTTGCGTGTGCCCCGGGTCTGGCTCGGCCTGCTCGCCGGAGGGACGCTGGCGGTGTCCGGTGCCGCGCTGCAGGTCTTGTTCCGCAATCCCCTGGTGGAGCCCTACACCCTGGGGATTACCGGGGGTGCCTCCCTCGGCGCGTTCCTGACCATCGTGTTTCCCGCGTTGGCCCTCACCTGGGGCCCGTTCTATTCCACCCAGTTGTTCGCACTGGCCGGTGCAGCACTCACCCTGTGGTTGATCTATCGCCTGGCATCCGGGCCCGCCGGTATCGGGCTACAGACCCTCCTGCTGGCGGGCATCTCCGTCAGCGTCGTATGCATGGGCGTCATCGTGATGCTCACCTACGTCACTACGCCGCACAAGCTCATGGTGTTTCAGCGGTGGATCATGGGAGGACTCGGCACGGTGGGATTCAGGGACCTGGCGTCGATCTCCCCGTTGCTGCTTCCCGGCGCCGGCGTTGTGCTCTTCCATTCGAGGGATCTCAACCACCTCGCGTTGGGAAACGACCTGGCTCGAGGCCATGGGGTGGAGGTGGGGCAGGTGCAGCGAGACGTATTCCTCGGTGCCGGGCTGAGCACGGCGGCGGTGGTGAGTGCGGCCGGTCCCATCGCGTTCGTCGGGCTGATTGTGCCTCACGCCGTGCGCCGGTTGAGCGGCGTCGACCAGCGGGTGGTCCTCCCCGCATCGTTCCTCCTCGGCGGGGCCGTGCTCGCCCTGTGCGACTGCGCGGCCCGGACACTCCTGTCACCTTCCGAGTTGCCGGTGGGCATCATCACGTCAGTGGTGGGGGGGCCGTTGTTCATCACCCTCCTACTGCGGAGCGGCAGGAGGAACGGGGGGTAGCAGGGGCCGGCCCACCGGGCGTTCCCGGGCCGTGCTGGGACCATCCGTGCCGTTGCCGTCAGGCCTCACGGGAACTCGACGACGCCCATGACGCCGGTGTGTTGGAAGACGATCCGCTCGTTCCGCGACCTTTCGGGGCAGCCCGGGGAAATGTCCTGCTCGAGATAGGCGGGCTCGGAAATGCGGTTCAGGGTGCGAATCCTGGCTGCGGCCTCATCCGGCTCGAAGACCCCAGGGCTGCTGTGCATCCCATGGAGCGGCACGGCCTCTATCCGCCTGAACGTGATGGTTCGGCTCGAGGGGTCCCAGGAGATGTCCATGCGGGCGAGCAGGCCGAAGTCGGCGTGGAGTTCGCCCACCTTGCGCCCGCCGATGTCGGCGGCACCCCGCATGATCCCGTTGCCCAGGCTGTAGAAGATCAGCCCGTCCAGGTAACGCTCCACGCCCTGGACGCGGTGGGGGTGGTGGCCGAGCACGACATCCACGTCGTAGTCCCGTATGGCCACCCGGTCGACCATGAGTTGGCGATCGATGGGGTACAGGATTCCCTCCTTGCCATCGTGGTTGGAGAGGATGCGAATGTCCACGTCGGCGTCGCGCAGTTTCTCCAAGGCGTCCCGGTAGCGGCTCACGTGGGCCACGCCGGGTTTATCGTGGGCTGCTCGAGCGGCAGTCGGGCCGCCGATACCGATCGCGACCATCCCGATCCGAACGCCGTTGACCTCGAGAACGGCCGGGGAAGCGGCCTGGTCGAAGTCTTCACCGATGCCGGTGTAGGCGATATTGGAGGTAGCAGCGAAGTGCGCCAGGTTGGCGAGGGTTTCGCGGATGCCGGTGTCGCCGTAGTCGTAGGCGTGGTTGTTGGCGAGGCAGAAGAGGTTGAAGCCGGTGTGAATCAACTGTGCCACGCCGTTGGGGTGGCTCCTGAAGCAGAAGGCCTTGCCGGGGTCCACGGTCTGGAAATCGTTTCGGGCCGTCACCACAGTCTCGATGTTGGCGAAATTGACGTCCCCGTCGATCCAACCTTCGAGGCCCTGTGTCAGGGTGGCGAAGGCGACGATGTCTCCCCAGACATCGATGCCGTCGGGGCGGACTGCCACCCTGTTCCGGTTGAAGTTGACATCGCCGATAGCGGTGATACGGAGCGACACTGGCTGCGGGTGGGGTGGGGGCGGCCTGTCGTCGCCCGTCTCGGGCTTCGAGCAGGCGGGATCCGGATCGTCGTCGACCTCGAGCGCTGCGGGTTCCGCGGGACCGGCGTCCGGCGTGAGGGGGGCAAGAGGGGCATCGGCTGCTGGTGTCTCCTGGTGGCTTTGGGCAACAGGGGTGTCGCCCGTCCGTGGCACGGGGAGACATCCCGGCGATCCCACGGCGGTCGAGGCGGCGAGAAGAGCGGGCAGGATGCCCTGGACGAGCAGGTTGTGAGAGGCTGTGCGCAATGGAGGCTCCCGAATGTTGTGCCGCCAGGGTGGCAGAGATCCTCGAGGAATGCATAGCCCATCGAGCGCGACGGGTCAAGCGCGCGGGTGTGCTGAGGGCCTCGAGCGGGTGGCATGAACCGAGGGCGGGAGGGCGAGCATCCGCGATCGAGCGCGCGGCACGGGGTGACTTCAGTCCTCGAGAGCTGATGCGACCTGGGCCATGTCGGAGAAGGGCAGGTCGAGGGCGAGTGGTCCGCCGAAGGCGCCGCGGTCGTTCCGGGTGTCATCCGGGTCGTCGTAGCCGGCGTCGGGATGGCCGGAGTCGATGGCCGGGGACCCTTGGGCCAGGTGGTAGTCGTCGTCTTCGGGAATGTCATCGGTGGGATCGTCGACGAACAGCGGATCCTGGTTGAGGTCGTGTTCGGTGGTGCTCAAACCGGTGAGGCCGTCGGAGCCGGATGGGAGGAAGAAGAGGTTGTATTGGGATGTGAGGAAACCGGGCGAAGTCACCATGACGTTGGCACCGCTCGCGGCCGTGTTGAAAGCCAGGATGTTGTTGGTCATGTCCATCGAGCCCGACACCATGCGAATGGCGCCGCCTTCGCCCACGGCATGGTTTCCGGCCAAGGTGTTGTTCGTCAGTTCGCCACCGCTGGCCGTGTTGGCGATCCAGATCCCGCCCCCGTCCTTGTCGGCAGCGTCGTTGTATGCGATGACGTTGTTGCGGATGACGGCGTAGGCCTCGTAGAGGCAGATTCCGGCGCCTTTTCCGGGGACCACCGGGACATCGTCCAGGTCTTCGGAGCGGTTGTAGACGATCACGTTGTCGACGATGACCGGGCCGCTGTCGAAGGCGTAGATACCGGCACCGTCACGGCCGGCATGGTTTTCGGCGATCAGGTTGCCGGAGATTTCCCCGCTGGACTGGGAGAGATTGATGCCGGCCGCATCGTAGGCGGCGCTGTTCCAGCGAATGATGTTGTCCACCACGGCGGCGGGTGCCAGGTCGAGGTAGAGCGCGCCCCCACTTCCGGAGACCTCGTTGAGTTCGATGATGTTCCCTTCGATTCTCGGGGACGCGCCCCGGGTGCAGATGGCGCCGCCGTAGCGGAGCCCGGTGAGTTCGCCGAGCGCGTAGCCGCAGGTGCCACCTTCGGTTCCGCGTCCGCCGGTGATCGTGAACCCCTTGACCACGGCTGGGCTGTCGAGTCCCTCGCCGTTCGTGAACAGGAAAACCGAGTCGTGCCCGGCCGGGTCGTCCTCGAGGCCTCCCGCATCGATGATCGTGTCATCCGGACCGTTCGTGCTGACGAGGTAGAGGTTTTTGCCGGCGAAGTCGATCTTTTCGTAGTAGGTCCCGGGGCCGACCACGACAGTATCCCCGCCGCTGGCAGCATCGATGGCATCTTGAATACGGGAAAAGGTTGGCACACCGGCGAAAAGGGGTTCACCATCCACGGTGACCGCCGCCTGCACCGGGAAATCCAGGCCGTCACAGTTCTCGTCGATCCCATTGTCGGGCACCTCGGCCGTGGCCGGGGAGATGCCGGCGTCGGCGTCGTCGCAGTCCAGGCGGTTGGTTGCGTAGCCCGGCGGAGGCGAGCAGGTGAACTCGGGGGCAGCCGCCTGGTCGCCATAGCCATCGGCGTCGGCGTCGGGGTAGGCCTCGATGTCGGGGTCTTCGTCGACGGCGCCGTCGCAGTCGTTGTCCGTGCCGTCGCACCCGTCGGAAGCGCCTGGGTAGACCTGGGCGGAGAGGTCGTTGCAGTCCCCGTCCCGCTCTGATGCCCCGTCGCCGTCGTCGTCGAGGCAGTCGTTGGTGCCATCCTGGTCCTGGTCCATGCCGGCGATAGCGGGATCCTGGTCGTCGCAGTCGCCCTGGCGTTCGGTCAGGCCGTCGCCGTCGTCGTCGAGGCAGTCGTTGGTGCCATCCTGGTCCTGGTCCATGCCGGCCACGCCGGGATCCGTATCGTCACAATCTCCGGCCGACTCGGAGATGCCGTCTCCGTCGTCGTCGGTGCAGTCGCTCGTTCCGTCGCCGTCGCCGTCGATGGCGCCGATGGTGGGGTCGGAGTCGTCGCAGTCGCCCTGGAGTTCGGTCAAGCCGTCGCCGTCGTCGTCGGAGCAGTCGTTGGTGCCATCGAGGTCGTTGTCCAGGCTGCCGACGGCGGGGTTGGAGTCGTCGCAATCGCCCTGGAGTTCGGTCAGGCCGTCGCCGTCGTCGTCGGAGCAGTCGCTGGTCCCGTCGCCGTCATTGTCCGTGCCGCCGATGGTGGGGTCGGCGTCATCGCAGTCGCCCTGGAGTTCGGTCAAGCCGTCTCCGTCGTCGTCGGAGCAGTCGTTGGTGCCATCGAGGTCGTTGTCCAGGGTGGCGGTGTCGGGGTCGGTATCGTCGCAATCGCCCTGGAGTTCGGATAGGCCGTCGCCGTCGTCGTCGTGGCAGTCGTCGGTCCCGTCGCCGTCTTCGTCCGTTCCGCACAAGGTCGGGTCCAGGTCGTTCGGGTCGCCCTGGAGTTCGGAATAGCCATCCTGGTCGTCGTCGATGCAGTCGGAAGTGCCGTCCAGATCGTTGTCGACCCAGACCACCGCAGGATCGGAGTCGTCGCAGTCACCCTCGAGGCGCGTGTAGCCATCGCCGTCCTCGTCGATGCAGTCGGGGAGGCCGTCCCCGTCGATGTCGCCCTGGATGCCAGCATCGAAGTCGTCGCAGTCACCCTCGGCCAGGGTCAGGCCGTCGCCGTCGTAGTCGCGATAGGGGGCGTCCGGTCCTTCGGTGGAATAGCATGCGTAGTACTCGGTCCAGACCGTTTCGTAGTATCCGCACTCGGTGTTGTTGAGAAAGACCTGGATCACCTGCTGGGGATCGACGGGGGTCCACCAGGAGAGGTCGATGCAGTCCCACACCTGGATCTTGACCGCGCCGACGTCGTCCTCCCACAACTCGTCGTCGGGCTGATCCAGGTCGAATTCGATGACCACCTCGAAGTCGGGAGACACGCCGGGGTCCACGAGGGGGGCGGCTTCGTCTTCGCCGACACACTCGAGCCATTCTTCGAACGGTCCTTCCATGCAGCCGGTCGAGAAGGAGGCCGCTGCGAGAGAGCAACACAGGAGGAACGCCTTGGGTTTCATGATGCTGCATCCTCTACTGGAGGCCGTTGAGGAGGGCTTGAGAACAGTAGTATGTCTTGAACCGCGTCGCTACCGTGTCGCCATTCTCGAAGACCAGTTCGACGGTGCCCTTGCAAGGGTCGCCCTCGAGCGCTTCGGCCTCCGAAGGCAGGATGCGCACGTCGAGGGTGGCGCCGGTGGTCTCGTGAGACACGACGGCACCGTTCTCGACGGTGCTGAAGAACCCGCCGGTGCCGTCCGCAGTCCGCCAGGCGGACACGACCCAGTCTCCTTCCCCCATGGGTTGGGAGTCGCTGGTCATCTTCGCGCACAGGTTTTCCAGGTTGGAGAAGACGACGATGATATTCCGGGTATTGTAGTCGTAGCCGTAGACTGCCGACTCCGCGCGTCCCAGTTCATGGCCGTAGAGCGGGTCGATGACATTGTTGCACCCGGCTGACAGAAGGAGGGTGAGGAGAGCCGCTATCAGGTGCTGCACGATGCCGGCCCGGTGTTTTTTCGACGGAAAGGGTCGATCTCGCATCGGAATTCCCTGTGTTATTCTGGTCGTCGGACAGCCCTTGGTGCTGCTGTGGTGCCCGGTTGTCTCGCTGTTCTGTCGGCGCTTCTTGCCCATTCTATCCATGATCGAGGCGTGGCATCAAGGGGCACCACCATTTGCTTGCAAAACAGACACACATCCGATAGGGTGCACTCGGCACGCTCGAGGCGCGAGGCTGAGGGATGAGGGAGCATCATGAGCGACGCATTGGTATTGCACCGTTCTTTCTACTCGATGGCTCTGGGCCGGGAGAAGAATTACTGTATCTACCTCCCGGCGAGCTATCCGCACGCGGAAGAGAGGCACTATTCGACAGTCTATCTTCTTCCAGGCCTGATGGACTACGAGAGAACCTGGATCGACAAGGGGCATGTCCACGAGCAGATGGACGCACTGATCGGGGAGGGGCGGATCGGTGAGATGATCATCGTCATGCCCGACAAGGATGGCGCTGCCCTTGCCGAGGAGCGGCATGCGGCGTTCGCGGCATATCTCGGGGGGGATCTGATCGAGCATATCGACAACGAGTTCCGAACCATCCCATCCCGGGGACACCGCGGGGTCGAGGGGCTGTCGCTCGGGGCGGCCTGGGCCGTTCGCATGGCGCTGAACTGGCCTGAGCTGTATTGTTCCGTCGGCAGCCTGAGCGGCGGTTTCGGGGACGAAACCTATCGGCTCGTGCTTGAGAATGAATCGCGTTTGCGCGGACTGGGTATGCGGTTCAGGGTCGGCGTCGGACTCGGGGAGTCGGAACACGTTCCGAACAACCTGCGTTTCGTCGCATTTCTCCAGGAGCGCGGCTTCTATTGCGAGTTCGACCCCATGGACGGGCCGCACGACTGGCCCCTGTGGGCGCACCAGATACGCAACTCCTTGCAATTCCACTACTATTCATTCAACTCATGAGGTTTGATGCCGCCTGGCAGCGCTGCCGCGCCTGCGCCCGCTCAAGCGGACGTACCGGTTCCGCTCGAGAAGCACTTTCCGGCGAGCTTGCATGATGGTATACATAAACGATGTTTTGGTGGATCAGCAGCGGTTCCCGGCGCTGCGAACCTGCTCGAGGCGTACATGACGAGACGAGCCACTTTCGCGTTCCTGGCAGGGCTGACGGTTGCAGCGTTGGGGCTCACTCCGCCTCCGAGCAGTCCGCTCGAGCCGGCCGACTACCAGCCCTACATCGCATCCGTGGTGGCGGACTACTTGACGCACTATCACTATCGGCGAGCGCCGTTGGATGACGAGATGTCGGGACGCATCCTGGAGGCGTATCTGGACTCGTTGGACTACAACCATCTTTTCTTCCTGGCGTCGGACATCGAGGACTTCCGGGCGAACCGGTTTCGTCTGGACGATGATCTCAAGGAGAATCCCGCGAACCTGGCCCTGGCTTTCGACATTTTCAACCGGTATCGGGAGCGTATCGAGCAGCGGATGGTCGCGGTGCAGGCACAGCTCGACAAGGGATTCGACTTCACAGTGGATGAGACCTACGATCTTGAGCGGCACGAGCATGGTTGGGCGTCCACCGCCGCCGAACTCGACGACATCTGGCGGAAGCGGCTCAAGGAGGACATGATTCGTTTCAAGCTCCGTGGCAAGCCGGAGCAGGATGCGATAGACCTGCTGAAGAAACGTTACGACCGGCTGCTGGACACGATTCGGCAGCTCGACGAGACCGACGTGCTGGAGGAGTTTCTCTCCAGTGCGGCGAGCTGTTTCGACCCGCACTCATCGTACCTCAAGCCCATCACACGAGAGAATTTCGACATCGAGCTTGGGCAATCGTTGGAGGGGATCGGCGCAAGTCTTCGGCGAGAGGGGGAATACACGGTCATCGTGGAGCTGATCAAGGGAGGTCCGGCGGAGCGGAGCGGTCAGTTGGCTCCCCAGGACAAGATCATCGCCGTGGCCCAGGGGGACGGCGAGTTCGAGGACGTCATAGACATGAGGCTGGACAACGTGGTGAAGAAGATACGCGGTCGCAAGGGAACGGTGGTTCGGCTGACCGTCATCCCGGCCGGTGCCCGCGACCCTTCCGAAACCAAGGAAGTCCGGCTCGTGCGGGATCGGATCGAAATCACGGCGAACGACCCCAAGGCGACGATTCGATCCGTACAGACCTCCAGCGGACGGACGTTGCACATTGGTGTCATCGAGGTTCCATCGTTCAACCTGGAGACCGAGGCCAGGAACCGGGGTGACCCTGACTACAAGAGCACGACCAGGCAGGTCGCACCGCTGCTCGCGGACCTCGAGGCCCAGGGTATCGACGGGCTCGTGCTCGATCTTCGGGCGAATGGCGGTGGCGCGTTGGACGAGGCTGTCGCCTTGACAGGTCTATTCATCGAGGACGGGCCGGTCGTCCAGATACGTAACGCCCTCGGGCAGGTCCAGGTGCAGGTGGACGAGGACAGGACCATGCTCTACGGTGGCCCGCTCATGGTGCTGACCAGTGTCCTCAGCGCATCGGCCTCCGAGATCCTGGCCGGCGCCATCCAGGACTACGATCGAGGGCTCGTCGTTGGGACGACAACGCACGGCAAGGGTACCGTTCAGAACCTCATTTCCCTCGAGACACCCCTCTTGCTGCGGATGAGACGCCCCCCCCCGAAGGACGTGGCCGGGTCGCTCAAGATTACCACCTTCAAGTTCTATCGCGTGTCGGGGGGCTCCACCCAGCACAAGGGCGTCCAACCCGATGTTACGCTGCCATCTCCTTATGATGCCCTTCCTGTCGGCGAAGACCAACTCCCATACGCATTGCCGTGGGACCATATCGACCCCGTGCCGCACCGCTCCTATCATCTGCCACGGTCCATTGTTCCGGAACTCCGATCCCGCTCCCAGTCCCGTGTCAAGGCCAATCCCGAGTTCAGGTACCTCGAGGAAGACAGCGTCTACCTGCGGGAAGCCCAGAAAAAGACCGAGGTCAGCCTCAACTTTGCCGTCCGCCTGGCCGAGAAGGAGGCTCTGGACGCAAAAGAAGCTGCGAGGGACAGTGAGCGAATGTCCCGGCGGGGTGGAGCGGCATCGAGCGCCACGTTCGAGACCCCTGCACCTGGTGACCAGCCGCCCGGCACGCCCCCACCAGGAATCGGGGGGGTGGCCCCGGAGGGTGCCGCTGCCGCGGCCCCGTCACCCTCACCGGCCACGGCCACGCCCGAGGAGAAGGGCCAACTGGCGCGGGAAAACGACTTCATCCTCGACGAGTCGCTCAATATCATGGCCGACTTCATCGGGTTGCAGACCAGGGACAGTCTGGCAGAACACCCGGAACCGGTCGGATCCTCGAGATAGGTCATCCCGCAGCGGCGACGAAGGGAAGGTCTCCCGTCTCGCTCGTGCCACGAGCGTCACTTTCGTGGTGACCTGCACCACCAGGGGCGGGCCGGCGAGCAATGCCGTAGCAAGCGCCGGCATGTTCGGCCAGAGCGTCTCCGGCTGATTGCTCGAGGGCCTGGGTTGTCACCGGCGTCGCGTCCGGGGCACGCAGCGTGCGAAGTCCTTCGAGAGCGAACGAGAGATCCTCCCTGACCCGGGCTTCCGACAGTCCGAACGTCTCGAGGGGCAGTACCGTGTGCCGTCTCTGGTAGTCGGGCTGCATGATCGCCTGTTCGGTGATGGCCGCCCGCAGTGCTGTCGCCGGCACGTGCTGGACGAACTCGAAAGCCTTCTCCATGCCCGCCTTGAGGTTCGACGACAACATTTCGTAGGGCAGTATCAACGTGTTGCGGTCGTTGAGCACACCCTCCTGGAAAAGGTCGCGGCTGTAGGCGTACAAGTCGATAGAGTACTGGTAGCGCCTGGCGAAGTACCGGTCGAGCAGTTCTCGCGAAAAGCGCCCATCGCCCCACTGGAAGGCCAGGCCAGCGCGCACCAGTGACAGGTGCGACGGAATGGTCTCGAGGGGGGACCTGTTGAGATAGATGAACCGTGCATCCGGGAATGCCGCGAGAAGTGTTCTGACACGATGGACCGAGAAGTGGAGTTGAGCGACCACTCGAGGTCTCCCGGTCGCAAGAATCTGCCTTTTCAGGCACTCTTCGAAGAATCGTACCGAGCGCCGCCGCCGGCGTGGAGGCTGGGCATCGTGCAGGCGCACTTCCGGATGTTCGAACGTATCGAACCCCAGCGGTGTCCGGGTGAGGAGAAACTGCGTGTCCAGGCAGTGGAGGAACAGGAATTCTTCCTCTTCCACACCTTCGAGGCATATTTCGTGCCCGACTTCCGCCGGAACCAACGTTTTCCGCCGGCGGCGCAGCAGTGCCAGGAACGGCTTGGCCAGCCACCTGGCGGTCAGCGCCGGGAAGACCAGTTCCCAGGTCCGGTAGGAGCAGAACCCGCCCTCCTCGGTCAGCATGCGGTGCAGCAACGTCGTCCCGCTCCTCGGGTGGCCGATGATAAAGATGGGCCGCTTGATTTCGATGTCGCGCAGCTTTGGGAAGAACAGGCGGTCGAGCAGCAGGGTGAGGCGCGTGAACAACGTGAAGGCCGGGAACAGGAAGAGCCAGCCCAGCAAGGTCCGTCCGAAACCGAACGTGTTCCAGCAGGCACGGAGCAAGCGGCGATACGTTGTGAACATCATGAAGGCCTTTGCTCGCCCCATGCCTCGAGGCCAGGGGCGCGATGGGTTGTTGGACGTCCTGTGCCCGCGCACCTGCCCAGTGTCGTGGCTGGGGCGAGGCCGACTCGGTGCGCGCGGAGACCTTTAGGCTGCCCGTTGAGCGTGTCGCGAAGGTCTCCTGCCTCTGTCCGAGAATCGGCCGTTCGGCAGATTTCTTGAGCCATAATATGCGCCGTTCTCCCGGAGGGTAGGAGTGTCCCCGCGTTCCCGCCCCGTCCAGCACGACCGTCCCCCCTTGCCTCGTGGTTGCTTCGCGACTCGCCACTCGCCATTTCCATCCGCCATTTCCACCGCCTGCGGAACAGGCGCGACCCATCGATTCGCCCGGAGACCGGGCGACCTGCCGGCAGATACAAGGACCTATTCGTTGACAACGGGGTCACGCCGCCTTGCGCTGCCCGCAACGTGAGGATTCATGTTCTGGATTCGTCTTCGCTATCCGTGGGCGTGGGACACCGCTCCGGGGCGGAGCAGGCCTGGACCTGGGCGGCGTGATCCTTTTTTTCTCCACGGGCCGGACGCGCTTTCCCGGTTCCACGAATATGGTACAATTGCATCGCCATGGTACACGCATGGCGTGGTACGCGCCGATCGACTGCGAGCGGGGGATCGTGGGGTTTGCGACAGCGGAGGCACCCATGTACGAGGCGGCGGACAACGTTGGATCCGGGGGCAGCGCGGATCGTGAGTCGCTGGCCGGTGAGAAGAAGGGGGATCGCGCGCCGGGTTCATCGAGTCGCGTAATGGAGAGACAGCTTGCTTGCGGGCGAGCCCGCATACATCACCTGTCGGAGCGGGTCCACGTCTTGGAGGATCTCGTCGAGACGCTGCAGCAGCAGCTCCAGCGGGCCACGTTGGAGAACCATGCGCTGCGGCGGAGGTTTCGCGATGAGCGCCGGCGTCTCGAGGGGCTGGTCCGGGCAGCGGGGAACGAGGAGCAGACCAAGGCGCGCGTGTCCGCCGGTGTCGTTTCCGAGCTGGTGACGTTGCTGCATCTTGTGGCTGGGGACCTTGCTCGATTGAAAGACGCGCGTTTCGAGGAATTCGTGGACGAGGCCGGTGCACACCTTGCCGGCCTTGAGCAGACGGTGGCGAGGCTCATCGAGCGGGCCGCGGATCTCCGGGATTTTCTGAAGATCGAAGCCAGGATGGCGCCCCTGTCCTGTTCTGCGACGGATCTGAACGCTGTCGTGGAGGCGATCGCAGGGCGCGTGGCCTCTCACCTGGAGGCGCGGGGAATCACGCTGGTCACCGAGTATCACCCTGACCTCCCGGTGGTGTCGATCGACCGGGACAAGGTGGAGACAGTGATCCTGCACCTGCTATTCAATGCGGCCAGGATGACGCGCAGGTGTGGATGTGTCCGGCTGTGTACGGGGCTTCAGGGTGACCATCTGACCATAAGTGTAGAGGACGATGGGCCTGGTATCGCACCGGAGCGGCTGCAGGCGCTGTCCCGCATGTTCGCGGGTGTACAAGGGGGGGAGGCGGTGCAGAAGTCCAGGTCGGGGCTGGGACTCCTGCTTGTCCGGGCGATTGCCGGAAGTCATCACGGGCGTGTCGAGGTGGAGAGCGCGTTCGGAAAGGGGGCACGCTTCACGATGGTGCTCCCCGTGGAGCCACGGGCGTTCGAGGCGGGTGAAGAAAGGGTGTGCCGGGAGGAGGGTGCGGCGAAGATATCCGGCACGCGCACGTCGGAATTCAAGATATCCAGTTTCCGCCGCATTCTGGAGCCGCATGATACGGCTCGCCCGCCGTCAAGCCGTGCCACCGTCGTGGTGGCCGACCGGGAGTCATCCGCGCTGTACGTCGCGGTCCTCCATCTTCGGCCCCATTGCCACGTGATAACCGCTTCGACCAGCGACGAGGTATTGCGGCTGGTTTCGGAGCGGAAGTCCGACCTGGTGATCTGTGACATGGGCCTCGAGTCGCACGACGCCGGCATTGCGGTGTGCCGGGCGTTGAAGGCAGGACGGAACACGGCCCATGTCCCGGTCATCATGACGTCGGACGTGGTCGATGCAGATGTCATCCGGGCAGCATTGGAGGCGGGAGCGGAAGATTTCCTGGCCAAGCCGTTCGTGCCGGCCGACCTCGAGGCGCGTGTGAGGCGGTGGCTGCCGGAAACGGGAAAGGCGAGCCTCGTGTCGCGCTCCGGTGTCTGAATGGCCCGTCTTCGTTCCCCGGCGGTTCCTTTTCCCGGCGAACTCACCCGTTCGAGTCCAGCACATTCCTCTTGACGCCCGCCTGCCGATATTGCAAGGTGCTGGAGTTTCTGTGGAGTCGGGTGTCCGCTTCATCCGGCGGGTTTTCTCGTCACCGCCACACACGCGCAGGCATATAGCATGGAATTCTCGGAAAACGTCACCGTTCTCGAGACGGGTGACAAGACCTTGTACATCGTGGGGACGGCGCACATCTCGAAAGAGAGTGTGGCTGAGGTGCGGGATGTGATCGACAAGGTGCGTCCCGACACGGTGTGCGTGGAACTGTGCGAGTCCCGCTACCAGGCGCTCGTGGACAAGGACCGGTGGAAGAAGCTGGACATCTTCAAGGTCATCAAGGAGGGCAAGACGCTGTTCTTGATGGCCAACCTGGCGCTGGGTGCCTACCAGCGGCGGCTGGGGGCGAAGTTGGGGGTCACGCCCGGCGCGGAACTCGAGGCGGCGATCGAGAAGGCAAACGAAATCGGGGCCGAGCTGCGCCTCGTGGACCGGGATATCCGGGTGACCCTCAAGCGCGCCTGGCGGAACGTGTCGTTCTGGAAGAAGTTGTGGCTGATCGGGGCGATCTTCGAGTCGCTCGTCGCCGGTGATGACGTCGAGGAGGAGGATCTGGAAGAACTGAAGAACATGGCCAACCTGTCGGAAATCATGCGCGAGTTCGCCAAGACGCTCCCGGATATCAAGGTTCCGCTCATCGACGAGAGGGACCAGTACCTTGTCTCGAGTATCCAGGAGGCGCCGGGCAAGACGATCGTCGCCGTGGTGGGGGCGGGCCATGTGCCGGGCATGCGGGCCAACTTCGGCAAGTCCATCGACCGGGGGCCGATCAGCACCGTCCCGCCGGGCAGCCGGTGGGTGAAGGCGTTGAAGTGGGTCATCCCGGCCGTGGTGCTAGCAGCGTTCTTTTACGGGTACACGCAGAACGACTGGAGTGACTTCAGGCGGATGCTCTACGCCTGGGTCCTCCCCAATTCGATCATGGCGGCACTGCTGACAGCCATCGCCGGGGGCAAGCCGTTGACCATTCTCTGTGCCTTCCTCGGTTCGCCCATCACCTCGCTCAACCCACTGATCAACACCGGCATGGTCGCCGGGTTGGTCGAGGCCTGGAGTCGGAAGCCGACCGTCGCGGACGCGGAGCGCATCAGTGAGGACGTCCACAGCCTCCGGGGCTTCTATCGCAATGCGTTCACCCGGGTCCTTCTCGTGACCGTGGCGGCCACGCTCGGGTCCGCACTGGGCGCGTGGATAGGTGCGACCTGGGTCGTCACGCTGATTCCCTGAGCGTGCGGGCAGGTTGCCGTCCGCGACGGGCCCGGCGCCACCGCGAGATCTCAGTCACTCTCGGCAAGGGGGCGCCTCGCCGCGGCTGCGATGCTTCCCAACACACCAAGACCGGATTTCCAGTACGACGATACGGAACCATCGTACATGGTGAGTGCCCAGTCGCCCGTGTCCGTGTTCTGGCGCACGATCAGCACCACCCCGCTGGCGACTCGGACCTTGAAATAGCGGTGGTCCGACCCCTGCCACTCGTCGAGCACTTCGACGACGTCCAGGCGGCGGTGACCGAGAGACACGGACACCGGCTCCTGGTCCCCACGGTAGCTCGAGCGGCACGCTACGTGTATTTGCAAAGGGTGTCCTCCCCGTATCGGGCGTGACGCACCGTTACCGGGTCACGTCGCTTCGTGTGTCCTCACGCAAAACCGTTGTCATGCACGAGCGGTAGCCCAGGATGACGTCAGCGGTTCCACACGACATCGCGAACCACGCGGAATCCGACGTCGAACCGTTTGCCGCCGGGACGGTCGCCGTAGCGGGCGCTTGCCCGCAGATAGTCCACCGGTGGGAACCAGGCACCGCCTCGAGCCCCCCGGTAGTGCCCCCATGCAGGCCCTTGCGGATTGTCGGCTCGGCTGTCGGCGTAGGTGTCTTCCTTGTACCAGTCGGCCACCCATTCCCACACGTTGCCGGCCATGTCGCACAGGCCCTGCTCGGTCTCTCCCTTCGGCTTCGAGCACACGGGCCAGGTGCCGTGCCGGCCGCACCCGTTGCCACCATTCCCCGGCATGACCGCCCGCTCGCACGAGGGCGCCTGATCCCCCCACGGATAGGTGCGATTCATGCCTCGGCTCCGTGCGGCAAACTCCCACTCCGCCTCCGTCGGAAGCCGGCCCCCCACCCACTGCGCAAATCGTGCCGCCTGCGTCCAGTCGACGCAGTTGACCGGATGCTCCTCGCGATCCGACCGGCCCCAATTGCACCCCTCCCAGCGCGACTCCGGCTCCGTGCACACGCCAGCAGCAACACACAAGCGGTATTGCCCTACGGTCACCTCGCTCCTCGACATCTCGAACGCGCCAACGATGACACGATGGACCGGCTGCTCGTTTCGCCGTCCGCTCTCGGACCCCATCATGAAACTGCCGCCCGGGAGCGTGACCCAGACGATATCCGGGACATTCATCACTCGAGACGGCTCGGGCGTCGCCGGAGGGCACGTCGGCGTGTCCGGTTCCATCGCTTCCTGGCCATAGGCATCCGAAGCCCCCGCCACATCGCCGCCAGGCACCGGGGTCGCTCGCCCGAGCGTTCCGGCCGCCGCCACAGACCGGTCGCCGGCAGCGCCATCGGGCCCCACGATGACAACCTCCGCAGCGATTGGGCCCGGTGGTCGCGTGGCGCGCTCTATCGCCGGACCCAGGGGGTCCGAGATACCCACGTCGGCCACGGCCACACAAAGGCCTGCACACAGCACCAACGACGACTTCCGCACGACTCGCCTCCGCACCTGGTTCGCTCCACCGCCCCTTGCGGGCGCCGGCCACCCGGCTACCGCAGGATTGGAATATTGTAGCATGACTGCCTGGAAATGGGCATAAGGTTCACGAAGAAAAGTGCCCCGACGGAGGAGCAAGCGTGCTTCGCCCGGAGGAGCCGCTGGTCAGAAACCGACTTCGACCCCGAGGGAGAGCGCGAGCTGCAGGTTGGGCGCGCGGCCGAGCGAATCCTGGAAGTCGCCGCCGAACCAGGAGAGGCGCTGCTCGAGGGTGAGGAGCAGGTGGCGGTCCAGGGCGTAGGCCTGCCAGAAGACGGGACCCTGTTGGACGTTCAGCCAGGTGTGAAGATACTGGCGCTGTTCGATCGACGGGTCCGCGTCTGCGTTAGCAAGGACGGGTGGCGTGTAGACGGCGTTCGCCTGCCATCCGGCCCCGACCTGGAACTGGTGGACGGGCCGCCGGAGCACGAGGCGGAAGCCGAAGTCGACCAGGTGGCGCAGGTCCTGGTCGGTGAGGTCGACCCAGATGCCGCTGTAGGCGGGGTTCCAGCCGAGGCTGAAGGAGAGGGCGAGGCCCCGGAGGAATCCGCCTCGAACGCGGTAGCCGCTGACGAGGCCAAGGCGCATCGTTTCCGGGCCCCAGACCTCTCGGGCTGGACCCAGGAGCTGGAGTGCCGGCCCTGTTTCGAGTCCGAAAAAGCGGCGGTAGCCTTCGAGTTCCTCGAGGAGTACTTTTACCGAGTAGGCCTGGCCTGGGGCGAACTTGAGTGGTCCGGAGGACACCACTTCGCCCTGCTGGTTGCGTATGGCGACCTGGTGGACGCCGGGGTCGACCGGGAGGGTACGTGGGAAGTTCCCCTTGGGGCGGCCGTCGATCTCTAGGGAGAAGGCGAGTTGTGCGTCGCTGCCGTAGGCGTAGACCAGGGCAGCGCTGGCGGCCGCGTCGGGGTTGGGGGTTCCGCTGAGGAAGATCTCCGCCCTGCCGAGCACGCGGAAGAAGGCTTCTGGAATCTGGGTGCCGCCGGTATGCTCCACGGTCCTGCCTCGAGCGTAGTCATGGGCCTCGTAGGCGGTGAGCGCGCCGTCGCGGTTGGTGTCTGCTTCCAGGCGGTCGGTGGTGAGGGCGTCGATGAGGTAGTAGGTGTAGACACTCTGTCCGATCTGGTCGTCTTCCTGGGCGATCCCGCCCAGGGTGCTTGCCATGAGTATGGCCTCGGACTGGGCCATGGCCTCCCGCAGGGTGGGCCAGGGGTCCGGGGTCTGGGCGAGTCGTTCCCTGGTCACGGCGCTTATCCGGGATTTGCCCTGGCCGGCGAAGCAGTTGTCCAGGATCATCACCTTGCGTTGCGGTTTGAGTTCGTTGACGAAGGCGCGAAGCGCCCCGACCTCGATCCCGGTGCCCCACAGATCGGATGCTCGAGTATCGGCGGCGACCAAATAGAGGATGGGCACGCCGTCGGAGGTGAATTCGACGGTACCGTGGCCGGAAAAGTAGAACACGAAGGTGTCCTGCCGGCGGAGATCGAAGCGGAGCCGGCTGAGTTCGAACAGGATGGCTTCTCGCGTGGTCTGTTCGGGCGCGGTCAAGGTCACGACCCGGTCGAACGCGCCCGCGTCCGGATCCTTGAACACGGCTGCAATGGACCGGGCGTCTTCTGCTGCATGTTCGAGCCCCCTGAATGTCGGATCGCGATAGGCGTCGATGCCGATGACGAGTGCCCAGCGCTGCGGCTTGAGCGCGGCCTCGAGCTGGCTCATGGTGGAGCGAGCCTCGTCGAACCCCTTGACTCGAGTCTGGGCGCTGTTGACGCAGCCGGCGATGCCGGCGACGCAGGCGAAGACGGCCAACAGCCGGGCCTGGACTTGGGGGGGCGCTATGGGGGCTCGGGTGGCCACGGTGGTGATCCTTGTGTCAGCGCGGGTTGGTGTCTCGAGAGCGTCGCAGTTCGTCGGGGTCGATCTCGTACCGGAGCCTCACCGCGTCGATGGCCAACCCGGAAAGTCCGCCGGCCTCGAGGGGGTCGAGTATCCTGTCGATGTACCTATTCCAGACGGTGTCCATCAACTCGGCGTTCAAGGTGAACGGTTCCGCGGAAGCGACGGCCAGGTAGACGTACTCTCCCGGCGGGCCGTCCGGGGTATAGCGCAGCAACTGTCCTCCTGGTCCAGTGAGAGGGACGATACCTCCCCCGGAGGGATCCAGGCGGCCGCGATTGAACAGCACACGGAATCCGTGCTGGGGGTCGCACTCGATGAGGGAGAGCTGTGAGATGCCCTCCACGGAGAACTGGAACAGCAACCCATCCTCGGGGCCGATGGTCATGCCGTCCTCGGCTCGAGTCAACGTGCTGGTGCCGCGGGGTGCCACCCGTTCGATGGTGGTCTGGAGGTCGATGGAAGGCCGAACCATGGCGCTCCCGGGACTCTTGTCCCGCACCCCGGTCTCCTGGCGAGCCAGGGGGATGGCGATGATGACGACGAGGACAGCGGCGACCACCGGCGCGAGAGTGTTGGGTATGGATCGAGCACCTATCCATTCGCGGGCACGCCTCCACCATGAATAGGCGAATGTGTCTGCGCTGCGCGCACGGGGTGCGACGCCGCCGGGGAGCGTGCCTTTCGCCGGTGCCGTCGAGTGGGTGGTCCGGGTGCCTCGATTCCAGTCCTTGGCCACGCGCTCCAAGATGGCGGGGGCGAGGTGTTGTGGCAGTTCAGGGTCCGGGGCGGTCCGGAAAGCGTCGATGGCTTCTGCCAGGCGCAGGGCGCGTGCGTGGCAGAGGTCGCAATCGAGCAGGTGTCCCTGGAGGGTGCCCTGTTCGTTCGAGGTTCGCAGGGGTTCCGGAATGTGCAGGATGGACAGATGTGCCTCACACCCGGACATCGTGCTCTCTTTCATGACAAGTCTCCCGTCGCTCGTGTCCTATCCGCCGGACAACGCGCCCCCGGAGGTCAGTCCGGCCGTGAGGTCGGGCAACTCCTCCCAAGTTTCCAGGATATCGCACACGGTTTTGCGAGCCTGGCAGAGGTAGGCGCGTACGGATCCCGCCGGGATCTGGAGCACGCGCGCGATGTCGGCCGTTGAGAGTTCCTCCCGGTAGTAGAGCAGAAAGACGGCGCGCTGGGCTTCCGCGAGCATCTCCAGTGCCCGGTCCACGGCCTGCAGGCGGTCTCGAGCCTCGACGTGAGACTCGGTCGTCGGCGTGGTCGGCCAGCGGGGACCGCCGGTAGCGCTCCGGGCGCGTGTTTCGTCGAATCCCGGGATCGTGGCGGCTTCCTGCCGCAGTTTCCTGAGAACCATCAGCCCCTCGCGATAGGCGATTGTGAACAAGTACGGCGAGAAGCGGGCCTGGCTCCGATACCTGTCGGCCGCGCGGTGCAGCTTGAAAAAGGTTTCCATCACCGCGTCTTCGGCCAGCGTCTCGTTTCCGACGAGTCTCACCAGGAACCGGTAGATGCGCCCCTGGTACCTTTGCACGAGCGCCTCGAAGGCCGAGCGATCCCCCTTCTGGTACGCGGTCATGAGTTCTTCGTCTGAGCGCATCGGAATCTGCCTGTTTCCGCGCCCGGCATCCGAGAGTCGGCCCGTGCGTGGTGCCCTGCCATGTGCCGGGCTGGGTCGCGCCAGGTCCGGCGTATCTGTGACCCGGCCGGAGTCGCCTCGAGTCGGCCAGCGTGTTTCCGAGACCTCGGGTTCGCCTCCGGAAACGTGTCGAGCCGATTCTCTGCTGTCGCTGGCGTGTCGCCGGCATCACCTATTCAGGGCTGTTCATCGATTTCGCCGTCGCAATCGTTGTCCTTCAAGTCCCTTTTTTCTTCAGCCCCGGGGTAGGTGTCCGCTGACGTATCGTCGCAGTCCGATCCTTCGGCGACGTATCCTGGGGGCGGATAGCACGAGACGGTGGCCGTGTCCGGATCCCCGAACCCGTCGCCGTCGGTATCCGCGTACCAGACCCCGGCTGTCGTGGCGTCGGAATCCGCGTCGGTTTCGTCCACCTCCCGGTCGCAGTCGTCATCCACGCCGTTGCACTGCTCGAGCGCTCCGGGGTGGACCTCTGGGTTCTGGTCGTTGCAATCTCCGTCCAGGTAGGCGAAACCCTTGGGCGCCGCCATGCAGGTGACTCGAGTCGAGGAGGATACGCCATATCCATCTCCGTCCGCGTCGACGTAGTAGGTCCCGACCGGGAGGTCTTCGTCCACTTCGCCGTCGCAGTCGTCGTCGTTGCCATTGCACTGTTCGGGAGCGCCAGGGTGGACGGTGTTGTTGTAGTCGTCGCAGTCGCCGTCCTGAACGGAGAACCCGTCTTGGTCTCTGTCACTTGTCCCGTCGCCGGCTTCTGTTGTCGCTCGACAGTCGCCAGGCGCGGCAACAGGGAGAGTATCGCTCGGGTAGATGGTCGCGTCGCTGTCGTCACAGTCGCCGTCGGCCTCCGTGTAGCCGTCCCCGTCGTCGTCCTCGTGGACGTCGCCCACGACAACGACTGCCAGGTCGTCCACGAGGTCGTTGCAGTCGTTGTCGAGTCCGTCCTCGACCTCTTTGGCGTTGGGATAGATCGCGGGGTCGCCGTCATCGCAATCGCCCTCGTCGGCCGAGAAACCGTCGCCATCGCCGTCCTGTAGCATGGAGATTTCGGTATCCTCGTCGATTTCTCCGTCGCAATCGTTGTCGGTTCCGTCGGTGACCTCGCTCGCGGTGGGGTAGGTTGTGGGGTCGTTGTCGTCGCAGTCGCCCTGGGCGATGGAGAACCCGTCCTGGTCTCGGTCCTGGTCTTGGTCCACTGCCGGGGACGGTGTCGCCCAGTCGTCCTGCGGCCGCTCCGACCCGTCGCAGTCGTGGTCCACGTTGTCGTACTGCTCGGTGGCACCGGGATACGTGGCAGGGTCGTTATCGTCGCAATCCCCTTCGTCCACGGTGAAGCCGTCGCCGTCTTCGTCGAGCTGGGGGGTGGGGAAGGGCATGGGGGACGGTGTCGGTGCGGGCGTTTCTGGCGGGAGACCAAGCCCCTCGTCCACGGCATGGTCGCAGTCGTTGTCGAGTCCGTCCAGGATTTCCGGGGCTTCCGGGTAGACCGTGGGGTTGCTGTCGTCGCAGTCGCCCTCGCCGGCGGAATAGCCATCACCGTCCTGGTCGACGGGGGTACTGGCGAGTTCCGTGTCGTCGCTTCCCACGACGCCGCAGTCGCCGCTGACGCCATCGGCACCGGGGTAGACCTGGGCTGTGCTGTCGTCACAATCGCCTTCCGCGGGGGAGTATCCGTCGCTGTCCGCGTCGTCGAGTTCGAAGCTCAGGCAGCTCGATCCCAGCGCGACGGCGAGGATCAGCGCCGCTCGCCACCAGGTTGCTGCAATCGCTGATGTCGTTGGACACAGAGAGCGCATGGTACGTGGCCTCATTCCGACCGGGACGCAACCGCCGGAGGCACACTGCCGTGCCTGCCTCGAGTGGGTCCGGGGCGGCTGCCGCCCGGTCTCAACCCATATTATGCAGATCGTCGCGTGACGGCTAGCGATAAGGAGGCTTGTGCCGCGTACCGGGGAGTGCTGTCGCGTGTCCGCCTCGGATCGGGAACGGACACGGAGGGCGCCGGCAGGACGTTTTCGCTTGCAGCGCTCCCAGTTGTGTACTATTCACTCATGACTCGGGTGTCATGTCCGTCTCGGTATTCAGGGGGGGAATCCCGGTCGCCACGCAAAGGTGAACGAGGAGAGACACGCCGCTGGTCGCGCCAGCCGGCTCCTGTGGAGCAGATCATGCCGACCGACAAGAGGACAGAGCAGCAAGGACCTGCCGCGATTTCACTCGATTCGATTCTTCACCCGGACTTCGCCTCCCTGGATACCGGGTCACCCATGGAAGCGCTCGCCATCGAGGACGACCCCGGGGATTACGCCGTGCTCGAGCGCGCCCTGAGGGGAGCGCAGATTCAGTTGTCTCGAGCCGGGACGTTGGCCGAGGGGCTCGGTGCTCTCTGCCGCAAGCCGTTCCACGTCGTGCTGCTGGATCTTCGCTTGCCGGATTCCTCGGGGCTGGAAGGTGTATTGACCCTGACGGCCGAGGCCCCTCATCATGCGGTGGTGGTGCTGACCGGACTCGACGACGAGGAGACGGGGGTCGCGGCGCTCAAGGCGGGCGCCCAGGACTACCTGTCGAAGTCTTCGTTGGGGCGAGGTTTCCTGCTCCGATCGATCCGGTACGCGATTGAGCGCAAGCGGCAGGAAGACAGGCTCATTCATCTCAACAGTGTCCTGCAATCGATCCGGTCGATCCACCGGCGGATCCAGACGGCGGTGTCTGCGCGGGGCCTGGCGGAGAGCGTCTGTGACAGCGTCGTGAGATACCGGGGCTATCCGGGGGCCTGGATGTTCCTCGCGGGCAAGGAGGGCAACGTAGCAGCCTTCGTCCGTGCCGGCGCCGGGCCGGACTACGACCCCGCCAATCCCGACGAGACCCTGTTGCGGATTGTCAGGGCGGCCGTGAAGACCGACAATGTGCTGCATACAGACGCGGAGACGTGTTCCATGGGCGGCGCGCTCCCTCTCGTACAGTCCGGGACATTCCGGTGCGCCTGGTTCAGGCTCGTGTGCGAAGGGCGCCTCTTCGGCGTCATGGGCGTCCGAACGCCGGGCTCCACTCCCCTCTCGAGGGAGGAGACGGAGCTTCTTCGGGAAGCGGCGGCCGACATCAGCTTCGCATTGTACGGTCTCGAGGAACGGTCGGGGCGCGCCCAGGCCGAACAGGCGCTCCGGCGCTCTGAGGCCAGGTATTCCCTCCTGTTCAACAAGGGCAACGACGCCATTCTCGTGCACCGCCTCGAAAAGGACGGCACGCCTGGCCGGATCATCGACGCCAACGATATCGCGTGCGAACGGTATGGCTACACCCGAGAGGAACTGCTGCGCATGACCCCCGAGCAGCTTGCCGCTCCTCGCGAGTCGTCGCCAGAAGATCTGTGGGAACGTCTCGTCCGGGAGGGACAAGCCCTGTTCGAGCTGGACCAGCAAACCAGGGACGGGCGGATGCTGCCCGTGGAGATCAACGCCCAGGTGTTCGAACTCGACGGACGCCCAACAGTCTTGTCCATCATCCGGGACATCTCGGATCGGCGTCGCGTGGAAGCAGAAAAGGAGGCCCTGGAGCGACAGTTGCTCCGAGCCCAGCGCATGGAGGCCATCGGCAAGCTCGCCGGTGGCGTGGCACACGACTTCAACAACTTGCTGAGCGCCATCTTCGGGTGGAGCGAGATGGCGTCCGACCTGCTGCCTCCCGGACATACCGCGCTCGAAATGCTCACGGAGATCCAGAAAGCGGGCAAGAAGGCCGCCACCGTCACCCGCCAGCTCCTTGCCATGAGCCGTCGGCAGTTGATGCGCCTCGAGCCGTTGGATATCAACAACGTCGTTGCGGACATGGACAAGATGCTTCGCAGGCTGATCGGTGAGGACATCGCCCTGGTCTCCGACCTGGGGAGCCGCCTCTTCCAGGTGCGCGCCGACGCCGGTCAGCTTGAGCAGGTGTTGCTCAACCTGGCCGTCAATGCCCGTGACGCCATGCCCTCTGGTGGCCGGTTGCACATCGCGACGTCCAACGTGACGCTCGACGAGGTCGCGGTCAGGCGCCACGCGGACTTGAGCCCCGGGCCGCATGTCCTGCTCAGGGTGTCGGACACCGGCTGCGGCATGGACCTCGAGACGATGACTCGAGCGTTCGAGCCCTTCTTCACGACCAAGGCCAACGAGCATGGCACCGGGCTGGGCCTGTCTACCGTGTACGGGATCGTGAAGCAGCTCGATGGGGATATCACGATCGACAGCAAGCCGGGCAAGGGGACCACCTTTTCGATCTACCTCCCTGCTTTTCTGGGGGAGAGCGGGGCGCCGAAGCCGGGTGGCTCCTCCGTGTTCTTGGAGCCTCTTCGAGGAAGCGAGACCGTCCTTCTCGTGGAAGACGACGAATCGGTCAGGGTGGTGGCGAGGCGGATCCTGGAGCAATGCGGCTACACGGTGTTGCAGGCCGAGGGATTCGACGACGCCATTTCCCTGCACGAGGAACACGCCGGTCGTGTCCGGCTGCTCCTCACAGACGTGATCCTGCGCGGGTGGTCGGGCAAGGAACTGGCAGACTACCTGGTCTCCCAGGACGCCGGGCTGAAGGTCCTCTTCATGTCAGGCTACACCGACGACAAGCTGGCCCGCCATGGCGTGCTCGAGAGCGACCAGGCGCTCATCCACAAGCCGTTCACCCTCCAATCCATGGCCAGGAAGGTCCGTGAGGTGCTCAACGGGACCTGAGCTGGTCACGCCTGTCCCGCCGGCAAGCCCTTGCGAGCATTGCTGGCTGGTTGACCAGGTAGTCGATCGGGGCGGCCAGCGCCTGGAGCCATGCCTTCTCCAGGTCGCTGTGGGGTCCTGACAGGCGGGAGACGTGCTCGAGCCGGCCCTGGGGTGTGTCGTTCGCCTCGATCACCCACAACCGGCCCCGGTGATCCGGGACATAATCGAGACCCACCTCGACAGCAAGCGGGGAGAGCGGTCCCAAGGCCGTGTCGATGGCGGCCATGACTCGAGCATCGAGGACGCGCACATCGCCGGCAAGCCGATCCGGGGTGCGGCCCCCGATAGAAAACGGCACCTCGGCCAGGAGGGCCACGTCGGCGCCCCTCGAGACATTGCCGGCCACGCCCGACCGTGCCATGCGAAGCACGGGAGGTCGCGAGGTCCATCGTCCCGCCGGGTCCCGCTGCACGAGCGACCGGATGCTCAGGGCGGTGAAGTCCCCGGCCGGAAGGCGCACCCCTCGTTGGAGCAGGTGGGGCTCGAGCCTCGATCGGGCGGCGAACCAGGTGTGCAGCCCGGCTAGAGGGATCGACGTGGCGCCTTCGCCGGTCTCCGCGACCACGAGGTCGTCTTCGGCTCGCAGGTGGACCACACCGCGGCCTCGAGCCCCGAACCGAGGCTTGAGCCATGCGTCGCCCCAGTCCAGAAGACGCTCCGCCATCTGCTCCGGATCGGTCTCGGTCTCCGGGGCTGGCAGGCCGGCGTTCCGGGCGATGGTCACGAAACGGGCCTTGTCCCTGCAAATGTCGACAAGGGACGGGGTGTTGACCAGTGGGAGCCCGTTCCGCTGGAACCGGTCCGCCATCGCGGGGAGAGGTCGCAAGCGCTGCAAGGACGCTGTGCGCACGTATCCCGCGTCCACACCAACACCTTGGATCGGCAGCCATCGGCCCGGCCTGGCCACCACGCCATCGACTGCCACGCGCGTTCCGTGGGCCGGTCGTGCCTTGGAGGCGTGGCGAACGGTTCCGGGCTGCCCTTCCCCTGCCGCGCCGTGCGGGGTGTCGTCGTCGGGAAGATGGACGTCGGCGAAGGTGCAGAACACCAGTTCGATCCCCTTGCGTTGCATCTCCAGGGCGAGGCGTCCGAGCGGGCGGCCGGCAGGGTCGCCGCGAGGCTCTGCATCAACGAAAGGAACGAACAGGGCGATGTGATAGGCCGGTACGATCACGATGTAGTCTCCTCAACGATCCGAGAACGCGGCTTCTTTGGAGGGCACGAGGAGGACGCCCGGCCGCACCTGTTCCCAATCTATGGTAGGATGTCCCGGGCGGTCGCCGACTCCGGTATCCCACTCTCGGCGTGGCTGGACATCGAGGCGGAGCCGGACATCGGCTTGTATCGAAGGGCTTGTTGCTGCGGAGGGGACATGGTGCCCATCTTGTTCCGTCGAAGCTGGTTGCGCATCCTCCTGCCCGTTTGCCTGGCCTGGTTCGCCGTATCGTGCAGCGAGCCATCCGGGGAGAACCGGGGTGCCGAACCGGGAACCCGCGGGACGGGGACGACAGGCTTGCGAACTGCCCATCCGTCCCCTCGCGCACCCTCCAGTGTAACCGGGGTCGAGCCGGGGCATCAACTGCCGCCGGGCCGGCGTGCCGGCGCCAAGCCGCAGGAGGCCGGGGGCATGCTCACCGGGCTCGCCAGCATGGCCGAAGACACCGAGGGGAGTTGGAACGAAGGACTGGCCGTCGCCGTACCGTCGATTGCCCGCCCACCGACCTGTCCGGACCGCGACCAGGACGGCTATCCCGACGCCTGGACCTGTCAGGACCTCCCGGCGGACAGGGCCGACTGCGATGACAGCGACCCGAACGTGGGGCCGGACACCGAACGTTTCGTGCGCCCCGGTCCGTTCATCATGGGGTCTGCCTCCGCCCACGCGGGAACGGACGAGCAGCCGGTTCACGTGGTCCAGCTCTCCGGCTACTGCCTGGACCGGACAGCGGTGAGCCGAGCGGCATTCCACGGCAAGCCGGCCGGCGGAGCGCCGGAGGACCGCCGGCCCGTCGAGCGGGTGTCCTGGAACGATGCCCTGGCCTGGTGCCGGTCTCGAGGCAAGACACTTCCTACCGAGGCGCAGTGGGAGAAGGCGGCTCGAGGCGGTTGTGAATTCGGCGAACGGGAGGACGCCTGCGATCCGGGCGACCTGCGTGCCTACCCCTGGGGGAACGACCCGCCGACGTGCGAGCGTGCCAACCACCGGTGTACCATTGGAACGCCGCGGCTGTGCGTCGGCCATGCATCCCCGGTGGACGAACCGCTCAACGTGGGTCCCTACGGCCACGTCCAGCTCGCCGGCAACGTGTGGGAGTGGGTGCTGGACACCTACCATCCCCACGTCTATCGCACCGATCCGCCTCGAGTCGATCCCACCGGGCCGGAAGGGGGCGATATCCACGTGTTGAGAGGGGGGGCCTGGAACACGTTCTCGACCAACATGCGCAACGCCAACCGGATGAACGGGCTGCTCGAGGGCTCCATCACGGGGATCCGGTGTGCGCGAAGCCGGGTCCGGGGGCAACCCGACCCGGTGTCTCCCCTGGTGTTGGTGCCGCTGACTGGCGAGGTGATTTCGGCGACCGGTCTCCTGTCCGGGCGCGCCCTGTACGTGACTGCGTTCGAGGCTCAGTTGGCCGACCCGGCCACCGGGCGTGTCTCGCCGGGTCAGTCGCCGGTCGCCGAGGTCAAGCTCGATCCGTCCGGGCAGGAGCGGCAGCGGTTCGTGCTCGAGGTTCCGGCGGGCGGCACCTACTTTCTCATGGCCTCCCTGGATGCCGGCAAGGAGCCGGCCGCCGAGGGGGGGTGGGAGCCTCCCTCGAGCACGGGGGGCGTGGGGCACGCGGACCAGAACCCTGTCCCGGTGGCCGGTCCGGTCACCGGTATCACGATCAAGCTCGGTGCCGGGCCCGGCCTGGAAACCGCACCTCTCCGCCTGGACAGGCTCCCTCCCGCCATTCCGGGCGACCCGGCAGGGGTTCTTCCGGCCGCGGGTTCGGTATGGTCGGCCCCGTTCGTCCTGGCGCCTCTTCCCGCAGGGGGCCATCGTCCCCAGGTCGCCGTCGGCGAGACCGGGCGGGTGCACGTCGTCTACTATCGCAGGCAAGGAGGCGCGGACGTGGTGATGTACCGGTCCGCGGAGCCTGGTGGCACGTTCGGGCCGGAGGAGCGGGTGAGTGTGGCGGATGGGCGGAACTGGGGCCCGGACCTGGTGATCGGTCCGGACGGACAGCCCTGGGTGTCCTACGACCACGCGGGGCCGCGGGGAGGACAGGTCCATGTCACCCGTCGCACGGATCGAGGCTGGGCGACGCCGGAGCAGGTGTCTGTCGCCACTGGCCGGGAGACCTCGAGCGCCCACCTCGCGTTTGGCCCGGATGGCACGCTGGTGGTGGTGTGGCTGAGCCAGGATCCGGGAGGACGTGGGGTGTCCCGAGTCCTCGAGAGGCGGCGGACCCGGGACGGGACCTGGGCACCGATCACCACGCACCACGAAGGGAGCGACGGCCCGCTCCATCCCAATATCGCCGGTGGGCCGGACGGGTGGCTGGTCACCGGCTTCGACTACCTGGTCAGGCGCGACTACCGGCAGGTACACCTGCGGCTCTCCCGGGACGGGAACTGGGGCCCCCTCCTGCCAGTCGGCGACCCCGACCTGTCCACGGAACGACCCAACTTCGTCGTGGGGCCGGCCGGCCTCGCCTTCGCCGCCTGGACTGACACCTACGAAGGGGACCGGGTCGGCGTGTCCTATGCCACCCGTTTCCTGTACGACGTCGACAGGCCATGGTCTTCGACGTTGCGGCTGACTCGAGGCATTCCCGGCCGGCACTACGACCCGGACGTGGCAGCAGACTCGAGCGGGCACGTGGTGCTGGTCTGGGCCTGGCAGACGCCGGAGACTTCGACGATCCTGTACTCGGAGTGGCAGGGCAAGCGGTTCAGCACGCCGAAGCAGGCCTTCACGGGGGGGGCGATGGTCAGCCTGCCCTCGATCGCCGCCGGACCCGACGGCCGTTTCCACCTGGTGTGGAACCAGGGAACCCCGGACGAGACCGAGGTGCGCTGTTCGTCGGGGGTGGCGCAGGTGGATCCGGGGTAGGGAGGCTCGAGCAGGGCAAGCGCTCGCCGTCGCGCGCCTGTCGAGTGCTGATTGATGGTATCATTCGCCAGGCTTCGGTCCCCCGTCCGGCATAACCGTGCCAGGGGAGCAATGGACGGTTGAGCATGGACTCTCCGCGTGCTATCCTGGGCAACGGTTGCGCGGATCGGGCAAGACAGGTACGCAAAAATCGGCACCAGATTCCGAATCAGACCAGGGACCTCATCATGCTACCGGCGACCTTGACATCCGAACTTCCTCCCGAGATCCGACCAGACCGGGTCCGCGGCTGGGTCCGTGTCGGCTCGAGCTTCGACAGCATCATGGGCGAGACCTACCTGATGGACCACGACCGGAAACTCGTGGTTCTGACTCGAGAGAGCATCCTCCAGCCGTACCAGGTCTACTATCCATCGGAGCCCATCGAGCTGGAGGCATCCGGTTTCGAACACGTCGCCTGGGTGGCGGGTGACGGCAAGCGGTTCAAACTCCGGGTGGGCTACGGGGAGGTGGATGACCTCCGCGCGTTCCTGGAGCATGTCGCGCGGATCGACGCGGATGGGGCCGAAAGGACATCGCCCCCTGACAGTAGCCTCGCCCCTGCCCCCGGCGCGGCACCGGTTTCCACGTTGCCCGAGTTACCGGCGTCGGGGGTCGGGGAGTCAGCAGTACGAGTTTCCGACCTGCCCGAGTTGCCGGCGTCTGGAGTCGGGGAGTCAGCAGTACCGGTTTCCGAGGTGCCCGAATTGCCGGCGTCGGGAGTCGGGGAGTCAGCCGTATCGGCTTCCACGGTCTCCGGGGCGCCTTCGCCGGGAGTCCAGGCGCCTGCTGACCCGGGTGGGCGTTGGTTTCAGCCATTTGCTCCGCGACCAGTGGAGGAGCCGGCGTTGGACCGTCCGTCCGCCGCGGCTGTTCCGGGGCCGGACGATGGCGGTGAGGGGAATGCCACGCCGGAAGCACCTGCGGAGGCGGCCGCAGAGGCCGTTGGCGATTCGGCCGACCGGGACAGCTTGCCGCGGGACCCGGGAACGGAGTCGGCGGAAGCCCGGTTCTTCGGCGGAAGGCTTGGAACCGCCTGGCGGGCGCGGGCGACCACGGTCGGTGCCAGGACCAGGAAACTCGCGGAGCGCTACAAACTCGACCAGGCGGCCGCACGACTGGGCAAGAAGGTGGATGGCGTGCTCGGAGATTTCGCCGAGAAGCTCGAGGCTGGTCAGCGGCGTTCGGGGCGGGGCAGTGCCGGCGGGCGGTCTGGCGGGGGAGCGCCGCCCGCGAGCGGGTCCCCTCTGCCGGAAGCGGAGCCCAGGTTCGTGAAACCGTTGGGTAACGGCAGCCGTGTGATCCTTGCCGTGCTGGCGATGCTGAATCCGAAGAAGAGCCAGAACGAACTGATGATGTATCTTCCGTTGGCGAAGTTCATCCTTTTTCTGGCCTTCCTGTGGTTCGTCGTGTCGTTCTTTTCCATCTGTTGACACGCTCTCGTTCGTGCCCGCGTGCAGCGGCTGATTGAGGAGCGGTGGATTGCGGATTTCGGAGCAGGTGATGGCGGGCGGTAGACCTGGTGGCAGCAGCGGGCGAGGTGGACGTAGCGAGTGGCGATGGTTCCCGGGTTCCGGGCATATCGCCGCCTGGCTCCTGGTTTCGTGCCTGGCCATGCTGTTCGGAAAGACGGTGTGTGCCGGGGAAGATGTCCAGGGCAGCGGGTCTGCAGTAGACACGGTGACCGTGCTTCCGTTCGTGACGGTTGGCCTGGACCGAACCGCAGCGGCCGGGCTGAGCGACACCATTGTGCGGCTGCTGGGCACCTATCCCGGCCTCGAGGTGCGGGTGCACGTGCCCGACCCCCCCCTGGACCGGGCTTGCCTGGGTTCGGTCGGTTGCCTGCACGCACTCGGGACGCGCTTGGGCACCGCCCATCTCCTCCTGGGTCTCGCCCGACAGCAGGAAGGGAGAATCACGCTGACCCTCATTCTGTTCGACGTGGGCGCTGCCCTCCCGGTGCAGCGTGTCTCGGTGGACCTTCCCGGAGACGCCGGCCGGTTCGCGCGCGTGCTACGCCCGATCATCCACGAGATAGCCATGTCCGCGGGAGGCGGGTCGTCGCCGGGCGAGAGCGAGGGTATCGAGGCCGGCGAGGTGGATGTCGCGGTCCGTTCTACGGGTGAAGCCGACGTGGCCGGGGAAGAGCCGTCGCCGACCTCGCTCGACGACCTTCTGGACATTCCGGCATCCGGCCCGCCGCCTTCACCGGTGGTCAGCGTGAGCGTGGCCGGGGACCAGGGAGCCGCCCCCACGCCTCCTCCCTCGAGCAGGGAGGCGGCTTCCTACGGGGAGGACGGTGGCACTGGCGAACCCCTGTCCGACCGGGAGCGGGTGCGCCAGGAGAAGAAGCGGCGCAAGGCAATGGCGCGTCGGGCCCGGGAGGAGAATCGGAGGCGGGAGAAGGAGCGAAGGGAACTGGAGCGCCGTCGCGAGGCGGAGTTGAAAGCAGCCGCTCGGGCCGCTGAGGAGAGGCGCAAGCAGGAGGTTCTCGAGGCCAAGGCCCGGCAGCGCGAGGTGGAGCGCAGGCGCAAGGAGGAGTCGAGGCGGCGAGCCATCAACGTGAAGCGTGCGCGCAAGGGCCTCCCACCGCTGCCCGAGCCCGAACCCGCGCCGGCGGAGCCGAGGGCCGCGTCCTCGCTTGCTGAGCATGCCACCACCGGGTCGTCCTCGAGCGCGGAAGGCTCGTCCACCCCCTCGAGCCTGGAAAATGCGTCCGGAACGGCGACCTCGAGCGCATCGTTGATCGCCGGGATGGGCGGTGAGCCGGAGGCGCCTCTTTTCCTGGAGAACGATGGCCCGTGGCAGGTCGGCACCTTCGGTGGACTCTCCTACTTCGTCGGGTTCGGCCTCCTGGGCACTGGTATCGAGATCGCCTACTCGAGGCTTCCCTGGCTGTGGCTGGAGGGCGCATTCGAATCCCTGCATGCCAAGAATCCTGACACCGCGCGCTGGTTCTACCTCGTCACCACGCGGTTCGGGGCCGTTGTGCGCAAGGAGGCCGGCCCGCTCCATCCCTACGGCGGGATCGACGGTGTTGCCTTGCTGTTCGGGCCGTCCGCCTGGGCATGGGGAGGCACCGCCCGGACCGGCCTGGACATCATGGTGGGCCGGGGAATCGGTTTCCGGATCGAACTGGCCGCCGGCGCACTACACAGCAAGACCCTGACCGACCAGATCTACCAGTACCCGGACGCGACAGGCCTGTTCGTCCGGTTCGGCCTCGGCGTTCGATACCATTTCTAGCCCGGCTGGCAACAAGGGGTCTTTCCAGGCTCCCTGGGCCGGAGCGGGGAGTGGGGCGGCTGTCTCGAGTGTTCGGTTTCGCGACCATCACGCGAGGATGCCGAGTCGTTGGAGCACGCCGGAATCGAAGCCGAGGAGGCGGGGCTCCGGTACCAGCGAGACGCCGAATCTCTCCAGGACCGCCTGGCGGATACTGGAGGCCAGCTCGACGATCTCCGCCGCCGTCGCCCCACCCGGATTGACGATGGCCAGGGCGTGCTTGCTGGAGAGCGCCACCCGCCCTTGGCGGAATCCTCGAGGGAAACCTGCCTCTTCGATCAGCCAGCCCGCGGAGAGCTTGATCTTGCCGTTGCTGGCCGGGAATTGGGGGACCGGCCTCCCGGTCCTGGCGCCTCGAGCCGCCATGTCGCGGACCCGCCGGGCCACTGCGGGGGAAACCACCGGATTCGTGAAAAAGGAGCCCGCGCTCCGTCCATCAGGGTCGGCCGGGTCGTACAGCATGGACTTGGACGCCCGAATGGAGAGCACCGCCTCCCGCACATCGGCAAGCGTGGGTTTTCGGCCGGGACACGCCTGCTCGAGACGGCGTGCAAGCTCGTCGTAACGTACCGTGGGTTCGCCTCGAGGCCGCAAGCGAAACGCGACCCGGACGATCACGAAGCGGTCGTGCCACGATGTCTTGAACGCGCTGGTGCGGTAGCCGAAGCGGCAGTCGGCGGCGGTGACATGGCGCGTTCGGCCGTCGTGCCGGTCGATCACCTGGAGCCAGTCGATGGTTTCGGCGACCTCCTGCCCGTAGGCGCCGATGTTCTGGATCGGGGCCGCTCCCACTGTGCCCGGGATGCCGCCCAGGCACTCGATCCCGGCGAGATTCTCCCGGACGGCTCGAGCGGTGAGTGCGTCCCATTCCGCCCCCGCGCCGGCCTGGATGTGAGCGCCGGAGGGGCCTGTCGAGAGTGTGACCTCGCTGTACTCGAGCCGTATGACCAGGCCGGCGAACCCCTGGTCGGCGACGAGGAGGTTGCTGCCGCCTCCCAGGACGAAGACCTCGAGGTGCTGGTCCGCGGCCCACTCGAGACAGGAGGCGACGTCACGGGGTCCGCGGCACGACGCGAGGAACCGGGCGGGTCCTCCCACGCCGATCGTGGTTCTCGAGGCGAGCGGAACATCTTCCTGGAGCGAGACCGGGAGGTGCCGGGGGGGCATGGGATCCTCTCACACTGTTGCCGGGCCGCCGTCCTCTCGCTTCGTACCCGTGGTTGTCAGTGGGAGCACGCACGAGAGAATGTGGAGCGCGAGTCGGGTCATCGTTTCGAAAGGGCGTCCGGGCGGAACTCCGAGATCGGGAGAGACTTCCCGTTTTCGAAACGGACGTAGGTCAGCTCCGTGTACATCCCCTCGACCAGGTTGGACGACATGACGAAGAGGCTTGGCCGCAGCAATCCGCCGTAGTTCTTGGGGTTCTTGAACTCGAGTGTCTTGATCAGCTTGCCTGACAGGGTGTAGAACTCCTGCTTCACCGACTGGTACCCTTCCTTGGAGACGGTGTACCGGATGCGGTCGTAGGTGACGGAGCGGTTCTTGGCTCGCAGCTCGAGCACCCAGGTGGCATCGGTCTCCGCCGCGATGGCCGGCGTGTAGTCCTCCTCGTAGTCCAGCCGCATGATGTCACCGTTGTTGAAATCGCTTCCTCCCAGCGACTGCTTGGGGCTCATCCGGATGGTGCGTTTCGTGTCCGGGAGGTACATCCAGATCTGGCCTTCCCGCCGCAGCATGCGCTGGCCCGCCTGGTAGGGAGGATAGATGTAGTCCGCCCGGACCAGGTCCTTGTTCTTCTTGTAGAGCAACATCCTCGAGAGGAAATCCTCCTGGCCGGGCTTGTGCTGAACCATCTCGATCTCTGCCGAGAACTCCTCGGGAAACAGCCGGCTGCCCGCCTCCTTCAGCAGTTGTCGTGCCGTGAGCGCCTCTTCTTGCTTGTCCGTGCTCCAGGCCACGGCAATGTCTCTTCCAGGCAGCGTGCCGGCAGCGACATCCTCCGTCGCCCGGACCTCCAGGGAGGGCGGCTGTCCGCCTGCCTCTCCGGCCACCGAGACTGCTGCCGCGAGGAGAAGCGCGGCAAAACGGTACGTCGATTCCATGGGTTGCTCCTCGCCTCGAGCGGTGCTCGAGGACTTCCTGCGTTCTCTGTCGCTCTCCATGTTCTCTCGTCCAGCGGGGCCGGCACGGGGCGGGGCCGGTGATACCCGGGGCGAAGAAGACATCATAGCCTCGAGAAGTCCGCCTGGCCAGTGTGGCGCCGGCGGAAGCCGCCCGGGCGTCTTCTCCGGCGCCTTGCCGGGCGAGGCACAGGGGTCCCCGTCTCGTCGCTACCTTCCGTGCCAAGGTTCCTCTTCTTCGTCCTCGCTCGCCAGCCCTTCGTCCGCGGCTTCGGACAGCTCGAGGATAATCCGGTCCGAAAGGAGGAAGCCATTCGAGGTGAGCCGGATGTGTGAATTCGTCCGTTCGACCAGGCCGGAGAAGGGGCCGCGGCGGCTGCGTGCAGCTACCCTTTCTGCCGCCCGGCGGCCGAACCGGGCGGAAAGCCGATCGAGGTCCAGGCCGCGCAGGGTACGAAGTTCGGTCATGACGACCTCGGTCATGGCCTGCTGTCTGGTCAGGGTCTCCCATCCAGCATAGGGGGATCGGCCCGCCGCGCATGCGGCCATGTACTGGTCCGGCTGGGGATGTGTCCACCAGCGGCCGCCGTGGCGGGCCGGGACGAATCGAAGGTGCGGGGTCGTGCCGCGCTCGAGTGTCCAGCGGTCCGAGTAGGCGTGGGCCGCGGAGCCGATACCGAGCCAGTCTCGCCCTTCCCAGTAGCGCAGGTTGTGACGGCACGGGCGTCCTCGAGACCAGTTGGAGATTTCGTACCTGGTGAATCCCGCGGCGGAGAGTACCGGCTGTGTGGCGTGGAACATGGCTACCAGGTCGGTCTCGCTCGGGAGAGCGAGCCGTCCGCGAGCCACCTGGTCAGCGAGGATGGTTCCCTCGTAGACGGTGAGTCCGTAGGTGGCGCAGTGTTGGATGGGAAACGAGACGAGGGTTTCCAGGTCGTCCACCCAGTCGCCCACGGTCTGGCCGGGGATACCCCAGATCAGGTCGGCGGAGAGGTTGTCGAATCCCGCCTCGACGGCTGCCCGGATCGCCTCCAGCGCCTCGGTTCGCCTGTGGATGCGGGTGAGGGTCTCGAGGTGGTCGTCGTGGAACGACTGGATGCCGATGGACAGGCGGTTGACCCCAAGTGCGCGCAACTGCTCGAGGCGGTGTCGAGCCACGGTCCCTGGGTTGCATTCCACGGTCGTCTCGATACCCGGAAGGGGGGGGAAGCGGGTGAACACGGCCCGGAACAGGCGGTCGAGGAACCGGGGCGGACACAAGCTGGGTGTGCCTCCGCCCACGAACAGCGTCTCGAGGTGCCTGCCGGCGAAAGGAGAATCCCCCAGCAAGTGCAACTCCGATAGGAGAGCCTCGAGGTAGGCATCCCAGGGGGGGCGAGCCGTCGCCGTTGAGCGGAAATCGCAGTACAGGCACCGGGATAGGCAGAACGGGATGTGTACGTAGAGGCCGAGGCTTTCTCGGGTGGCCTCCCCGCCGGGAACGCCGCCCGCCGGATTTTGTTCTTGGCAACTAGACATCGGTCTCTCTGCAGGGCATATACAACCACCGCTCAGATACTAAGTTGGAGGCAGCCCCATGTCGATGGAAAAGACGTTCCGGCTCGAGAACGGCCTGCAGGTGCTCGTCCAGGAATCCCACGCGGCGCCGGTCGTGTCCATCCAGGTCTGGATCGGTGTCGGCAGCGCGGACGAAGACCAGAAAGAGGCGGGCGTCGCCCATCAGCTCGAGCACATGTTGTTCAAGGGAACGGAGAAGCGGGGTGTTGGGACGATAGCGCGATCGGTGGAGGGCGCGGGCGGGGAGATCAACGCCTTCACCTCGTTCGATCACACCGTCTACTACGTGACCATGGCGTCGCGCCACTTCGCCCTGGGCCTGGACGTACTGGCGGATGCCGTCCAGAACAGCCAGATCGACGCATCAGAGCTGCGCATGGAGAAAGAGGTGGTGCTCGAGGAGGTTCGGCGCTACCTGGACACCCCGTCGCGGCAGCTCGACCAGGCGGTGTTCAGCGCCGTGTTCCAGCGCCACCCTTACGGCAGGCCGGTGATCGGATTCGAGGAGACGGTACGGGGGTTCGAGCGGGAGGATGTCGTGGGGTTCTACCACCGGTGGTACACCCCGGACAACATGGTGCTGGTGATCGTCGGCGACGTGGACGCCGCGGAAGCCGAGCGGCAGGTTCGGCTCCTGTTCGAGGGATTCCAGCGGCCGCCGGCGCCGCAGCGGTCGAGGACCCGGGAGCCGGTCCAGGAAGCACCGCGGGTCGCTCACGTCGAGAAGGTTGTCCAGGAGGCGATGCTCGAACTGGCGTTCCCGATTCCCCAGGTGTCTCATCCGGACGCCCCGCTCCTCGATCTCCTCGCCCTGGTGCTCGGACAGGGTGAGAGTTCACGGCTCACCGAACGGGTGAAGAACCAGAAGCAGCTCGTCAATTCGACCTACGCCTTCGCCTACACCCCGCTCGAGCCGGGCGTGTTCCTGGTCGGCGCAGCGTTCGAGCCGGGCAAGCTCGAGGAGGCGTATGCGGCGTTGCTCGAGGAGATTCGCGGGCTTCGGCGAAACCCGGTCAGGGGTTCCGAGTTGCGCAAGGCGCAGTCGATAATCCGGAGCGACCGGGTGTACGAGCGGGAGACCGTGGATGGGCGTGCGCGGAAGTTCGGGTACTACCTGAGCACCTTCGGATCGCTCGCGCCGGAGAAGGCCTACTACCGGGCGATAGAGGAGGCCACGGTGGCGGACATTCTCCGCGTGGCCCAGGCCTACTGCGACCCGGACCGGGTGACCGTCGCGACGCTGACGCCGAGGGGCACGGCGCGGCCGGCGGACAGCGCGCTCATCGAGCGGGCCCGCACCGCGTTGAAGGACGGGACCCCGCCGGCCCCGCAGGTGGTCGGGAGGCGCGAGAAGGAGACGGTCAGGATAGCGCTTCCCAACGGGATCCGGCTGCTGATCCGAGAGAACCATTCCGTGCCTCTCGTCGCGGTGCGTGCCGCGTTCGAGGGTGGGTTGCGCCATGAAAAGCGGGAGAACAACGGCACATTCCAGGTCATGTCCCAGTTGTTGACTCGAGGCACGCCCAACCGGAATGCCTTCCAGATCGCGCACGAAGTCGAGAGCCTGGCGTGCAGTCTGGGCGGGTTTTCGGGCCGGAACTCCTTCGGGCTCCGCGCCGAGTTCCTCTCACAGCACCTGGAGCGGGGGCTCGAGCTGTTCTCGGAAATCCTGCACGGCCCCACGTTCGACGAGGAGGAATTGGCCAAGGTGAGGCGCACCAATCTCGAGGCGCTGCGCAACCTCGAGGACCATCCCTCGTCGTTCGTGTTTCGGATATTCGCCGAGACCCTGTACCGGCGCCATCCCTTCCGCATGTCCACGTTGGGTAACGAGAAGGCGCTGCTCCGGATGACCTCGCGCAAGCTCCGCAAGACCTTCGACCGGTACGTGCACCCGGACAACATGGTGCTCTCCGTGGTCGGCGACGTGGATCCCCAGGACATGGAGGCGCTCGCCCACCGTTTCTTCGGGGACATGCAGAGAGGCGGCGCCATCGTCGATGACGTGGCGGCCGAACCGCCTCTCTCCCGGAAACGGGTGAAGATCCGGGCGAGCGAGAAGCAGCAGCTTCACTTGGTGGTCGGGTGGCGCGGCGTGTCGGTCACGCACCCGGACCGCTACGTGCTCCAGGTCCTCTCTTCCGTGCTGTCCGGCCAGGGAGGGCGTCTTTTCCTGGAACTGCGCGACCGCCAGGGCCTGGCCTACACCGTCACCTCCCTCTCCATGGAAGGGCTCGGCGAGGGCTACTTCGCCATCTACATGGCAACGGAACCCGCGAAGTTCGACCGCGCTCACCAGGGGATCCTCGGCGAGGTCGCCAGGCTCCTCGATCAAGGCGTCGGCGACGACGAACTCCAGCGGGCAAAGCGTTACCTGGTCGGAAGCTATGAAATCGACCTGCAACGCTCTGCCGCCTTGTGCGCCAACATCGCCTTCAACGAACTCTATGGGCTGGGACACGACACGTACAGGCAGTATGCCGCAAAGGTCGACGCCGTCACGAAGGAGCAGGTGCTCGAGGCCGCGAGAAGATACCTCGACACCAGCGTCTACGTGCTCGCCGGCCTCGGACCCCGGGCCGGGGAGTAACTCTCCCAGCACCAGGCCTCGAACCCATCCCAGGAGAAGTCCTCGATGCCCTTCGCGAGCCACACCTGCCCGCAGCGAGCCCAATCGAGACCAATGGACAGGGTATGCCGATGCCGGAACTTCCCGAGGTCGAAATCATGCGTCGCAACGTCGAACGCTGGGCCGTGGGACAGCGCGTGACGCGCCTCGACTGCCTCCGTCCCACCACCTTTCGGGACGGCAGTCTCGAGGCCGCTCAGCGCCTGCCCGGCGCGCGCGTCGAGCAGGTGCTCCGGCGCGGCAAGGTGATGTGGATCGAGGTATCGCGCGGCCACGGATGGCTGGTCAGGTTCGGCATGACCGGGAAATGGCTGCACGTGGCGCCGGCCCACGACGAGTTGCCGCCCCATGTCCGGGCCGTTCTCGCTCTCGAGGACGGTACGCGGTTGGTGTTTGCCGACTGCCGGAACCTGGGTAGTATCCGCGTGTACCACGGCGTGTCGGGCGAGTACCTTCTCCAGCAGGTCGTACCCGGTATCGATCCCCTGCTGGATGGGCTGTCGGGCCGGAACCTGGCGGCCTGCACGGCCGGACGGCGGAGTCCGATCAAGGCATTGCTGCTCGACCAGGCGGCGATTGCCGGCATCGGCAATATCTATGCTTCGGAAGTCCTGTTCGCCGCCGGGATTCATCCCCGGCGTCCTGGCCGGACCCTGTCACCGACCGAGTGTGCGCGGCTGGCCGGCCAGATTCAGCGTGTGCTGACCTGGGCGATCGATTTCTTCGCCGCCGACGATATTCGGCTCCAGGGGGAGGAGGGGGTGGGCGACCCGTTCCAAGTGTACCGCCGCCACGGGTTGCCGTGCCGCAGGTGCAGGACCCCTATCGAGCGGGAGCGGATCGCGTCCCGGTCGACGTTCTACTGCCCGCGATGCCAGCCGCTCCGCGCGGCGATCGACCCGGAAGATTCTGCTTGCCAGTGACCGTCCCTGCTGCTATCTATTGGAGCATCGAGCCTCGAGCGGTCATCCCGCGAGGACGTGCTCGAGCCGTTGGACGGCGCCACGGGGCTGTAGCTCAGATGGGAGAGCATCTGATTTGCATTCAGAAGGCCGTCGGTTCGACTCCGATCAGCTCCACTCGTGATTTCAAGGGGTTACGGTGATTGCCGTGGCCCCTTGTTGCGTTTCGAGGATCACTCGCGGATGCGTGCCGTGGGGAACATCTTCACGCGACGCTGGGAAGACGGTATTCGTGACATTGTTGAGCACCTATTGGCTTTTCGCGTGGTTACGCCAAAGAAAGTGCCTGGCTTGGCCCCACGTGCCGGGTCTGCCAGGGGCATGACGGTCCTCGGTTCCTCGGTTGCCTTCATGTTGCAGCATGCTCGAGCGTGCGAGGTACCGGTTTCTTCTCGGGGAGAAGGAGCGCATGGATGTCACCGTCAAGAGACGATGTCGCGTGCTGCCAGGCCTCGGGATGGAAATCACCGCAAGACCATGCTTCCGGCGGCTCGGGGCGCACCGCAGACCACGAAAACCCCGTTGGCGACGTGATGATACGTGGCACGGGCGGGCATGGCAAGGACGAACTCAGAGGATCATGAATAGGCGTGGGCAGGTTTTTTTGCAGGGACCGGCACGATGGCCGTCGCCGGCCTGCCCGTTGGCGACTGGGCCACTTCCTTCGGGGCGGCTGACAGGACGTGTTGCCCGTGAGCGTGCCCCCCTCTGACGCTGCCTTCTTGACCCTCAACTGGACGCTCCGCCGCCTGTCCTACGCTCCCCGCCCGATACGTCGCGCCAGCTTTCGCTTCCCAACATCACCCATCGCGCGCTCCCATGACCGCCAGCAGGCCGTCGCACGGCGAGGATGCACCGACTTCGTCCGAGGCCTTGCGGGACCACCGGATCTGTCTTGACAACGAATCTGTGAGTCAGATACTCTGTTGATCACGGAAAGCATGGCAAGAGGTGGCTCAACCGCCTGCCCGAATCGTGTTCGTGGACAGCAAGCAAAAAGGAGGAGCGATGGCGACGAATCCGTGGTGGTGGGAAGAACCCCCAAAGAAAAAGAGGCCGAAAACGCGACGAGGAGCGGGATGGCTGCTCCTCCTGGGCACCGCGGTGGGTGTCTGGTACGTCGCCGACCATGTGACTGATTCTGGTCGGGAGCCCAGCAGGGAGACTGTCAGCTACTTCGTGCCCGCCACGCCCGCCCCGGAGCCATACGGGAATCTTCTGGAAAGCGTCTGGTCGGACACCACGCCGAAGGTCAACCTGAAGCACATCTTCCACGGGGAGATCAACAGACGAGGGAAGGCCGTCGGTTTCCACGCCCGCCCGGGGGGCAGAGACCCGGACGACGCGGGTGTGCTTAAAGTGATCGACGGTCCCAACTTTCTTGGTGTATACGTGGCCAAGGTGGCGATTGGCGGTAGACGATACCGTTGGCACCGTTGGCACCGTTGGCAACAGAAGCGTTCCACGTTCTTTCCGGACCGGTACAGTGTGGAAGATGTCGTGCGTATCATCCTGGAAGCATGGGGCAGCGGGCAATGTGTGCAGGTGGAACCAGCATGGCAGGATCCCCAGCATTTCCGCTGTCCCACGAAACGGGCGTTCGCCATCGAAGGGTGGACGGATGCCCTGGGCAGAATCAACACGGCCTATCCGGTGTTCGAGGACCTGTGACCGCGCACCGGTCGTGTGATGGGAGGCGCAGCATGTCGCTCGAATTCTACTGGGACGAAGACGGTACCCCGCGTGCTCGTGCCGGGTCCGCCCTGGCACTGCTGGCGGGTTTCCTGGAGAGCGAGGTGCAGGGGAGCTTCGAGGTGGGCGGCCGTTTCCTGGACCGGCTCGTGCACGTTCGCGCGGGACGGCTCGAAGCGTGGGCGGAGACCGGGAATGCCTACACGGTGTCGATTCGGCCCGACGAGGTCGAGATCATGCTCGAGGAGGGGCGCAAAGGGCGCATGCGTGTCGCCCCGGAACAGTTCGAGAAGGCACTCCAGGATTGGCTGGGCTTCCTGCAAACCCATCCCTGAGCGAGTGCTGCCGGGGCATGGTCGATCGGTTGAACGGGTTTCGCACGGGACCCAAGGAGTAGGGGGAAAGCTGGTCGTTTCGACTCTGCGGGACGTGACGAACGCGTCCGACCCCAATCTCCTTATCTTCTTTCGCGAGTTGCCCCCCCCATCCTCGACCAGCCTGTTCCATATCTCCTGGAACGGGCGGGACGTGTGCGACGAATCGCGGCGCGGGGCGAACGAAAGACCGGGGTTGGCGACTCGAGGGGCGTGCGTGCAGGAGGAGAAGTGCCCGGTCTTGGTTCAAGGCCCGGTGGCGGGGACCAGGGGATCCTGGTCGTCGGGATCGAAGTCGGCGGGGTCGAACCCGTCCGGGGCGTCGTCGATGGTACCGGGCCAGAAGTAGTCCGGAACGCCGTCTTCGTCCCGGTCCCATCCTGCGCCTCCGGGACCGCCGTAGCACCCGATATCAGAAGGACTGCCGTCCACGTCCAGGAGGTCGGGCTGCCCCTGGTCGACCAGGGAGGAGGAGAGCGCGAGGTGGTAGTCAGAGGGTGACCAGGGGGGTGAAGCCTCCAGGAAGCCCGGGTCTGCGGTCGTGTTGGACACATCGAGGGACGTCATGTTGTGATTCATTACGCTGTCGCCGTTGTGCAGGCATGTGTGGAGGATCACGAAGTCTTCCTGGGGTGTGACGAGGAGGTTGTAGTATTCGTCGTAGTAGAAGATCGTGTTGACAATCATGGAGCCGTCGACCCACCCATCGAGTTCGATCCCGCCGGCCACAAAAGTCGGGACGCTGGACACGCGGTTGTGCGCGAGCACGGAATTCGTCATGACCAGCATGCTCTCCTCGAGGTAGGCCCCGCCCCCCGACCCGGATTCGGCGAGTGCCCCGTTCTCCGCCAGAATGCTCGACGTGACCCGGACGTCTGAACCGAACGCGGCGATGGCGCCGCCGAACGCGGTCCACTCGCCGGCAGCAACGTTCCACTCCAGCAGGAGGTGCTCGGCGGTCAGCGAGGCGTTCTCGAGGTACAGGCCGCCGCCCAACCCGTTGTACCCGCGAGCCTCGTTGTCGGAGATGTGCGTTCCTTCGACACCAACGCTGGATGCGACGAGTCGCAGGCCGCCTCCTCGAGAGTATTCCCCTTGAGCTACGTTGTCGGTGATGCTGCCACCGGTGAGCACCAGGTTGGTGGAATGCAAGAAAAGCCCGGCCCCCTCGCCGTCTCGATTGTCTCCGCCCGGATCGGCATGACCCACCCGGTTTCCGGCAATGGAGGAGCCGGCGATGGTGGCGTTGCCGCCTCCCAGGTAGATTCCCCCACCCTGGAGTGCACGGTTGTCTTCCACGACCGTGTGTTCCATGGTCACGTAGGACGCCTCGAGCATGGCACCGCCCCCCAACCCGGTCGGGCCGGCATCGTTGGCACGAAAGGTGCCGCCCGAGACGACCACCGAGTCGGAGAGGCTTGCGTGGAGCCCGCCGCCGCGACCGGCCTCGCCAGCGACCTCGTTCTCCTCGAAAAGGGTGTCGCGGATTTCCAGGCGCCCCTCGACATGGTCGGCGCCTCCGCCCCATTGCGCGGCGGCATTGTTCGCAAAACGGCACCCCGACAGGAGCAGGTCGGAGCGATTCGCGAACAGGCCGCCTCCGCTTCCGACGCCGTCGTCCATGGCCTGGTTCTCCAGGAACGCACAGTTCCTGAGCAGGGCGCTGGAAAAGACGAGTGCCGCGCCTCCGCCGTATCTGGCCTCGTTCCCCCGGATCACGAGGTCTTGCAGGACAGGCGAACTCTCCTCGGCGAACAAGCCGCCCCCGTACCCGCCGGCCGCGCGCCCTCCGGTCAAGGTGAAGCCGCTGAGTACCGTTCCGGATCCTTCACCCTGGTCGAACACGAAAACCGTGCCCTGCCCTTGACCGTCGACCAGGGTCCTTTCCGCGCCGCAGGCACCCGCGAGGGTGACCGCCTTGCCGCCGAATCGCACATTGAACGCCACGTAGGTTCCCGGGCCGACCCAGACGATGTCGCCGTCCTCTCCAGCATCCAGCGCCGCCTGGATCGTGTCGAAAGAGCCCGGGCCGAGCCCGACGTGGGGTTGGGGGCCAGGGGCGCCGCCGCAGTCCTGGTCGAAACCGTCGTCGGGCAGGTCCTCGGCACCGGGATGGACGCCCGGATCGTAGTCATCACAATCTCCGGCGCAGTCGGTCTCGAGCCCCTCGGGCACGGCGCACACGCTATCCCATGCCCCGAACCCATCGCCGTCACCATCCAGGAGCACCTGGAAGGTCTCGAGGCCTTCGTCGCGGTCGCCGTCACAGTCGTCGTCCAGACCGTTGCACTGCTCCGCAGCGCCCGGGTGCACCTCGGGATTCCCGTCGTCGCAGTCGGCCGGTACGCCTGAGTTCTCACAGACCGCGAACCCGTCGCCGTCCTGGTCGAAGCCTTCGTCGACCGCATCGTCACAGTCGTCGTCCAGACCGTTGCACACCTCGGACGCTCCCGGGTGGATCGCCGGGTCGGCGTCGTTGCAATCCCCTTGGGCCGGTGTGTACCCGTCGCCGTCCTGGTCCTGACCGCAGTCGCCGGCTGCCATGACCAAGGCTGCCAGCAGGCAGGCGCCGAGCGCCCCGAATGGGCGACCCGCGATCTTTTTCGTGCTCCTCACAACAGTATCCCGATCCATGACTCGCCCTCCTCGCTCTGGGTGTTTCGTGCTGTTCCCATTGCCGCCTCCCCAGGGGGGCGGACCCTCGCCCTCCTGCCCGTGAGGAAACACTTCTGATGATGTCCTCACCTGAAACTCTATGATAGATCACCTGTACCATGCCGGGCAACGAAAAGGCGAACCCAATCTGTTTTCTCGTCGCTGCTGGGTCCTGGTGCCGGTCGAGGCGCCCGGAGGGATTACCTGTCCATCCAGGTGACTCCGGTCGATGCGCCCGCAGGGATGCCTCCTGGTCGCCGACCATGACACGCACGACGGATTTGGGCGTTTCTTGTTGTCATTGCGTGCAAAAGGTGCAATTCTTGCTTTCTCTAGCCATGCGTGCCATTGCCCTTGGAAGGTTTGGTGCGAACGTTCGTCTCGACACCTGGTTTGGGGAAAGGTCTGCCATGGGACGATACACCCGGAGAAGTGTACCCATTGTCGAGGGGTCCCCTATGTGACCGTGCCGAGCAGACCGGGCGCGAGCTATCACGGGTATCCCTGGCGCGGGCGCATGAGCGCCACGGTTCGACAAACCTTGGAGCAGCGGGCACGAGACGAGGGGACGCTGCGGGAATTCCGAAAATGGCTCAAGG
>JAJRTE010000173.1 GCA_024278455.1 Myxococcota bacterium
CCTGGCAGTCGGTCTGGCGGTGACGCCGCTGGACGGCTTTGTCTCGCTTGACGGAGTCACCTGGCAACCGCCCAACTACGAGCCCTACCCGCGCGACATCGCCCCCTATAGCCAGGCGGTCACACGCGGCTTTCACTTTTCCGGCTCGCGTCTCTTCCTCAATATGCACGCCGCCCTGCAGCACAGCAGCGCCGGACCCTGCGAAGTGAGAGTGGAGATTCTGGGCGCCAACCACCGGCGGCTCGAAGGCTACACTTTTGAGGACGCCGACCCGATGACTTCGACCCATTCGGCACAGGTGGCCACCTGGAAGGGCGACGCCGATCTGAGCGCCCTGCAGGGACAGACGGTACGCCTGCGCTTCTGGTTCAGGAACGCCAAGCTCTACTCTTTTCAGTTTCGTTGAAGCGGCGGGCGCCTCGCGGCGAAGATCGGTCCTGCGAGGCACCCCTGCGCGCCAACACCTGGGAGTAGGACGGGCTGTATGTGCATCCTGAATACTCACACACAAGATAATGAGACAGCGCGGTGCCTGAGCGCCGGACGAGAAAGGCAGCGATGATGAAGGCAGCAGCGATCGGATCACGACTCGAGTTGTTCACAGATGAGGCGCTGATCGACCAAATGGTCGGCGTCGAGCTCCGTTTGCACCCTCCCGTGGCACGGGAAATCACCTTGACTCACGATGCCCCCTGGGAAGGCAATTCGTGTGGGTACTTCACGGTTTTCCAGGACGGTGACCTGTGCAGGATGTACTACCGGGGTGGAGAACAGGTGCTCAAGGGTGACCCCGCAGCCCATCCTTCGGTCACCTGCTACGCAGAGAGCCAGGATGGCATCCACTGGCACAAGCCGGATCTGGGACTCATCGAGTTCGTCGGGTCGAAGCGCAACAACATCGTGTATGCCGGGCCGTGCGGAGACTGCTTCATTCCGTTCAAGGACGCTAACCCCGACTGCCGGAGGGAGGCAGCGTACAAAGCGGTGGGTGCGACCAGGGGTCCGGACGGGAACCCGGCACTCTTTGCCTTTCAGTCTGCCGACGGGCTGCGCTGGTCGGCGATGGGAGAGGAACCCGTCACCAACAAGGGGTGGTTCGACTCGCAGAATCTTTCCTTCTGGGATACCCAACGCGGGGAGTATCGGGCCTACTGGCGGGCCTTCCGGATCCCGCAGACCGGCGAGGCCGTGGATCCCGCCGAGCCGGGACACCCACCCTACGTGCGGGACATCATGACCGCTACTTCCGCTGACTTCCTGCACTGGAGCGACCCGGAGTGGCTGCAGTATCCGGGGGCTCCGGACGAGGAGCTGTATACCAACCAGGTCATTCCCTACTTCCGCGCCCCGCACATCTTCCTGGGTTTTCCCACACGCTATCTCGATCGCGGCTGGTCGGACTCCATGCGCGCGTTGCCGGGGCTCGAGCACCGCGAGCTGCGGTCCGCCGGGTCCGAGCGGGAGGGCACGGCCCTGACCGACGGGCTGTTCATGAGCAGCCGGGACGGGCGCACCTTCAAGCGGTGGCGAGAGGCGTTCATCCGTCCCGGCCTGCGCACGGCAAGCAACTGGGTGTATGGGGACAATTACCAGGCGTGGGGGATCATCACGACTCCCTCGGCGATGGAGGAGGCGCCTGACGAGTTGTCCCTCTTCGCCACGGAGAGATACTGGCAGCCGGGCGGCAGCCGCCTGCGGCGCTTCACCCTGCGGGTGGACGGGTTCGTCTCGGTGCAGGCGCCCGGCTCAGGCGGCGAGATGGTCACCAGGCCCCTCACCTTTGCAGGTGACCGCCTGGTGCTTAACTTCTCGACCTCGGCGGCCGGCAGTGCGCGGGTGGAGATCCAGGATGGCGAGGGGCGACCCATCGACGGGTACGCTCTGGAGGACTCGGCGGATCTGTTTGGGGACGATTTGGAGCGGGTGGTCACCTGGAAGGGCGGCCCGGACGTGGGCGAACTGGCAGGCCAGGTGGTCAGACTGCGATTCGTCATGCAGGACGCGGACCTGTACTCCATGCGGTTTGGGATGAAGGACAACAACATCGTCCTTCTCGGTCCGGGTGGAGGGCGAGCCGAGTGTCCCTTCCTTCCCTCTTTACGATGACAGCCAGCAGCCCAGGCGGACAACCGGGAGCACATACCGATGAGCGATGATCAGCGTGGCCTCGAGCCCACCTACGCGGAGCGCACCGACGACGTCGACACCAAGGTCGAGATTCTAAGGCGGGCCTTGCGGGCCGGTAACCACGAGCTGGCCCTCGGCGTGGCCGACTCCATCAAGGACACCGTCACCAACGAGCGCATGCTCCACGCCGACCCAGGGATGATCCACCTGCCGGACTCTGGTTGGCTCCCGACGAAGGAGCTGCCCGCGGCCTGGCGCCGCTGGGCGGATGGCTGGAGCCTGTACCGCTGCGTGCGCCTCACCGAGCCCATCGGCCAGGCGCGACGGACCGAGCCGGTGGATCTCGTCGTCGGCATGCCAGCAGAAGGCGTGGCTTCGCCGGGACGCGAGCTGCGGGTGGCCCGGCTCGACGGGGACCATCCGCTGGAGATTCGCAGCCAGGTCTACGGTGAGATACGCCGTGGCCCGAGCTGGCTCGCCCACCTGGTGTTCGAGGCCGACGTCCAGGCCCACGACGAGACCGTCTTCCTCATCTTTTGCGGCAACCCCGCCGCCGAGTTGCCCGACTACCCGAGCGGTCTGAGCATCGGGGGCGAAGGCGTTGGCCTCCGGATCGAGACGCCACACTACGTCGCCAAGCTCTCCGAGCAGATGGGGCAGCTGGAGTCGCTGACTCCCAAGTGGCATCTGGGCGGGCTGCGACTGTCGACGCACGGCAACGGCCACGGAAAGCCACCGCACGCGTCGGTGTGGTGCCGTCCCATGCTGCGGGACAATGCCCGGCTTCAGGCCGGCGTGGCGCTCGTGCAGCGCAACGCCTACCTGCTGGCACCCTACCCCGAACAGGGAGGGGCGGCGGGGTTGGAGGCCCTGCGTGAACGGCTCTTGCATCCTCTATCTGCCACCGCAAACACGACGCCGACGGAGGCGTGGGGCGACGGGGCGTCGGCTGGGCCGCAGCCCCTTGCCCGCATCGGAGAGTGGTCTGTCGACTGGCCAAAGAAGCGAGCCATCTGGGAGGCCCTGCGGGATGTGCCCGAGGACCAGTTCAGCAGCGTGAACGTCAGCCTGGTGGACATGGGTTACATCTACGACGTGCGCACGCGGGGTGAAGATGTGCACGTGGTGATGACGATGCCGCACCGAGGAAGGCCAAAATACGACTTCCTGGCCAAGCCGTTGCGGACGCGGCTGGAGCAGTTACCCGGTATCGGGTCCGTCGTCGTCGATTTGACCTGGGAGCCGGCCTGGACGCCGAATCGGCTCACGGACGTCGGGCGTCAGAAGATGGGGTTGGTCGATGGCTGATCAGGCGGCTCGGGTCGACCGCGTTCATGCGAATCAGGCATGGCAGCGCTATGAAGCCTACCGATCCGGACATCATTTGGGAACATCATATACTTTACCATCGTCGAATCCTTTCGATGATTGGGATATTTCGCAACGTTACGCCAATCAGAACGAATTTGACCGCGATAGGGGCGAACCTCACCGCATTGGTGCCAAAACTATCCGCCAGCTGATTGAAAAGGCTCGCAAGGAGGGGGTGTTATGACGACCTTCGACGACATGCTTCCCAGACTGGTGGAAGTTTTCCAGCGTCAAAACGACGATCTTGTCTGCATCCGTCCCATTCTGGTCAACAGGGATCTGAATGGCAGAGTGCGATTGATCCTCGACGAGAAATGGGAAAGCGATACCGCTGCCAAGGAGGTGTTGCGTGAACTCACGGGAAGGATATACGCCGAGTTGGGACCACACGCATATCCCCCTGACCAAGCGCTGCTGTTCGAGCCCGATGTCGAGAATTTCCTGAAGGAGGAGACCTCGTTTCGCTTGGAAGGAGTCGATAAAGTCTATATCGTCGACCGGTTGGCGATGGAGGGCGATTGGGCCGACATCACTCCGCCGAAAGAGAACGCGTATCGCATCGTCTTCTTTTCGATCAAGGGTGGTGTTGGGCGCTCCACGGCTATCGCGGCGACCGCTTGGGCTTTGGCGGAAAGAGATAAACGTGTGATGGTGCTGGACTTGGACTTGGAGTCACCGGGATTATCGGCATCTTTGCTCCCCGCAGATCGGCAGCCCGCCCATGGTATCACCGACTGGTTGGTGGAAGATTTGGTAAACAATGGCGACGAAGTGTTCGAAAACATGGTGGCGACGAGCGAACTATCCAGGAAAGGGGAGATTCTCATCGTTCCCGCGCATGGCAAGACGCCGGGAGAGTATGTGGCGAAGCTCGGTCTAGCGTGGATGTCCAAAGTGGATTCGGATGGCTGGCGGGAGGGTTGGTCTAAACGCCTGGGACGAGTCTTCGATGCACTGGAGAAACAATGGGTGCCTGACGTGGTGCTGATCGATTCACGTGCGGGGATCGACGAGGTTGCATCGGCGTGTCTCACCGATCTCGGCGCATCGACGATCCTGCTCTTCGCCATTGATGGGGACCAGACTTGGTCCGGGTACAGGATACTCTTCCAACATTGGCGTAAAATGGATGTGGTGCGTGAGATTCGTGAACGCCTGCAACTGGTAGGGGCGATGATCCCGGAGACGGGAACCGTCGGATACCTCGAAAATCTTCGCGAACGGGCTTGGAACCTGTTCTCGGAAGAACTTTACGATGAAGTGTCCCCTGGACAGTTGCTAGACGAAAGCGGGTGGAATTTCGACGTAGCGGATGAAGATGCCCCCCACTATCCATGGATCGTGCGGTGGCATCGCGGTTTTGCCGCACTTCGCAATCTCCACGGAAGGCTGCAAGAGATCGATCGTAAAGAACTGGACTCCATCTTCGGTTCGTTGATCGACGGCCTGGAATTGTCCATTGGAGGGGATGGAGAAACGGTATGAATGCAGACGAGAAACAGACCATTCGCGACGCAATCATCCAATCACTGCCGAGCGATACGTCGTTGCACGGGCATCCACCAGAGAGACAGTACGTCTACGTGCCCCCTTCGCACGTCAAGGCATTGCGCCTGGAGTGCAGCTTGGTGATCGGTGGACGTGGCGTGGGCAAGACGTTCTGGAGCGCCGCCCTTCGATCGGAAGAAGTTCGGCGGATGTTGGGACAAACCGTGTCCGGCCTTTTGGGCATCTCCGTCTGGGACGGATACGGAGAGCGAATCGACCTCGATGCCTACCCCGATGCGGACACTTTCGATGACCTCATCTCGGAAGACATCGAACCCTACCACGTGTGGCGGGCAGTACTGGGACGAAGGGTGGCTGAATTTCTCTCCGAAGAAATCCCTCGAGAGAGATGGGCAAAGACGGTCGAGTGGGTGAAAAGGGAGCCGGAAACCTTCGCCCGGCTGTTGCAGCAGGCCAATGATCGTTTAGATACCGAGGCTCGGGACGGTTTGATCGTCCTCGATGCGCTCGACCGGTCGAATCGGGATTGGCACACGATGGACGTCCTCGTTCGCGATCTCCTGCGTGTGGTGTTGTCGTTGAAACCTTTCCGACGACTTCATGGAAAGGTGTTCCTGCGCGAAGATCAGTTCGACGATCGGCCCATTGCCGATTTTCCAGATGCATCAAAAATAACCGCGACTCGGGTAGAGTTGACTTGGGGGCTTGAGGATCTTCATGGTCTGCTTTGGCAGTACCTCTGTAATGGCCCGGATAAGTATGGAGAAATCCTGCGCTCCATTTATGCAAGTACCATTGGATCGGAGCCTTTGGTCAATGACGGGGGGTGGGTTCTAGATGATCGCGTCAAACGGAGCCGAGATTTGCAACGTCTACTTTTCATCGAGTTGGCGGGTGAATGGATGGGCCGTAATCGTCGCCGAGGTAATACCTATACCTGGATTGTCGGCCACCTCGCAGACAGCCGAGGACGAGTATCTCCACGTTCTTTCCTAGCTGCTGTTCGAGCAGCGGCGGAAGATTCCCGGGAACGTCATCCGGATTATGGGTATCCTCTGCACTATGAGAGCATCAAGCGAGGAGTACAAAAGGCTTCCGAGATCCGAGTAGCTGAACTCGCCGAGGATTATCCTTGGATCAATGTGCTAATGAATCCATTACAAGGGCTAACAGTACCGTGCGAGTTCAAAGTGATCGAAGATTGCTGGAAAGAGAAGGGAGATTATCCGAAGAAGGAGCTTTTTTCAAACCGGCTTCCTCCGGAGCATTGGGAAAAAGGGTGGAACGGAATAATGGAAGACCTCGTCTCGTTGGGGATACTCGAAATCATGAAGGATGGACGAATCAATATGCCTGACCTCTATCGGGTTGGATTTGGCCTTGGACGGCGAGGTGGCGTGAAGCCGGTTGCCAGGATGACGAAGAGGTGAGTCGCGGTGACACCAAACGCCTGGTTGGTCCGTGTTGTCGCATCCAAGCGTTGACCACAAAGCGTTCATGCCCGGCTGACCGTCAGCAGATCGCCGGGACGGTTGGTGCAGAGCTTGTCGACGTCGAGCCCCGCGAAATGGCCGAATCGCGCCGGATCGTCCACGGTCCATGCCATGACCTTCACGCCGGAATCGTGGGCACGAGCCACCAGTTCCGTGGTGACGCCCTCGTGGTGAGAGTGGACCCAGCCGAAACCGTGCGCCAGGGCCTGCTCCAGCGCGGGTTGCCCGTTGCCCAGCATGGCCAGCACCATGTCGGGGCAGGCGGCCCGGATAGCCAGCAGGGAAGCCAGGTCAAAGGAGGAGATCAGATGGCGCTGGCCGTTGGGTGCGTCACGCAGGAGGCGCACGAGGCGCTGCGCTGTCGTCCCACCCAGCTCGACGCCTTTGACCTCCACGTTCAGGGAGACAGGCCCACTGCCCACCAGCTCGATGACCTCGCTGAGGAAGGGTACCGGCTCCCCGGCGCCCCGGGCCTCGAAGGTGTAGCCGGCATCCAGGCGCTTGACCTCGGCGCTGGTCATCTCGGCGATGGTGCCCGTGCCGTTGGTCGTGCGATCAACGGTGGCATCGTGCATCACAATGAGTTCGCCGTCTGCGGCAGTATGGATGTCCAACTCAATCCAGGGGGCGCCGAGGGCCACGGCCTGCCGGAAAGCGGTCAGGGTGTTCTCCGGAGCATACGCGCTGTTGCCACGATGGGCCTCGATTACGGGTTTTCCAAGTGCAGTCACATCTGCTCTCCTTGTGGATGAAGGTGTGCCAGTGGATGAAGCCTGTTTTGTAAACAGGTGAAGCCGGAAGTGGCGCACACCTCGCCGTCCCTCAGTACAACCCGTCCAACCAGTGCCCCTGCCCCGGAAACCAGATAAAGTCAATCACACTGGAAACCGCCACCCCCGCGAAGTACCCCAGAATAAGCCCCAGAAAAAGCGGCCGCGCCCGCTGATACAGCTGAATCCCCCCCAGCCGCACGATGATCCACTTGCACAACCAGCCCAGAAACAGCGAAAACGCCGACATCTTGATCGGCCACGAGGTCGCCAGCGTGAGCCTGATCGGATGCAGCGGCCACCAGGCGAAACGGGCGCGCAAAATATTGAAGACACTGTAGACCGAGGTCTGCGCTGTTTGCCAGGAGATTTCTCCCTTTCCGCGATCCCTGACGGAACCGGTCGGGACATACAGATCCAGGAGTGCCCCCTCGGCATCGTCATTCTGTTCGACGTCCTCGAAGTCGATGCGCTCACCATAGAGAATGGAGTTGCGAAAGGTGTAGGTCGGCGCACTCGCCCGAATCCCGAAGACCTGGAAGTCTTCGTCCTCGCGCACAAAGCACATCTGCCCAAAGCCATCATCGCTCCACTTCCAGGAGATCTCGCCTTGCCTCGTGCCCCAGCAGACATCGCGAAACCCCTCGCTATCCGTTGGATACGCCGTCTCTTCCGTCACGCTACCCCTCCTCTGAACGGGTTGACCTGCTACGGTATAGTCTCGCGCGATGTATGTAGGTTGGCTGCTACGGGCCAGATGGCTACATCGGAAATCTCCAACGTTTCCCTCCTTCGAGCCCCTGTATGACAATTTCCAGCAGCAGATAGTCGAGGCTACGGCCGGCGAAGGACTTCAGGTCTGCGGTAACGGCCACGGGTATATACTCGCCGGGTGAGGACAGCAGGAAACAGGCCGAGTCCGGGTCCACCGCGGCCATGGAGCGCACCTCGATTCGTTACCGCCGAGGGCGGCCCCGACAATCGGCGTGCAGACGCATGCTGTGGTGAAAAACTCCCAGCAGGACCGTCCACAGCGAGGTGGGTCTTTCCTGTACGAGGCGGCATGTGTATAGTTAAAGCTACGAGGGGCTGTGTGAGTGTCAAATACGAGACAAACGCCAGGACATCAACACCGATTTTGGGCAAGGAGAAGCGCGATGATCAATGGAGAGCTGTCGATCGGATGGAGCCGGGTGGAAATTACGCCGCCGAGGAAATCCCTGCTGCAGGGGCAGTTTCATGCCCGGCTGTCAAAGGGAACTACCTCGCCGCTGTTGGCTACCGCGCTTGCCCTCGAAGTCCGGAACGAAGAGGGCCACTGCGAGCAGGCCATTCTGCTTTCCTGTGATCTGACGGTCATCGACTTCCTGGCTGAAGTGCGTCAGAAACTGGCAGGACGCTGCCCCGGGTTTGACCTGCGCAAACTCAGCCTGAACGCCACCCACACCCACTGCAGCCCCGTACTCGAGCGGGGTATCTATCCCGAACCGGAAGACGAGCCGGATTTCATGGATCCCCTCGCCTGCCGGGCATGGGTCGTGAGCCATGTAGCCGATGCGGCCCAGGTCGCCTGGGCGTCCAGAAAACCCGGCGCACTCAGCCGCGGTTTCGGCTACGCGGTAGTCGGACGGTGCCGGCGGGCGAGGTATGCCGACGGCTCCGCGCTGATGTACGGAGCCTCCGACCGGGAGGATTTTCGCGGGCTGGAAGCCGGTGACGATCACGCGGTCAATATGCTGTTTACCTACGACGATGCGGACAAACTCAGCGGCGTGGTGGTGAATCTGGCTTCCCCGTCACAATGCGATGAGTCCGGCTATACCTATTCCTCCGACTTCTGGCACGACGTGCGAGAGGAGATCGCCGCGCGGTTCGGCGAATCGGTTCATCTGCTGGCCCAATGCGCGCCGGCTGGAGACGCATCCCCTCATCTCCTGCTGGACCAGACCGAAGAATGCGACCTGCGCCACAGAATGGGGCTCACCGATAAGGGAATCATCGCCCGCCGCATCATGGCCGCTGTCGAAGAAGGCCGGGTCTATGCCCCTCCCGCCCGAAAGTTTCTTTCCTTCGAACATCGGGTGGAGACTGTTCTATTGCCGCAGATAAAGGTTAGTCGCGAGGAATACGAACTGGAAAAACGGCTGCCCGGGATGAGCCAGGAGGAACGGGAGCGCCAACCCTTCGGCTTCAAGCGCATCTGGCCATTCGGCAATGTGTGCAACCTGGTGAAGCGCTACGAAGAACAGGGCGAAAGCCCGCAGTACGAGATGGAAGGCCATTTCATCCGCCTGGGCGATGTGGCCCTTGCCACCAGCCCGTTCGAGCTGTTCATGGATTATGGCGCGCGCATTCGCGCCCGCAGCAAGGCGTTGCAGACCTTTCTGGTTCAGCTCGCCGACGCCTGCGGTTTCTACCTGCCCACGGAACGTGCACTCAGGGGTGGCCACTACAGCGCGTTGACCAAATCAAACTGGGTCGGGCCGGAAGGCGGGCAACAGCTCGTGGAGAAAACCGCAGCGGAGATCAACGACCTCTTCGCCGACGAAGCATATCCCAGGACCCGCTGAGTCCCTTCGTCCAGTAACCACATCCAGAACTGGTCCATGCTTTCGGGCGTTGGGGGCGCGTGCTCCGTCTCCTCCAAGTCCAGCGTCTCGGCCACTTGCTCTATCACAACAAACCGAAATCGACCTGTCAACGCGTGTGCCAGGGATGCCGTGCGAGCCTGCCGCTGCTAGCGTCCCCGCGTGTCGAGTGTCAGTTTTTCTCCCCCGGAGGGCAGGGGAACCCGTTCGCGGTACACCGCGGCAATATCCGCCGTCGCCGCTTCGATATCAATCTTCTGTCCAAAACATCGGTGAACAATGTAGGTGCGCACAATCGGATAAAGCTGTGAAAATCCACCCGACAATTTTGCGGCCACATTCACCTTGTTCGTGATTTTACCCAATAGATCCTGTGACAGAGGCGCTTCGCCCGCCCCAATATCAGTCTGATGCACCTCTGTTTCAGTCGTGGCAAAATCCATTTGCAGCCGGATGCGAAACGGTTCGTCAAGTTCTTCCTGATCGTAAATCGGCTCCAGCGCCATCGCATCCAGATCCTTCAACCGCTTGTAGTTTCGCGTATAAATCGGGCGCGTCAACGGGATCGTAATGTCTTTATCCAGTTTGCGTTGCACAGGCTCGATCCG
>JAJRTE010000174.1 GCA_024278455.1 Myxococcota bacterium
AGCGTCACCTCCTTGACCCCTCGAGCCGCAAGGGCCTCGACTTCGGACACGATCTCCATGGGCGGCCGACTCACTTCGGCCCCACGTGTCTCGGGCACGATGCAATAGGCACAGCGGTTGTCACACCCTTTCTGGATCGTGACGAAGGCCGCCGGCGCCGGTCGCTCCCCCTCCGGCGGCAGGGCCGACACGAACGGATACTCGAGCCCCTCCTCGAAATCGACGTCCAAAACCAGCGTGGAGGAAGCACGTGCCCGCTCGGCCAGTTCGGCCACTCGAGGAATGGCATCTGGCCCCATCACGAGCTTGACGAACGGGAACCGGGCCGCCAGAGCTTCTCGCTCGTGCTGCGCGACGCAGCCGGTGACACCCACGGTCACGCCATCGCGCCCGCGCAAACGTCCCAACAAGCTGTACAGCTTCTGCACAGCCTTGGCCCGGACGCTGCACGTGTTCACCAGGATCAGATCCGCATCGTCCGGCGACGTGGCGCGCGTGTGCCCCTCGAGCGACAGCAATGCGAACATCTTGTCGCTGTCCAGCGCGTTCATCTGGCAGCCGAAGGTGTGGATGTATACGCGCACCGTCATTCACCGAGGAGACTGGTGAGGCCCTTGGGCGTGTCCACGCTGATGAGAGACTGCTTGCGATCGATCTTCTTCATGAGCCCGGCCAGGGTCTTTCCCGGGCCGACTTCGATGAAACGTTCTACCCCCCGCCCGATCATGGTCCGGATGGACTGTTCCCACAACACCGGCTTCATGACCTGTTCGACGAGGCGAGGTTTCACGCCGGCCGGGTCTGTCCCCCACCGCGCGTCCACGTTGGCGACGTAGGGGAACGCCATCGGGGCGATGGTCACACTTTCCAATTCCTTGGCAAGATCATCCCCCGCTTTTTTCAACAGGCTCGAGTGGAACGGTGCGCTGACTTTCAGACGCTTGGCCATGCCCCCGGCCTTGGAGACCGCAGCCTCGAGACGTTCGATCGCTTCCACGTGGCCGGCGCACGAGACCTGCCCGGGACAGTTGAAACCGGCGGGTTCCACCACGCTGGTGTCCGTGGACACCTCGGCGCACAAGGAGGTCACCGTGTCTCCGTCGAGCATGAGGACGGCCGTCATCGTCCCCACGCCAAGGGGGACGGCAGCCTGCATGAAGCGGCCGCGCAGGCGCACGAGGCGGACTGCGGTGGGGAAGTCCATGGCGCCGTTGGCCACCAAGGCGGCGTACTCGCCGAGCGAATGGCCGGCGGCGACCTGGGCCTCGATGCCCCGTTTCTGCAAGACACGCAGGTAGGCCACGGCGCACGTCAGGATGGCGGGCTGGGTGTTCTCGGTTTCGGTCAGCTTCTCGGCCGGCCCCTCGAGAATCAGTCGGGAAAGGGCGAACCCCAGGGCGTCGTCGGCCTGCTCGAAAACCTGCGCGGCTTCTGGAAACCGGCCGCGAATACCGGAACCCATGCCGACATACTGAGACCCTTGACCCGGAAAAATGAAGGCAGTGGACACGGTTCAGTCCTCCTGAGCGATGTGCATGCAAGACGTTGTCGGTGAACGGAAAACTCAATGTATCCACGTGGAGACGGCGTGTCAACGCTGTTCGGTCTGGGCATGCCTCGAAACCAGAAGCAGGGCAACGGAGCAGGAAGCGATGGGCAGCAGGCGGGGGGTCCGGCTTCCTTCACCTTGTTTCGACATGGCTGGTGTGATAGCCTCTCTTTGCTTTGGTTGCGAACCGTCTCCTTTTTTTTTGGTCAGATTTCGATTGCACCTGGCCAACAAGGAAAAGGGGGACACGCGACCGGGTCCTGCATGGTTGCTCGTGGTCACCTGCCAGGGCCTGGCTACCATCTTGCGCCCGGAGAACCCCATCGCCTCGAGGCGATCTGCATCTCCAGGCCATTGCGCGGAGGCACAGATGTATCTTGTTCAGATCGAGACGACGGGGAACCAGCCGTACATCTTCGCCACCAATCGATTGCGAGAGAATGTCGGCGCCTCCGAGCTAACCTGGCAGGTCGGTACGACTTTCGTGCTTGATGCCATCTCGGAACTCGGCGGTCCGAGGGGTCTTTGCGACGAGCGCCGTGAGGAGACTCGAAAGGCCCTGGTCGACGAAGCCCGGAACCCGCGCATCGAGACCGGTGGGCGTATCGAAGTTGTGGTGGCGACTTCGGGCAAGGCGATACTGCTGGTCAGGGAGGGCGATGTTGCCCGGGAACTCGTGTCCCGTGTGACCGCTCGAGCCCTGGACGAGGCGCCCGGTTTGACAGTATTCGGGATGGTCCGGGCGTTTGATTTCGACCGTGACGACTTCGGCAGGACCAGCCAGGAACTTCAGCTCGAGGCCGAATCGGAGCGCTGGCGCTACGAGAGCACGGCCCTACGGTATCCCCAAGTGCCGATTGCTGCCCGTTGCCGGACCAGCGGTCTCCCGGCGCAAGGCACCGTCTCGGATCAGGGCGACGAACGCGCCTGTTCGGCATCCGCCTACGCCAAGCACTGTGCCGCCAGCGCCTTCATCGAGCGAATGAGGTTGTTGGTCAGGCAGGACCGGCACAAGCGTGCGGTCCCCCGCAACGTGGGGGACCTCGAGAAGATGAACGACAGCTCGAACTGGCTTGCCGTGGTTCACGCCGATGGCAACGGGCTGGGCGATGTGTTCCTGCATTTCGCCGATCGGGCGGGTGTCACCGGGAAGTCCCGGCGGGAGCGAAACCGGGACCACATCGACAAGCTGCGCCTGTTCTCACTCGGCCTCGAGGCGTGCACCGAAGCGGCTTTCCTGGACGCCTTGCGCGTATTTCCGGAGAAGAAGACGAGGAAACCGGTCTATCCCGTGTTGCCTCTCGTGCTCGGCGGCGACGATCTGACCGTCATGTGCGACGGGTTGTACGCGCTGGTGTTCGCGGCGGCCTATCTTGATGCGTTCGAACGACATACTCGACACGCGGGTGGGAAATACACGGGGATCATGAACCAGGTGGCCCGGGCGACCTGCAAAGGGGACCGGGAAGGAACCTATCCGCTTGCTGCAAGTGCTGGTGTCGCGATCATCAAGGCCCACTACCCGTTCCATGCCGCCTACGACCTGGCCGAAGCGCTCACCGCCTCGGCCAAGAAGGCGAAGGAGCGCGTCACCCGCAACGGGGTCCCCTGGCCTTGCTCAAGCCTGGATTTCCACGTCCTGTTCGACAATGCCCATGCGGATCTCGACGGAATCCGGGCTCGAGCGACCATCGACCGTGGCGCAGGGGTCCCGGCGTCGAAGGAGCCGATCATCCGGTTGTACGCCAAGCCCTACGTGGTGAGCCCCGCGGAACACCTGGAGGCCTGTGACACCGGCGACTGGTGGTCCATCCGGGTCTGGGAGAGCCTGGTTTCCAGGGTGAGCGCACTTCTCGAGAAAGGAGACGGAGGGCGCCGCAAGTTACCGTCATCGCAAATGCATTTCCTGCGTGAAGCGCTGTACCCGGATCCAGGCAAAGCCGACGGCCGCTTGCAGTTCGTACTGGACCACTGCAAGGACCTGGAGTTCGATGCATATCCGAAGAGCCGAAAGGGAGAAGGTCCCAGCGGGTTCGCCCTGCTCTTGCCGAATCCGAGCGTGGCGAGCCTCTTTGTCGAGGATGTGAGCGAAGACAGCCGTCCTGTCATGGTGACCCCGTTCCCGGATGCTCTCGAGGCCATGGAATTCCTGGGAGGCGTATGATGAACCAGCATGCTGGAGAGACCATGCAGACAGACCTTGGCGAAGCGTCCGGCCGGCAGTCTCACCTGGATCTGCCCGAGCGATTCACCCTCGAGGTCCGTTTCGAGTCGGACTGGCACGTGGGCAGCGGGACCGGTCGCCCGGGAGAGGTCGATCGGGTCGTGGTTCGCGACCGGCACGGTTTGCCCTACGTACCAGCCAAGACCCTGACTGGAATCTGGCGCGACGGGTGCCAGCGCGTCGCAAGGGCGCTCGATGCCGGAACTGGCATCTCCCGGTTCGGAGGCTGGGTCGACTACCTTTTTGGAACAGAGGTACCGGTGACCGCGGCCGGCGACCGCACCGGGCCGAAAGACAGGCCCAGGCCGGCGGCCCTCTCGATCCGTTCCGCCCACTACCCCCGCACGGTGCTGAATGCGTTGAGCGTTGAAAAGGACCCGGGGGGGAAGAGGCATGCCCTGCGCGCGGCCCTCACGTTTGTCAAGCCGGGCGTCAAGATCGCTTCCTCGAGCGGGACGGCAGAGGACGATTGCCTCCGATTCGAGGAGATGGCTCGAGGTGGCGTCACGCTTCTCGCCTCCTGCCGGCTGGCACCTCTGCCCGAGCCAGGAGAGCGGACCGTGGCCGTTGCGTTGCTCCTTGCCGGGGCGCGTGCTGTGGAGCGATTGGGGGGCAACCGGCGGCGAGGAGCCGGCCTGTGCAGGATGTCCGTCGCCCAGGCACCTCCCGCGAAGAACTGGCTCGATGTTCTCGAGCGCCTTGAAAAGCCACCGGAACCCCCTTGTGCGGAGGAGGGTTGGGAAGAGCCGGGATTGCAGGGCGTTGCCCGTGCGACCGGGTCATGGACCGTGGTCCCTCTGAAGCTGACGGCTCTTTCTCCGCTCCTGATTCCGGCCAAGGTGGTGGGAAACGTCGTGGAGACCCTGGATTATGTGCCGGGCACCTATCTTCTGCCGTGGGCAAGCCGCCGGTTGCGGAGCCTGGGGGTGGATTTCGGCCAACTGCTCGAGACCCGCTCCATCGTCGTGACCAACGCAACTATCGCCATCGATGGCCAGCGGGGGCTTCCGGTACCGCAGGTCCTGGCTGGCAAGAAAGTAGGCGGTGGACTCAGGGCGGGCCGGAATGTGTACAACCGATTGCTGGAAAAAGCCCCCGCCCAGGTCAGGAAGGAGCGAAACGGCTACATCGGACCGACGGCGCCCCCCGGGACGCTGCCCCCGTTCGGCGAGCCGTCCATACGGTGCGACATGCACAACGTCGTGGAAGACGACAGGCAACGTCCCACGAGCGAGGTGGGAGGGGTGTATGCCTACCTGGCCATCGAGGCGGGTACGACCATGCTCGCGGAACTCCGCTTGCGCGACGAGGTGGTCACGCGCCTGTCCTCTCAAGACCCCGGCTGGTGGCAACGGTTGCGCGCGAGCGAAGGGGAATACACCATCGGCCGGTCCAGGAAGGACGACTACGGTCTGGTCGCCGTCGAGGTAGAATCGCCTCGAGCATTCTCCCGCGAGGACGCTGGCACGGCACCGGACGGGCAGTCGAACGGAGGACAGGACAGTGTATCGAGCGAGGAGTTGACCGTATGGCTCACCTCCAACCTGCTGATGCGGGATGAGCGACTTCGGCCGAACGCCCATTTCGAACGTCTGGGAGACCTTCTTTCGAAGGCGTTCACCCGGCAGAATCCCGGTGGCGGGAAAGTCTCCCTGACCTTGAAGGCTCCCCAAGCCGGCCTGGTGACGAGCCAGGGCCAGACGGCTCGAGTCGAAAGCTGGCACGGCGCGTGGAAGCTTCCGCGGCCGAGCCTGGCCGGTCTCGGGGCCGGGGCATGTGCCGTGTTCGAGGTCCAGGGGAACATTCGGCCGCAGGAGTTGATGGCCCTCGAGGCCGAAGGCGTGGGAGAACGGTGCGCGGAAGGGTACGGACAACTCTGCTTCAACCATCCCCTGCTGTCTGCGAGGACCTCCACTTGGACTCGAGAGCGTTCCCGGTCCGAAACAGCTTCTTCCCTGGCGGACATTCCGAAAGAGGCTCCGGAGTCGGCCCTTGCCCGGCATGTCGAACGGGCTGCCTGGCGGTCGGAGATCCAGTTCCGTTCGCTCCAGGCGGTCTCCGGGCAAGGCGCGAAGTCCGGCGGCAGCGGTTCCGGAAGGCATCCGCTGGAAACGCTCTTCGCGTTCACCTGGACCCAACAGGATCGCTCCAGCCCGACGCTCAGCCAACTCGCCGCTTTGCGCTCTGTGCTTCAGCCTGTTCGCTCGAGGGCTGACATCGCTCCGGTGCTCGAGTGGCTCGAAAAGGGTGGCTGCGAGCGGGGGCACGACACGCCGAACGGGCGGAGCGGCAGGGCGAGGACCCATCGTGACACGAGGCAGGACAAGCGCCATGCCTCATCCGGGGGGGCGGCACGTTGGCCTTCCGAGCCCAGGAGAAGACTCATCGAGCTGATCAAGGACCCGGAACGCGTCTGGCAAATCCTCGGTTTGTCGGACAACGACCTCCTCGCCATGACCATGACTCAGGGCGGCGTGGCGCGTTTGAAACAGGAACTCTGGGCAGAGGCTGTCAAGACCTTGCTCGATGTCGTAATCCGAGTACACAGGAAACGTGCCCGGAAAGGAGGCCAGGCATGACTCGGAAGATTCACGCACGAATGGACGTGACCGGGACCCTGGTGGCACTGGCGCCATTGCACGTGGGAGGGGTCGGCGAGGACCCGGAGGCAGACCTGGTGCTGGCTCGAGACGGGCAGGGGCGATACTACGTCCCGGGAACCAGCCTTGCCGGGCCGTTGCGGGCCTGGATGGCCAACCGGGTGGACAGGGACCGCCAACCGCTGCTCGACATTCTCTGGGGCTTCCAGTCGGAACCCCGGCCCGGCGAGGACGCGGACGGTCAGGCCAGTGCGCTGTTCCTGTTCGACGCGCCCATCGAGAACACGAAAGACCAAGATGGTGGCTCGCAGCACGCCGAGGACCCGCCCGCCAGGGCCGAGGTCGCTGTCGAGATCCGCGAAGGGGTGGGCATCGATCGATTCACCGGAACAGCCGCGTCTGGCATCAAGTACAATCGCGCGGTACTGCCTCGAGGCACCAGGATGCCGTTCCACCTCACCGCCGAACTCAAGGACGGCAAGAACCTGGACGCCCTCCTGTTTCTCGTGTGCGAGATGATCGAGCGACTCGAGAAAGGAGACATCCGCTTCGGAGCCGCGAGAACCCGGGGCCACGGCAAGGTCGTCCTCGAGCAAGCCACGGTGAGAACGTTCAGACTGGATACTCGAGATGGCATGATGGCCCTGCTCCGATGGCTGGAGGACACACCCCAGCGACAGCGACGCGGAGGGGCGCCGCACCTCACCCCGGTTGAACCTGGGCAGGGAGATCGGGAACTTCTCGACGCGGAAGGAGGTCGGACAGCAGGAGCGGCAGGCTGTTCGCCCGGCTCGTACAAGAGGGATCTCCTCGTCCGGCTCGGAGGTACACATCCGGTGGAACTGGTCCCGAGACCGCGATTGTCCCTGGAAATCGACTGGGAGCCGGTTGGGCCGTTGATGGTCAAGGCGGAGGGGGAGGGAAACGGCGTGGACATGCTCCCCCAGACGACTCGAGACGCGCCGGACAACAGCCCCGTTCGGCTGCTTCTTCCAGGTAGTGCACTAAAGGGGGTCTTCCGGTCCCGGGCCGAGTGGATTGTGCGGACGGTGCTCCCGCAGGACGCTACCGCCACGGGGGACAAGCGGCCCGACTTCCTGGACCAGGTGGAGGTGCCCCTGGTCCGGGAACTGTTCGGCACCCGGAAGCACGGCTCGGAAGAAGAGCAGGGCGGAGTGCGCGGGGATGGCGGCAGCGACACTTCAAGCACATCGGACAGGAACATCGATGGAGACACCCCTTCGAGGGAAACCGCGGGACCGGCCCCGCGGGCGGGGCTGGGCGCCCTGACCACCGAGGATTGCCGCTCGACCTGGAGCACCTCTCGCGAAACCTGGGAGTCCATTGTCAGCGCGGACAAGGCAAGCCTCGAAGCCCGGTCCCGGAATGGTTCCCTCCTGCCCTTTCAGCAGGCGTTCCACGTGGCCGTGGACAGATGGACCGGGGGCGCCGCGGGCAGCTTCCTCTACACCGTGCTCGAGCCTCACGGAGGAGCGGGGGAAAAGCCCCACGGAGAACCCGGGAGCATTGCCTGGGAACCCTTGCGGCTCGAGGTTGACCTGTGCCGCATCGACGCGGACCACCAGGCCCCAGCGCTCACCCTGCTGCTGCTCGTCATGCGCGACCTGGCTGCCGGCTGGGTGCCCCTCGGCTACGGAACCAACCGGGGTATGGGCACAATCAAGGTACGAAACATCATCCTGACCGGCCACGAACTGGAGCCTGGGCGCCTGAAGGGCACCTGGCTCGAGGGCCATCCTCTCACCGGTCTGACGAGGATAGAAATGGAGAACGGTGACCTCTCGAACCTGCCGGACGACATCCGCGACCATCTCGAGAAGGGATGGGGTCACCTCGGAACCCATCACCGGGGATGGCAGGCGTGGGTGGAGGCCTGGAACGGCCTCCAGGGGCCGACAAAAAGAGGAGAAGCACGATGAGCCGAAATCAGCCGGTACAGCTTCATTCCCACACGCTGGAGCGGGTTACGCTCCGGGGCGCCTTCCAGGCAGCGCTCCCCGTACTCGAGACAGGAAAGGAGCCGGCGGTGGCGTTCCTGTACACGCCTTCCAGGTTCATCATCGCCCGCGTGCAGGACAGGAACCTGACGGACTCCGGCGGGAATGCCGTATCGTGCGAGCCGGTGTTCGAGGCCCGGATATTCAACCTACAGGTGGAACTCCGCTGGCTCCACGAGGGTGAGGGCGTGGGCGCGGCGGTCCTGGTCTCCGAACGCGCGGGCACGGCGCCAGAATGGTCGCCGGAGCCTGCCTGGACTCCGGCAACCCGGGACTACCGCGGGTTCCTGAAGAACCGCTACCTGTTGTGGGGCCAGGCCGACCCGGCCGGCGTCCTGGGGCCGAACGCCCCCCACTGGACGCCTCTCTCCGAGTCCTGTGTCGGCCGCATCGACGTGCCCCTGTGTGTCGATCCGGGCCAGCGCGTGGTGCTCGAAACGCGAGAATATCTCGAGGTCATTGCGCCCCACGGAAACGTGGTGGTGGGAGAGGAACGTTTCCTCCGATTCACCCCCTACAGGGCCGGTGGCGCGGGAACCATGGACAGATCGCGCGGCACGGACAAGGCAGGAGCCGAAGCCCCTTTGCAAGCCGGCCAGGGACAGGAGGTACGTGATGCCTGAAACCAGGAAGGGGACACTGGTGGTTCGAATGGAACGGCACGGGCCCAAGGGGAAACTGCGGCGCCAGGGCAAGAAAGGAGACATCGAGGAGTATTTCGACATCCAGGAACTCGACCAGAGGCTCTCCACACGCTCCGTGATGGAACTCGATGGAATCCAGGTGGAATTCGAACTACGAGGAGGGAAGCCGAGAGCAATACGGAAGGCAGGGGAAACATTCCAGCGCCCGGACCTGCGCGCTCGAGCGGACGCCATCCGGGCCGAATTGAATGCGCATCGAGGTGGGGGGACGAAAGGATACCGTGACCGGCATGGGGGCGCCTCCGGGCAGAACTTCGGTCAAGGCGGGCATCCCGGCGGTGGATACCGCGGCAGCGCGCATCAAGGCACGCGGGGAGCCCCTGAACCTTCTCGAGAATTCGTCAACCCCTACAACTTCGTTCCCGCCCCGGACCGGAAGGAACTGAAGGAAGAGCTTGGAGACCAGGACCCCCGCCACACTCGAGGTCACCATCGTGCCGGCCCGGAACTCTACTCGGGCAGGCTGCGCGTGAGGCTCGACGTGGAGACACCGCTCCTCGTCGCGGACGCGGCCCGCGCGGAAGAATTCCAGGAGGCCCAGGGCCACAGGATCTACCCGGTCCGGGAGGACCCCGCTCATCCGGACAAACCCTACCTCGCGCCCACCTCCATCAAGGGAATGCTGCGGGCCGCCTACGAGGCGGTGACCGATTCGCGGCTCGGGGTCTTCGAGGGACACGACCACAGGCTGGGGTACCGCATGAATGCCCGCGACGCTCTGCACCTCGTTCCTGCACGGGTGACCTTTGAGAAGAACGGGGATCACTCCACCATGCGGATCCAGCTCCTGCCCGGTGATACACGAATCAACCGGGACGGCCGGCCAGCAGAGAACCTGATGTATGCAGCGTGGGTGCCCAAGTACGAAAAACGTGGCAAGGCGTCCGACCGCCCTCCGGCTCGAGCGGTTGATTTCAGCACACCGGGCGGGCAGGCCGGGCACCGCGACAAGGTCACCGCGTGGATCCAGAGATGGGACCGCCGTCCTTTCAAGTACTGGCGCGTCCTGTCCATGGAACCGGCTGGAACGAGACCGGCGAACGCCCCAGTGCCACGTCCCGAGGGCCGCCACCAACCCGATCGCACCAGCGCCCCCAGACTGGTGGACGGCTGGCTGTGCATGACCAACAAGAACATCGACAACAAGCACGATGAACGCCTGTTTTTCGTGTCCAAGGGGCATCCACAGGCGGCCATGCTCGATATCACCCCCACGCCCACCGAGGCCAGGGAACTCCGGGATGCCTGGGAATCGCTGATCACCGACTACCGGACCATCCACAAGGAGGAAATAGAGGTCAAGCATGCCAAGGCCCCTCCGGCACTCAGGCGCTCGGAATGGTCCCGGCACATCACCGAGGGCAGCAAGGCCACGCTTCGCGACGGCGAACTGTGCTATGCACGCGTCGAGCAGGTCCATGGGTCGTTCAGGGTCAAGATGCTCTACCCGGTGATGATCGCTCGAGAAGTGTTCCACGTATCCCCGGCGGAACTGCTGCCGAAATCGCTCCACCCTCCCACCGGCTATGCCCAGCTCTCCCCGGCGGATCGCGTGTTCGGCTGGGTCAACCAGGCTGGCGAAGGTGCCTACCGGGGTCATCTCCGGATCGGACCGGTTCGATGGCAGGATGCCACGGTAATCGAAAGGTTCCGGCACCCCGGCGTGCCGCTGGCCATCCTCGGGCAGCCCAAGCCCCAACAGGCCCGGTTCTACGTGGCCCAATCGCCAAAGGGCGAGGCGCAGCCGGATGGACATCCCAAGGCCGAAGTGGTGTACGAAGAAGGCAAGGGGCTCCGGGGGCGCAAGGTCTATCCCCACCACAAGGGGCTTCCCGACGGCTACTGGAGCAACCCGGAAGAGCCCCGCACTTCCCGCCGTATCGGCGAGAGATACCAGGAGTACCGCCGCCCTCCCAACCCGGAGTCCAAGCAGAACGCCACGCCCGAACGGGACGACCAGAACCGCTCGATCCTCGGGTGGGTTCGGCCCGGGTCTTCCTGCTGGTTCGACATCACGGTGACCAACCTCAGCGGCGTCGAGTTGGGTGCGCTCCTGTGGCTGCTCGACCTGGACGAGGGCCAGTACCACCGGCTCGGCGGCGGCAAACCGTTGGGGTTCGGGAGCGTCCGGCTGTCCGTGGACTGGAACGCTTCCGAAATGGGTAGGGGCGATGCCTGGCGCACGAACTACCTTTCGCTCCTCCCTGGACCGCTGCCCGATGTCAAGGCCCAGGAAGACCGCGCCCTGGAGGACTACCGGACGGCCGTCGAGGCCAGCTTCGGCCCGTTCGAGCGGGTGCCGTTCATTCGCGCGTTCCGGGCAGCGGCTCGAGGGTTCGACAAGCCGGTGCACTATCCCCGTCATCGTCAACCCCGGTCGAGAGGCCCGGTGCCACCCCATGGCCAGGGGGAGAACTTCCGCTGGTTCACGGCCAACGAACGGCCCCACCCTCCTCACTGGTACTGCCTCGGCGACCTGGCGGAAGGCGACCCCGGGCTCCCGTACCTGGAGGACAAGCAAGGACGGGGCTGAAGGTTTCTTGGTGGGACGAGGCGATGGGGCGGGTCGTGGCGAATCCTCGCTCGGAACTCGTGCACGGACAGATCCACATCCCACAGGAAGTAGGCGCGTCCCTGGAGAACGACCATCTTGTCCCGAAGGGTCGGATAGTGGCGGGGACCGCCCCCTCCCTTCCGGCCCGCCATGCCGACCACGCCATCGGGCCACGTTGAACCGAAACCTGACGTACGCCTACGGTATCGCCTACTCTACCCAACGATCCAGCATCCGGAGTCTCTGTCGCTGACCAAGCCCCCGGCCCTGTCCCACTTCAGTTCCCCGGCAGGGGTGAGAGGCGTTGACAGAAGGGTAGGGGGGGTATCAGCGAGTTTGCTTCGCTCTCTCGCCGGAATCTCCATCGTTGCAAGAACAAAGTCGCCGAGGCTCTCTTTCCCCAACCACCCCGCTCGAGGTAGAAGCTCAGAACGATAGCGACGAAGTGCTCGATGCGTCCCCTCGGCCGAGGCTGAACCGCAGCATGTCGCTTCGACGTCCTCACCTATCGGAGATGCATCCGTTCGTTGGCTTCATGGTCGGCGGAGAGTCAGAAGGCATGGCCGCGTTGCCGCAGTCGGTGAGCGGCAACGGACTCGCGCACGCCCTTCTCGCTCGACATATTCCGGCGCACCTCAGCGTCGGCCAATGCCCCCCGGGGCCGGGCCTCGAACTCGACCGGCTCCGGTACCCACACCAAGCTCTCTCGAGAGGTCTGATTGGATAGCCGTGGCCGGCCCCACCTGGAAGCCGGTGCAGTCCCGACCAGCCCGCCGGGAATGAACGCGGCGCGCGTACAGGCAGCGCAGCGCCCGGTACCTCCCCCGTGGCGCCGCACGAAGGACCGGGGGGGCAGGTGCCCGCTGCTGCCTGAACACAACATCTTGACATGACCAACGCCGAGCCGTACCCTGCTCTTGCACGGCATCGGCATCACCGTTCGTTGAATCCGGCCGGGACCGAGCGCACAACCTGGCAAGGCGACATTGCGCGACCCGATTCGGCCACTCGACGGTGGAGGAATGCGCCGGCCATCCGCAGCGCACGGCACCGTTGACCG
>JAJRTE010000175.1 GCA_024278455.1 Myxococcota bacterium
CTCGTGCTCGTGCTCGTACTCGTCCCTCTCCTCTTCACGCTCGTACCCATCCCCCCCCTCGTGCTCATGCTCGTACTCGTGCTCGTACTCGTCCCCCTCCCCCTGGTGCTCGTCCCCCTCCCTCGTGCTCATGCTCGTGCTCGTACTCGTCCCTCTCCTCTTCACGCTCGTACCCGTCCCCCCCCTCGTGCTCGTGCTCGTACTCGTGCTCGTGCTCGTCCCTCTCACCCTCGTGCTCGTGCTCGTACTCGTGGCGCTGCTTTGAGGCACCACGTGGCTGGAAGCCGCGTCCACGTTTCTTCATCCACCGGGGTCGGCCCCGCCCGATGGGCAACTACTGACGAGGCGGTTTGCCGGCACGACGACCGGGGGCGCCAGCATTTCGCGGTTGTACCGGCGGTCTCGGGGAGCCGCTTCGAGCCCGCTCGATGCCCCAACAGGCCAACTCCACGAGAACGATCAGGAGCCCAATCGCGAACAGCCGCAGCCCCCACTTCCACCCCAGGGGAGCGTACCAGAATCGCACGACGCGATCGCCGGGACCGACTATCACGCCGCGAAAATATCCGCCTACGCGTAGCACGGACCGGGGCTCCCCGTCCACCGTGGCCTCCCAACCCGGTGCCCAGGCGTCGGCCAACACGAGAAGTGACGCTTCCGCCGGAGCCACTTGGAGAAGCACCTCGCGCGGTCCAGGGTCCACCGGCGTGATGGGCACAACAGCCGGTGCGCCCCCGGGATCATCGGCCCGGACAAGCTCTGCCATGATCCTCCCGGTGGCGCCAGTGCCGGGCGTGGGCCGGCCTGTCGCCCATTCCACGGGCGGGCGGGCCCGCCCGCCCGGTGTGCTTTCCAGGTACCTCAGTGCGGACTGAGCGTCCTCAACCCGCTCGGCCCGCTTGGCAAGCCACGCGCGGGGAGCGTTCGGGTCCAGGGCCATGATTTTCAGCGGTGCGACACCGACATCCACCGGCGTCAAACCCTTGACATCGTCTCGAGCAAGCACATATCGCACCGCAGCGAATCTCAGCAGGGCGGTGTTCGACGGAGTGAGGCGACGAATCGGGTACCACAGGGGGTGGGTGTCCGGATCGAGGGCCCGGGCGAACCGTTCCCAGGCTTCGCTCGTTGGGAGGTCATAGCCACGGACATCGCGCAGCCCGGCCAGCGCACCGGTGTTGGGCTGCAGCGCCCACCCGAGTCCGACCACCCGTCCCTCCCCGGTGAGACGCGACAGCGTCTGCGTCCACGCAGCAGGTTCCGGGTCGTGCTCGCTGGCCTCGAGGGTCCAGAGGTCCCATCGCCGTGCCCACAAGCCGGTTGCGAGGATGGCCAGGGGAACCACCCAACGGAAACGACGAGGCAGTTGTGCCACGCCCATCCCGGCAGCGAGTGCCAGGAACCAGGCCCCGTACTGTGCCAGACGAGAATGGTGCATGGGACCGGGAAGGCCGGCGACCGCGCCCACAACGGCCAGCGCCCACAGCAGTATGAACAGGCGTCCCTTCCCTGTCCGCACGGAAAAAGGAAGCAAGAACAGTAGCGCGAACCCCGGATGAATGACCCCGTCCTCCCAGACGCCCGGTCCTCGATACCCGCCTGCAGCAGGATGGCCGAACCAGCCCGGCCACAGGAGGTCCAGGAGTTGTGCAGCCTCGAGCCGGTACCCGCCTCGAGTTCCAAGGAGGGAGGAATGGGCGAGTTGCTCGGCTAGCGGGAGCCACAAGGGAGCAGCCAGGAGCCCCCCCAAGGCCAGACCGAGCATCGCATGCAGGCGTCTCCGGTGGGGGATTGCCCACAAGAGGGCCAGCATGGCGCCGTAGGCAGCGGGGTCCGGGTGCCCGCCCCCCAACATGGCGGCTGTGCCCAGCCCGAGCCAGGCAGGGGAGCCCCCATCCTTGCAGTGTTCGACGCCCAGCAGCACCCAGGGTATCCACACGAACGAGCCCGCCAGGGGATACTGTAGCCAGACCCCGAGGAACGGGCCGGTCATCGTCGCGATGGCCCCTGCGAGCGCACCCCAAGGGCCGGCCTTGAGCCGCCCGAGGAGGAGCAACGTACCCAGTCCTGCCCAGGCAAGCAGCCACCAGGTACCGGCGTCCTGCGCCTGGTCTTCCGGCAAGAAGAGCCGAAACCAGGTGACAGGGGAGCCCACCATGGCTTGCCCGTCGCCCAGCAGCGGCGCACCGCAGAAGATGTCCGGATTCCACAGCGGCGGTTCTCCGTGCTCGAGCGCTTGAACGACCCGGCGCCGCAAGGCCTTCAACTGGACGGCAGGATCCGAAAGAACCGGATTGTGGACCCTTCCCCCGGGATGTTCCTGGAACGCATGATGAACGGAGAGATGATCATCCAGGGAGACGACGCGATCCCCGGGTAGCGCGCCTGGATACATGATGGTCGGGACCAGGAGGACGCAGGCCGTCGCAGCCCACCACAGGTATGCACGCTTCTCCACCTGCCACAAACCTCACGCCAGCCCGTTCCGTCTGTTTCCCATCGCACGCTGCGGTTCTGGACGCTCGTGACGGATTCTCCAACGGGCCATGACCGCCCGGCATGGCCGTTGGTCAGTCTATCAGAGTTCTGCGAAGAGCGCACATGTCTCGAGGCCGGAGAACCAAAAGAGAAGATGGTGTCCGCCTGGTTGCAGGAAGGCGACGTCCGTGTCATCGTGGGAGAGGCGTTCGACGGGGCCGGTGTACGCTCGCCCCGTGCTCGAGGCGCATGCCAGAAACCCCTGCGTGGCCTGTGCGGCGCGTTCATCGAGGGCGCCCACGGACCTGTGGGGGCGGCGGAGGACGAGGCACGTGACAACGGGATCGCGGATCAGGCGTGCGACACTCTGGCTCGTGGGTATCGGCCTCTTCGCGGCGTCGTGGTTGATGGTTCGGGGTTGCCGAGAGCATGCGGAGCTGCCGGTTGCCCCGTCCCGCCGCATGCCGGACGTGGTGCTCATCAGCGTGGATACGCTGAGGCGCGACCACCTGCCCATCTACGGCTATGACAAGGACACCGCGCCCAACCTGTCCCTCCTGGCCTCCGACTCGGTCGTTTTCGAAAACGCGATCGCCGCCCACACCAACACGGGGCCGTCGCACGCCAGCATCCTGACGGGGCTCTATCCTCCCAGCCACGGCCTCTTGCGCAACCGGTTCAGGCTGAACAATGACGTGGAGACGCTTTCCAGCCTGCTTGCCCGGAGAAGCTACCAGACCGTAGGCATCGTCAGCAGCATCATGTTGAGCGACCGGCTCACCGGATTGGGGCGCGGGTTCGACCTGTACGACGAATGTGGTCCCGGACAAAGCGACCGGCAGGCCCACGAGACCTGGCGTGCCGCCGAACCGATCCTGGCAGGGCTGGATCCCGGGCGGCCGATGTTCCTATTTTTCCACCTCTTCGACCCCCACTACCCCTACCGGGCACCGGACGGCTTTGGCACCTGTTTTCTGCCAGCAGATGGGCTCGCCTGGCGCTTTCCCGAAAACGCGGACCTCGGCCGGCTCCGTGCCGGTGCAGCTCGAGAAGGTGAACTCGAGGAGTACGTGTCGCGCTACGATGGCGAAATCCGCTATGCAGACCACCACGTTGGGCTGCTGCTGGACCGCCTCCGGGCCCTGGGCCGATATGACGGTAGCGTGATCATCTTCCTCTCTGACCACGGGGAAACCCTGGACGAACGCCCATTCGTGTTCGACCATGGAGGGCGGGCATACGAGGAGCAGATCCGTGTTCCACTCGTTATCCACCTGCCTGGCGCGATGCTCCGTGGGATACACAGTCGTGTTGCCGCTCACCATGTGGACGTCACGCCAACAGTGCTGGACATTCTTGGGCTTCCTGTCCCAGCAGAAATGCAAGGACTGAGTCTGTTCGGACAACTAGACGTCGCCGGTGTCGGGATGGATGGGTCGAATGCCAGTACTCTCGAACGCCCTCCTGGCCCGGGGGCCGGTTTCACGGGCCGTTGGTCACGCCCGCCCCGACTCGAACCGCGTCCCATGGTGAGTTTCGCCCGCCCTGCCCCGGAGCGCGTGCCGCACATCCCCGTGCGCCTGAGCCGCGCGGGCCTGGTGACGAGCTTCCGTACCTGGCCATGGAAGCTCATTACCTATCCCGTCGCTGGCGGCGGCGAGTACCGCGAGCTGTTTCTCCTGAGCGAGGACACGCTCGAGGATCACAACCTGGCGGATGTGCATCCGGAGCAGGTTTCCATGATGCGCAATGCGTTGAGCCGGTGGCTAGCGGACAAGGAAGGGGACATACGCGTTCGACCTGCTGTGCTCTCCACCGAGGACGAGGCCATGCTGAGGTCCCTGGGCTACGCCGAGTGAGCGGCAGCACGGGCGGGGTGCAGGCGCCGCGCCGAACGTCCCCGCTTGGTGCTGGTTTCGACTTGCTTCTGTATTCCACCGTCTGGCGTTGCCCTCACCTAGGGATGGCTGCCGAGACCCGCGATCGTGCCTTCCCCCCAAGTCTTCCCACAACATGCCTGGCGCCATGATCATGGCGATCCAGCAGAGCGGGCTTCGCGCCTGGGAGTATCCAAGGGACATGAACTGTCTCGTGGCCGCGACCGACATCGCCACGCGCACCGTGTATTTCGGGCCAGTGTTCCGAGATCCCAAGGCCGAAGCCTTTGCCCCGCCGCCCACTGCCCGGTAACCGCCAAGACCCAGCGGCGCCGACGCCGTGGCTCTGTCCTCCGGGCTCAACCAATTCGACGTGCGGGCCGTGCTTTCGCTGCCACGGCGACCTGCCAAGTAGCGCCTGGCGGTGATCATGTTCGATTGGATGTCCAATGGTGTCGAAGTGAGCCTGGACGGCGACGCTCCGGTGCACGCGACGGCTGTGCCTGCAGTGAACCCTTCTCCAGCAACGCCGGATCAGGACCAGAAGACGCCTTCATTTCTGCCGAATCAGGAGATGTCCTCCCGTGCTGGCGAGAAACCACCATTTGTCGAAATGACTCTGGAGCCCGACCCCGAACCGGGAGTCAAGCTGGCCGTCCATGGCAAGTCCGCCTTGCTGGCCCAACCGTTCCATCTACCGCCAGATCCTTACGAATTGCTGGAAATCAGTGGAGAAAAGAAGAAGGTCGCTGCCGTCGTGCCGGTCACGCTGGCCATCGTGGGGAAGAATCGGCCGATCCCGCTTCGATTCGATTGGGCCATTCCCGTCTACTCGGAAACGATGCTCAAGTCCGGTGAGTCGGTGCTGGCCTGGTTTGCCGTCGATGCCCTGGCCGGGACGCCGGTGGTCCTGCCCCGCGGTGACTATGTGGCCTATCTGTTGATGGAAGGGCATGTCTTCGGTCCCGTTCCGTTCCATGCCCCCTAGCCTTTGACGTTGGATCCTTCAGGCATTGCTCCCTGGCATGCTTGAAACCCGCCAGGTTTTGACCGCTGATCCCGGAGGACCTCCTCCTTTCCTTGCCGCAAAACGCCCAAGATGGAGAACGGATTGTTTCCTCATCTGCTGCCCGAGCCTCTGCCCTGCGGGCGAGCAGGAGCGGGTTTGTTGCGCGAGTGCGTCTTGGCCTACCACTCGACCCGGGGAGACCAGTCTGGATTGGTGTAGGAAGCCTTGCCATCGGTGATTCTCACCTGGGAGCGCCCGTCGAGGCTGGATATGTACAACTGGGCGCGCTTGGGATGATCTCGGGTCGACGAGAAGATAAGGAAGTTGCCGTCTGGAGAAAACGCGGGGTCTTCGTTGTCTCCCTGGTCCTGGGTTACCCTGACGCCGTTGGAGCCGTCGGCGTCCATGACGATGATGTCGAACGCGCCGAGATCTCGCGTCGAGTAGGCTATTTTCGATCCGTCGGGGGACCACTCCGGGGAGACGTTCTGGGTGCCCGTAAAGGTGAGACGCCTGATATTCGTGCCATCGGCGCTCATGACGTAGATGTGCGCGCCGCCGGCCCTGGCGGAGACGAACGCGATCTTCGATCCGTCCGGGCTCCATGCGGGAGAGGAGTCGACACCGTATGAGCGGGTCAGCCGTCGTAGTTCCTTCCCGCGCTCGTCTATCAGGTACAGGTCGGGAGCGCCATCTTTCGACAGCGTCAGGGCGATGATGTCATCGACGGGTGACCAGGCTGCGCCGCTGTTGATTCCCTCGAATGCGGCGACGCGCCGCGTGACGCCGCGCACGAGGTCGGCGACGTACAGGTCGGGATTGCCGAGTTTGAAGGATGTGTAGGCGATTTTGTTCCCGCGACGCGACCAGGCTGGCAAGATGTTGATGGAGCCGTTCCGCGTCAGGGGAGTCAGACCGCTGCCGTTCACATCCATGACCACGATTTCCTTGTGTCCCGAGGCGGTCGAGACCGCCGCGATCTTGCTATCGAAAAAGCCTGGGGTCCCTGTGAACTGGTAGACGATTTCGTTCGCCATCCTGTGAGCGATACGCCGCAGCTCCTTGAGCGACCCGGTGTAGATCTTTCCGCCTATCTGCGCTGAAGCCAGCACATCGAAGACGCGGAGTTGAACGGTAATGGTGTTGCCTGTGACCTCGTACCCCCCCTTGACCAGCCCGAGTGCGTCTATCTGTTTCCAGGAGGAAAAGTCGATCTGGTCCGGGAGCAATCCAGCGGTAGCCGGGTTTTCGATGTACATTCCGCGGTCCAGCAGCTTGAAGAGTCCGGTCACGCGAAGGTCCGAAAGGAGGAGATCCGGCAGGCTCGCCGCCAGTTCCGGTGCCGCGGGTACCTGGCTGAGGTCCTTGAACAGGGGGATGGCAAGTGGAAACGGCTCCCGGCTGGGCGCGTTGATTTCCACGTACACTTTTGCGGAGGCCACCTGCGAGAACGAACCCAAGCAGAACAGAAACACGACCAGGGATATGGACACCCGTATGCTCGACGGAAGTGTTGGCGTCACGGTGCTAGCCCCTTTGGATTGAACATGAGAACAAAGCCCTCCGACAGAATGGCGCGTCTGAGGTCCTCTTTCGTGGGAAGGGGGAGAGGCGCTGCCTTTTTTACCGCGCGGACCGCAGCCTCATCGAACCCCTTGTTTCCCGACGACTTCTTGATTGCCACGGTCCGGATACCTCCATCAGCATCGACTTCCACGTTGACCTGCACGACGAGGTTTTTCGAGCGCAGCGTGGGGAGCACGAACCAGACTTGTTCGAAACGGTCGTTCAGTGCCTTCGCCCAGACCGGGTCGATGCTGTTGGCTGATCCGCTGAGCCCATTTCCGGAGCCGGAACCCACCCCGCGGGAAGAGGAGCCCTTGCGATCTCGAGCGCCCACGGTCCCGGTCAACGCCGCCACCCTGGCGCTCAGGCGTTGCCGGGCCAGCACCCTCTCGAGACGTCGCTTCGCCTCTTCGTCCAGCCCCCGGCGCACCGGTGTCGGATCCGGCTTCATGGCGTCGTCGATCGATTTCGCTTCCCGGGATGGGTCGAAGAGCGGCTCATCCCCGGACTGCGGCTCCGGTGGTGGTACGAACGTCTCCTTCCGCGGCGGCGTGTTGGACTTCCCTGGCTGGCCGCCGTCACCGAGCGGAGCGGTTGCCACCAGGCTTACGACAATCGTATCTTCGAACGGAAGCAACGGGCCAGGCGTTCCGGTCCACTTGACCAGCGAAACCAGTGCGAGCACGACCCCGTGCAAGGCTGTGGACAATCCAAGCATCTTCAGGAACTGCCGTTCCCAGACATGGCCGTACACGGCTTGTCTCGGATCGGTACTCACGGCCTGGCCTCGTCGCCGGGCTGAGTCACCATGCCCAATCGCGTCACCCCGGCCTTACGGATCGTGGCCATGACCTGTACGACCGAGCCGTAGGGCACTTCACGGTCCGCCTTCAGGAAGACCTGCTTGTCCGGGTTGTTGGCCACGATCTTCTGAAGCTTGTTGCCCAGAACCTCGAGATCCACCGGCTCACGGGCCATGAACACCTGTTGTTCCTTGTTGACCGTCACTATCAGCGTCGTCTCTCCGGCAGATTTCAGCCCCGGTGCCGATGTCTTCGGGAGCACGACCTCCACACCTTGTTGAAGCAGCGGAGCCGTCACCATGAAGATGACCAGAAGCACCAGCATCACGTCCACCAGGGGTGTAACGTTGATTTCTGCCAGCATTGTCCCGCCGCTGGAAGCCCTGGACTCATCGCCACCGGTGAGCATTCCCATGCATCTTGCCTCGTTCGTTCTTCGGGACCCGACCGTTGTGGATGAATTCTCGCCCGACCCTAGTCCTTGAAGAAATGCCGCTTCACGATGTTCAAGAAGTCGGAAGAGAAGTTGTCCATTTCTGCTGTCAGGACGCGCACGCGACTCAGGAAGTAGTTGTAGGCAATCACCGCCGGAATGGCAGCGAAGAGCCCGACGGCCGTGGCGATCAACGCCTCGGAGATTGCCGGCCCCACCGTCGCGATCGACGCTGAGCCCGCCGCGCCGATACGCTGGAACGCCCTCAGAATACCCCAAACAGTGCCAAAAAGCCCGATAAAGGGCGACGTCGATCCGCAGGTGGCAAGAAAGGAGAGCCTCCGCTCGAGCACCGTCACCTGGGCCGTGCCTGCGCGACGCAGCGAGCGAATGACGTTATCCAGGCTGGATGGCCCCATGTTGGAAATAGGAACACCGGGGGGATCCTTGCTCGAGCCCTTCTCGCCGGCGTCACCCGACAGCAAGCGCCGAAGCTCGGCGAATCCCGCCCGGAACACCTGGGCAACCGGGGCGTGGGGGTAGCTGGTCACCGAGCGGTAGGCTTCATCGAGGCTGTCGGATCGCCAAAATGCGTCGAGGAACTCCGCCGTCTCCCTGGCGGCTTGGCGCAGGTACCGGTACTTGTATAGGATGATGCCCCACGACACGATCGAGAACACCATCAGGAGCAGCAGAGTCAGTTGCAGTACCGGCTCCGCCTGGAGCATGATGTCGATCGTGCTCAGTTCTCTGCCTGGTACCAGCGGAGCAGGTGTCGGGGTGACTAGCCCCACGGAAACGTCACCCAGGCTTCCATCCATGCGCGTGGTTCTCCGAACGGGGTTCTATTGGCTCGGTCTCAGGCTGCCCTGTCTCGCGCGCTGCGTGCCGGCGGACACATTCCACACACCTCCGGCTCGACTCCGTGAACACTGCGGACAGGCATGCGTTCCATGGTGTTGAAAGACCGTAACCTAGTCCAATACCGGTATCTTGTCAACACCGGTCAGCCTCCATCGTATAGGAAATCTCCTCGGAAAACGCCGAGTCCCCCAGTTTCATCTGCCTGAGCTGATGTTTCGTGCGGTAGTCTTCCTTCAGTCGTTTGCCGACGTTCGACAGATACGTAAAGGTGCTCGCCATCCCGACTCCGGCTCCGAGCAAGGGGACGAACCGGGCGACTCGAGTCGACATCCGGAAACCGATCGTGACCAGGATTTTCTGCGCCGCCTTGAACAACAACGGGTCCCGGAACGGTCCCGTTCCAAAGACGACCGGCAAGTGCCTGTACACATCGGACTCCAAACCCTCGAGATCCAGTTCTATTCCCATGCTCCGCCCCAGGCCGGCCCACAATTCGAGCCTTCCGCGCACCGAATCGTAGTCCTGCCCGTAGCTCAGGGACACCCGTTGGGCCAAGCGGACCAGCGTCACAAACATGTAGGCGAGTTCAGGCGGGACCGACAGGAGCCCACCCATGCCGAACGTCGCTCCGTAGAACGTACCTCGCCACGTCGCTCGACGGATCACCTTGTCCACGATCGGGTCGATACGCTCGGTCGGCATCTCGAGAATGTCCGACGCGGTATAGACGTCGAGACCTTCCTTGCGGAAGTTCGAGAACACCTCGCTCGGTGGCACGGACGCCAGTCGATACAGTTGCCCGATCAATCCATCGTCGATACCTTCCTGCAGTTGCCGAATCCAATCATCCACGTCCACGATTGGCCATCCTCTGTTCCCTATTCGTTGTGGATCAACACCACTGCCTGGTCGTCCGAGTATGTCTCCGTCCAGTCACCGTCCTGCCTCGCCGCGTCTATCAAGCCGTCCTGGATACCAATGCACAGCACCAGCGTGCCGATTCCATACCTGGCCATGAGTTCTTCCCAGCCCTGCTCCCCGCGGCTCGCCGAAACGTAGCTGTCCCACACATCGTCCGAGAAGATCCACACTCGGATGTCGATAAAGGGTTGGCTGGTGGGCCAGAGCCGAAATGCCAGGTACCCCCCCCACTCCAGACGGTGGAACATCCGGCCGCCACCGTGGCTCGACAGGTACGTGGCTACACGGGCCGGGGTGTCATCGTCGAGCCCGGCGTAGTCACCGGTGGGGCCGACTCGAGTATCCAGGACTTCGGGCAGGGTCCTCGCCCATACCACGACCCAGAAGAGGATCATGACCCAACCGATACCGGTATGCAACTGCTGCGGTTCCGGTCGCATGCGAACCTGCGGTGCCTCCCCTGCCAACCCGCGTCCCAGGATAGGCGGCACGACAAGGCCCCACCATGCTATCATCCGTTGACTGCCGAGCGCCAGCACGAAAAACGCGAGAAACAACGCGACATCGCACGCCCTGAGATGGTGTCGTTTCCAGGCGAGCAACGCCACCACGGCGATCGCGGCCAGGAAGAAACGGGCACCAAGAAACGTGCCAGGGGATGGAGGCAACCATTCACTGAGTCCTCGAGTCGCGGGCATCGAGCTGTTCTCGAAGAAATAGCTGTAGATCCATGGGCCGTAAGGGTTGACCATCGTCGCGGCGACCAAAACGGCGAGAAGGAAGAGCCAGCGCTGCGGACTTGCCCCGGTGGTCCCGGCCTTTCCCTGCCGCTCCTCCAGGAGGGCCTGCATACCGAAGGCAGCGGGGAACGCCATGACCACGGGAAACGCGCCATGGAGATTCGTCCAGATGGCCATGAGGCCGAAGAGTACGAACGGGGTGAACCGTCGTGACGGAAAGCGGCCCAGCAGCAGGTGGATGATGGCGAAGAGAGCGAACGAGAACATCTGCGGGCGAATAGCCAGGTTCTGGAGCAGGAACGCGAAGGCGAAACAGACGCCCACGACGGCGAGGCGGGCGCCGAAGGGGATCGATTGCCACGCGACGGCCGCCAGCGTGACCAGAACGAGGGCGGAGAGGAGCAAGCGCAGCGCGGGGTACCCCCCCAGGAGATACGCCCAGTAGAGCGCACACTGGGAAAGCCACGTGCCGTTGATGAACCGTTCCCCCAATGCCGACACCGAAAAGGGTTCCACCTCGAGCAGCCGCCCATGCTCCCACATCCACCTACCCATCTGAAGAAACATGCTCAGGTCGATGGTGCTGACAGGCTTCGCGCATGCGAAAAGCGTCCCCATCGCCATGATGGACAGGGCAAGGGTCAATTCGAGAGACATCGGGGGAAGGGATGGTCGCGCGTGCATGCCGACGTGATACCGCGGATGCTCGGGGAATGTCAAATCCTGTCCGCATTTCGGCCTGGAACGGCGACCGCCCGCCGGCATGATGGAAACGGAATCCCGAACGGGCTTGTCGCCATGTCCCTTGCGCGGTATAATCATTTCGCACTCGATGATGGTATGGGACTTCCAGACACTCGATAACGTTCGCGCGCGGCCGCACGTTATCGCCCGCTTGCGGGTCACCTGGGCACGCCTGCGCTGATGACATTGTTCCCTGATTCACTGTTGGCAGAGATTCAGAGTCGCGGTGACGCCGTGAACGGTTCGTTCCTCGTCTCGATCCTGGTGCGGGACGATGAGCCGCAGATCCGCATTTTTCGCGAGGCGATGGAGGAGTGGTTCCGGCAGGTCCCGAAGCGGGCCTCCGGGCTGTTCCGCGACCGGTTGACGTCGCCCAAGAACGAGGTTTTCTTCCAAGGCTTCGCCGAGTTGGCCATTCACCAGCTCATCCATCGTGAAGCTCTCGACGTCCTGGAGTATCCCCGGCTGCCCGCCCAACCCTTCTACCGGGTAGCAGCCCGGGACCAGGATCGGGAATTCTGCCTGAGGGTGGTGTCGTTCATCCCCGAAGGACACCCCCACTATGCCAGGCGGGCCTACCTGAGTTTCATAGACGAGTTGAACCGTATCAAGCACCGCTATCGGTTCGCCGTGTTCCTGCGGCGATGGCTGCCCCCGGAATTCGACCCGGGAATCGTGCGAAGGGCGCTCGAGAGCTGGTTTCACCGGCTCGACACCGATCCCCATGGTGGGCTGTACGCGGAGTACCGAGACGGCGGTGTCCACGTGGAGTTCTCGGTGCTGGGGCGCGTGGCCAGGGCCACCGACAAGTTGGTCGGTTTCTACCTGATGCCGCTGGAGACCCAGGGAGTGCTCACCAGGTTCAGGGAGGTCATTGCCGCGGAGATCGAGCAGCACCGCCAACAAGGCGACGCGCGGTGCCCGCTCGTCGTGGTACTTTTCAACAACGACGAGTGGAATCTCACCAGCAACTACATCTACGACTTCTTCTACGGGAAGCCCCGCATGTCGTTCAACTGGCGCACGCTCGGCGGGCGGATGGAGCTGATCAGGGACTTCTCCACGCCCTTCTCCCGGTCCATCTTCAACAGTCCCGATGGACAGAATCTCGGCGCTGTACTGCTGGCAGAGAAGCTCTGGAAGGAACGCGGTGTCGATCTCAATCTGCTGTGCTGCCATAACCCTTGGTGCCGGCGCCCGTTGCCGGACGGGTTCTTCTCTGACCACGCGACGCTCAAGCCGCTCGCCGGCACGAGTCCGGATGAAGTGGTGTTGCGGTGGACCCATCTCGAGGACAGGACCATTCAACTCACTTGAACCGGAAGAACGCAGATGTACTTGATGCCTTCTGGCACCGGCTGGATCGAAGTCGTTACCGGGTGCATGTTCAGCGGGAAGACCGAAGAGCTGATTCGGCGTCTTCGCCGGGCCCAGTATGCCAAGCAGAGGGTGGTCGTTTTCAAGCCCATGCTCGACACGCGGTATTCCGAAACCCACGTGGTCAGCCATGATGATACCCAGATGGAGTCCATCGTGGTGCAGGACCCCCCTGACATGGTGGCGCTGTCTCGAGAATTCGACGTCGTGGGGGTCGACGAGGCCCAGTTTTTCGACGACGCGCTTGTCGAAGCCTGCGAAGAGATGGCCAATCTCGGCAAGCGTGTCATCGTTGCCGGGCTCGACCAGGACTACCGGGGACGGCCCTTCGAGAACATGGCCCGGTTGCTGGCCGTCGCCGAGTACATCACCAAGAACCTGGCCATTTGCATGGTCTGCGGGAATCCTGCGGACCGGTCCCAGCGTATCGTCAAACGGGAAGCGCGATTCCTGCTCGGGGCGACCGATGCCTACGAAGCGCGGTGCCGCCGGTGTTTCGTTCCCGAGAAGCCCGGAGACGTCCAGGAAGCACTCCCGTTGAAGAAGTAGCCTATCCACCCCTCGTCCTGGTGGCATGCATGAACCTGGTCTGGTGCGAAGTCGATGTTGGCGCGCTCAGGCACAACGTCGCGTCCTTGAGACGCCTCCTGAGGACGGGAGTTCGTCTCGCGGTCGTCGTCAAGGCCAACGCCTACGGCCACGGTCTCTCGCTCGCGGCTCGAGCATTTCTGGCCGGCGGGGCGGACTGGCTCTGCGTCAACGCGCTCGAGGAGCTTCATCGATTGAGGGGCGACGGTATCGATGCTCCTGTCTACGTCATGGGATACGTGCCACGGGAAGACCTCGAGGCGCTCGTGGCGTTGGAGGGCCGCCTGGTGGCGTACAACCGCGAGACGATCGAGGGCATGAGCCGGGCGGCGCGGAAGGTCGGCCGGACGGCTCGCGTCCACCTCAAGCTGGAAACCGGGAACAATCGCCAGGGCGTACCGGCTCCTGAGCTGATCGAACTCGCCAGGCTCTGCAAGCAGCAGGGTGTCGTCGTCGAAGGCGTTGCCACGCACTTCGCCAACATCGAGGACACCACGGATCACACATTCGCGCTCCAGCAGCTTCGCAGGTTCGAGGAGGGGGCCGCGCTTCTGGCCGAAGCGGGTATGCCGGCACCCATGTTGCACGCAGCCAACAGTGCTGCGACGATTCTGTTGGAGGATACCCAGTTCGACATGGTTCGAGCCGGTATCGCCGCCTACGGTCTGTGGCCTTCTCCCGAGACGCTGGTCTCGGCCGTGCGCAAGCACCGGGAGCATGTCGCGCTTCGCCCGGCACTCACGTGGAAGTCTCGAGTCGCCCAGTTGAAAACGGTCCCGGCCGGCGCGTTCGTAGGGTATGGCTGCACCTACAAGGCGACCCACGCGACCCGCCTGGCGGTCCTCCCGGTCGGCTACTACGACGGCTATGACCGGAAGCTGTCCAACACGGCTCACGTCCTGGTTCGGGGCGTGCGGGCTCCGGTTCGTGGCCGAGTGTGCATGAACATGATCATGGTGGACGTCACGGACATCCCTGGTGTGCGGCTCGAGGAAGAGGTCGTATTGCTGGGCAGCCAGGGGGCGGAGGCGGTCACCGCGGAGCAGATGGCCGCATGGATAGGGACCATCAACTACGAGGTGGTCACCCGGATCGGGGAGCACCTACGGCGGATTCCGCGTGACGGCACCTCGCCGCCCGCAGCGCAGTAACGGCAGGTCTCGAAAAGCACGAAACGGGAGAAGGCATGAGCGCTACGTTGTCCCATGAAGAGATTCAGAAGCGGATTCCCCATCGCCCCCCCTTCTTGCTGGTCGACCGTGTGATCGCGTTCGAACCCCGCAAGCATGGTCTCGGGATCAAGCAGATATCGGGGTCCGACCCGGTGTTTCAAGGACATTTCCCCGGACACCCGATCTTTCCTGGCGTGTTGATCCTCGAGGCGCTCGGGCAGATGGGTGCCATTCTCTTCAGCGAGGAATGTGAGGATTCATCCCCAGATGCGGGCGGAAAGTACCTGGCGCGCGTCGATCGTGCCCGTTTTCTTCGTCCCGTAGTTCCGGGGGATTCTCTTGAACTCGAAGTTAACGTCTTGAAAATCTTCGGCAATCTAGTAAAATTGGAAGGACGGGCGTCGCGAGGTGGCGAATTGGTGGCCAGCGCGGAGCTGACGTTCACGATCGGGTGAGGGGTGGCTTGTCGAAGGCGTGAAAGTCCTAAGTGTCGGTCCGGTCGCTACCGAGTGAAAAGGTAGCACACGAAAACGTGGGTACGTGCGCACGGTCGGGTCGATGTCCACCGTGCGCTTCACGGAGGCTGTCATGAAACGAGAACTGTTCAGCGTCGCTGTCGCGGTGTTGATTTCCATACTTGTCGCATCCTGCGCGTTGCTCGAGGATTCCGCCCAGTACTTGGCCCCTGTCGCCGCGGAAGTCGTCTTGCTCGGCGCGCCCCCGGAAGCCATGGATACACTGGCCCAATATGGTATCAGTGGCGACGTGCCGACTTCGGTCGTCGTCGCCATCGGACGCCTGACAGACGGCAGTGCCGAGACCTCGAGCCCGTTTTCCGGGGAGGGCGTGTCGGGAGCCACGGTCACCATCACGACCCCGGACGGGACGTTCGACCTCGAGGCCGACGAGAGCAATCCCGGACTATACGGATTGACCAGCCTCCAGGAGCCGGCGTTCAAGTATTCGGTCGGAGCCGAATACACCGTGAACATCAACTTCTCGGGCAACGACTACTGGATCAAGCTCGTTGCCGCCGATGCCATAGAACTCGAATCACCTTCGGAACTAGGCGAGTACCACGCGCCTGGCACGGACCTGGCTCTGCGTTGGGCCAACCCCGTGGACAACCTCGTCGCAGCCGTGTTCGACGCCAACGGCAACGAGGTGTACGACAACCTGCCTCGAGACCTCAACGACCTTTTCGAGTTCTTGACGCAGAGCGACATTTCGTCGCTCACGTTGCCTGGCGACCTGTTCGCCGAGCAGCAAATGTATGCCATCGCGTTGTCTGGCCTGCAGCGGGGCGCCGTGGACGAGGCGCACGTGTCGACCAACCTCAACTATCTCGTCACCAATGCCGTTTCGGGCGCCGGCGTGATGTCGGTGGTCACGACCTACGAGATACCGGAGATCCCGGAACAGTAGGGAGCATCCAGTTCCCTCGTATCCCGGACACCGCGGAAGGCAGGCGCGCGTCTCAGGCAGGAACGAGCTTTACCACCAGGGGGGTGTCTGCACGAGGCAGCACCCTACCGATCACCTGGTAGTCCGAGTGACCGGCCCGGGCGAACGCCGGGCGCAGGTCGTGTTGCCGCGCCAGGGGGACGGCCATCAGGAGGCCACCCGATGTCTGGGCATCGCACAGGACATTCAAGAGCGCCTCGGATATTCCCGGTGATACCGACGCATGCGGCAGCACGTGCGCCCGGTTCTTTTTCGTCCCTCCCGGTATGACACCTCTATCCGCCAGCTCCAGCGCGTCCGCCAGGAGAGGTACCTTGTCGGCGTGGATTTCGAGCGTAACCCTGCTGGCCCTGGCAAGTTCCAGGGTGTGACCGAGCAAGCCGAAACCGGTGACGTCCGTCGCCCCCTTCACCCCGAGATCACGCATGGCCACGGAGGCTGCCCGGTTGAGGGCCGCCATGACCCTGGTCACCTGCTCGAGCCGCTCCCCGGGGAGAATCCCCCGTTTGTGTGCGGTGCACAAGACGCCCGTCCCGACCGGCTTGGTCAGAACGAGGAGGTCGCCCGGACGGGCCCCGGCGTTGGTGACAATGGCCGCCGGATCGACGGTACCGGTGACAGCCAGGCCGTATTTCGGTTCAGGATCGCTCACCGTGTGTCCGCCCACCAGTGTCGCGCCGGCCTCCATCACGGCGTCCAGCCCACCTCTCAGGATCCTGTCCAAGACCTCCAGGCCCAGGGTCTTCTCCGGGAAACAGACGATATTCATCGCCGTAAGCGGGGTCCCGCCCATGGCGTACACGTCCGAAAGAGCGTTCGCCGCGGCGATGCGCCCGAACCAGTAGGGATCGTCCACGATAGGTGTAAAGAAATCCACCGTTTGGACGAGTGCAAGGTCGTTGGCAAGCTGGTACACAGCCGCATCATCCGACGTTCCAAACCCGACGAGCAGTCTCGGATCGGTCGAAAGGGGCAAGCGCGCCAGCGTATCGCCCAACACCGTTGGGCCAAGTTTGGACGCTCAACCAGCCGCCTTGACCATGGCGGTCAGGTTGCAGCGCTGTTGCCGTGTCATGAGTCTTCCTCCCGTGGATTGCCCGCTGAAGGCACCCCGCCCCGGGACTGCCTTTTCCCGAATCGCGAGCACAGTGGCCGAGACGGCCCACACGCACATCACGGACGATCCCGTACCCCGCCCGCCTGCCCGGCGCGAAGCCCCCTCGCGTCCGAAAGCCAGCACCGCCTTGTGTAGCACAGTCCCCCCCGCACACCGAAGCAAAATGCGCGTGCGGTCGTGGTGGCATGACGCATAATCGTTGCGTTCACACCACGAACGCGGTACATAGTTGACACGGTGGGCGTTCCGTTCGCCGGGTTGTTCGAGGACGAATCCGGGGCTACGTCGAAAGGACGTGGAGGGACAGGATGGCGTACCGCGATGTGGGTGGCAGCAGGGATAGCCTCCCACGAACCATTCGGTGCGGCCGCAGGGCGTGCCTGGTCCTCGGTCTGGCCATGTCCATTTCCGTGGGAGGTTTCACGGGGACGGCGGCCGGCACGGGGGTCGGTGCGGGAAGCGCCATCGAACGCCTGGAGAGGGACAGGGCAGACCGCGCCGCCTCGCCGGATGTGTATGCCGCGTGGAACGCTTCGACACGTGCGCTGGACCTGCGCCCATCGATACCGGGCGGGCCCATCTCGAGAGTGGCGGCGGAACCGCTGGAGAACGTTGTCACAAGGAAATCGCCGGCAACTTCCCGGACAATGACATTCGTGGGGATCGCCGCCGGACTTCTGCTGCTGGCTCTGATAGTCGTTTCGGGTGCTGCCACACGGCGAGACGGCCTGCACGGCAAACGGCCCGTTCTCCCCGCGCGCATCGAAGCCGCCGGTCCCAGCGAAAGCCTCCTCGAGTTCGAGCCACCCGCATTGCGTATCGACGAAATGGGCGAGTGGCCCCTGGACCACGAAACAGGCATGGGGGAGGAGAGGTCTCGAGCTGTCGCATCGCGCCTCGAGGAGCCTCCTCCGTCGCCCGAGGAAATGAACAGGCACCTCGGCGAACTCCTTGGAAAAGTACGAGGGGCAAAGCCCCTGGCCAAGCACAATGATGAATTCTGACAATTCCTCTTCCAAAGCGGAAAGCGCACCGGCCCCAACGTGGTTCGGCCGAATCCTGAACTGGTTCTCCGCGCCCGCCCGCCCGGTCTCGCTGGACCTGGAGGGCTCGAGCAACGAGGAACAGGTGCGCCCGGTGGACCGCCCCGCCGTGCTCGTTTCGCAGGTCGGCCCACAAACCACCGGGGCGTTGCGCCGGCTGGCCGAACGGCTGCAACAGGAAGAGGTCGATCCCCACGAGGCGCGAAACCTGCTGCGGGAGGTGCGCCGTATCCTTCCGGAGACCCACTGGGGAACCGATTTCGACGTGGCCGCTGCCGCGAGCGAGGTCATCGTGCGGTGGGCGTCGGTTGCGGGCCCGTTGAAGGTTTCCGCGGGAACGCAAACGGTCGTGGCGCTGGTGGGGCCGACGGGTGTGGGGAAATCCACGACCCTGGCGAAGCTGGCGGCGCTGGCCAGGTACAAGGACGGCCGCAAGGTGGGATTGATATCGACGGACACGTATCGCGTGGCAGCGGTGGAGCAGTTGAGTGCCTATGCCCGGTTGTTGGAACTGCCCTTGGCGGTTGCCGAGGATCGGCAGCAGATGGAGGAGGCCCTGGGCGCGTTCGGGGACCGGGAGCTGGTTTTCATCGACACGGCGGGGCAGGGGCCTCACGACGAAAAGCGTCTCAGGGAAGTCCAGGACCTTCTTCGACTCGAAGATCGGATCCACACCCACCTCGTCATCAGCGCCACGACGAAGCACTCGGACACCCGGGACATCCTGAAGCGGTTCGAGCCGCTCCGCTATGATGGCCTCATCGTGACGAAGCTGGACGAGAGCCGTTCGCACGGGATTCTGCTCAACGCCCCCCACTGGTGCGGGCGTCCCCTTACCTATCTCGGCCTTGGCCAGGGGGTTCCACAGGATATCGAAGTCGCCACGGCGGAACGGGTGGCGGACCTGGTCCTGAACCTGTCGCAGCGGTTCGGCGCTTGACTCGGCCTGGGCGGTTGCGGTGTCATCGGCCGGCCGAGGGGCATTCCCCTGGCTTCCTGCCCACGACGACGCGGGCCTGTCCCGACAAGTCGTTCCGGGTGTAGGTGTCCACGAGCCCGATCCGGGACATTTCGTCGAGCACTTCACGGGCCTGCCGCGGACTACCGATTTCGATCAGCACCCGGCCCCCCGGAGCGACCCACCTGTCGACGAGTTCGAGTATGCGGCGGCAGATATCCAGGCCGTCCTTGCC
>JAJRTE010000176.1 GCA_024278455.1 Myxococcota bacterium
CGTGGTCGCGCATCTTGAAGGCGCCCTTCTTGCCGTTGCGGGGCTCCTTCTGGCAGATGACGACGCGGCGTAGGTTGTCGAGGGTGTGCTCCTCACCCGGTGCGAAGATGGCGATGTCGATGCGTTTCTTCCGGCCGCCAATCTTCATCGAGAAGTTGGGGTGCATGTCTTCGAAGGAGAGGCCGTACTCGTGGAGCAGGGCCCGGGCGATGCGCTGGCGCACCTGCTCCTTCGGGGTGTCCTTCACCGGTTCTTGGGTGATGATGTCGAGGAGCTTGCCCTCGTCGATGTGCGTCTCTGCCGACATCAGCTCTTCTCCTCGAGGTTGTCGTCGTTGCTGGAGGCAGCCCCACCTTCGCGTACCCACGCGTCGACCTCCTCCTTCTTGAACTTCCATAAGCGACCGACCTTGAACCCGGGCATGCCCTTGCCGGTGACCCAAGCGTAGACGGTGTCTTTGCTGACACCGAGGTACTCGGCGATGTCGTCGACGGAGAGCCAGCGGTCTTGCATCAGAGGACTCCAGGAGGGGGAGCCGCATCCTATCTTGGTGGTCGTGCCAAGTCGAGTCGGATTAAGACCGATATGGACGGGTTGACTCGGCACGAGAACAGTTCTATACCTTCACAACACGGACGGAACTGCTTTGGGCCGGACAGCAGGAGGAGCGCCAAGACCCATGCCCACAGGCCCAGACCATCGCGGAGTTGTGCTCCCGCTGCTCTATGCCCTCGCTGCGATGGGGCGAGAGAACGAGGCCCAGCGGCTCCGACAGAGCTGATTCTGCACCATAAGAAACCCTGGGCTGACGGGACTGCTTCCTTCTTGTTCACCCCGCTGGAGCTTCTGGGCCGGATTGCCGCCATCATCCCACCTCCCAATGTCAATACCATCATCAACAACGGCGTCCTGGCTGCGGTACAGCAGCCGCCACGAGATCGTACCCACCCCATCGCAGAGAGAGTCGCTGGGCTTCTTGTCCAATGTCCAAAAATGGTGCAGCCCAACCCAAGCGTAGGTGGTGGATCTGCTCCCGGGCTGATTTGCTTTTCCGAGTCTTCTGACCCCTCTGCACATCTCCCTGCGCCGTGCGATGAGGAAGCGGCAATGCCACGGCAACTACCGCAAAATTCCAAGCCGTCGCGCATACTCCACGATGAGAGGAAGTTACTCCAAAGGGTAAGGCTGCAACTCAATATCGGACAACTCGGGTGGGATGGGCATGATGCAGATATCCAAAGGAAGACACGTACAAGACAATCATGCATCACGTGAAATAGAGCAATAGTATAGTCAAGGAAATATCAAGGGTTCCTGCGGGATGACCCGAAGCGGCGGACCATTCTGGAACTGGATGGGGTGCTCAGGTAGCGAGGTGATCCATCTCGCAACCAGGAGTACACACCAAAGGGCTCACCCCTTGATCCACTCTCGCAATGTCTTCGCCGTCACATCGATCAGGCTGTCCTGGGGGACTCCTCTTTGCCGGGCCAGGCGCCTGATCTCGTGGGCGAGCCAGGTCTGCATGTCCTTTATAACGCCCTTGGAAGGCAGAGGCCCCGCGTCAGTGACCAGATCATCCAGGAAGCCATCCTGGGCGAAGCGTGAGGCGACATCCCGAGCCAGGTTCCAGGTGCTCTCCCCTTTGGCCGGATCGAGTGCGGATGGAAGCCAGGCTGCCAGGGCCTCGTCGGTTGCTGGAGCTTCGTCCCAATGAGCCAGCAAGCGCCAAGCCACGGCGAAAAGGTCGCGGAGGTTCCCCGGCAGCGGATGCCCCTGCAGAAAGTTTATCAGGCAGTTGTGGTGCTCCTCGCTTAGGTCGAGCTTGACGCCAGCCTCGGTGCTGACCCGTTCCCACGTAGATCGCCACAGCCAGGGGATGTCCTCGGGGAGTTCGCGGACCGAGGGCACGCGCAAGTCCAACAGCGCGATCCGGTCGAAGAAGTCGGGGTCCAGTCGCTCGCGCAGATCTCTCAGGGGGAGGTTGGTGGCGGTGATGAGGCGGAAACGGCTATGCTGCCAGTCGGTGGAACCCAGGGGCTGGAAGCGTCGCTCCTCGATGGCCTTGATGAGCAAGCGCTGGGAATCCCGGGCCAGGTCGCCCACCTCGTCGAGGAACAGGGTGTCCTCGTTTGCCCTGGTCAGCAGGCCATTGCGATCCTCGGTGGCTCCGGTGAAGGCACCCTTGCGGTAGCCGAACAACTCGGCGCGGATGGTCTCGGGCTGGTATTGGCCACAGGCCACGGCAGGCCAGCTCTGGTCCAGTTTCTTCTTGCGGAAGGGGCTGTTGAGGCGGATCCAGCTTGCCAGGGTAGTCTTGCCCACGCCCCGCTCGCCCAGCAGCAGCACCGGTGCCGGGAGCCTCGCGATGCGGGAGGCGTTCTCGTAAAGCTTTATGAGGGCCTTGCTTTGGAACGAGGCTGGATCCCAAAAGAGACGCTGCTCTTCGGATGAAATCTCGGCGGGTCGGGACTGCTGATAGCGCTTGTAGAAGGTATCGATGGAGATCTGGATGGGCTCCACTGCCAACCTGCCGTGGCGCTCGTGTGGTCGTAGCGACTTGAGGAGGGCGAAGGGTTCCCGGATGAAGCCGGTGGAGCCCATCAGCACCCAGATGGTCGCCATCGCGGGGGTGCCCGGGCTGGTGTGGATCAGTAGCTCGGCTTTACGGTGCTCGCGCTGGATCCGTTGTAGCTGCTCGCGGACGAAGGCAAAGATGCGCTCGTGATCGGTTGGATCCTCACCGGGCCACTTGTAACACCGACAGATGATACCTGGATTGAGCTTGCGAATTTCTTCGAAGGTCTGTCCAACGCGTTCGTGGGATTCCGGGTCGCGTCTCGCAAACATGATCAGTCGGCCGATCTTTCCCTTGTAGGGGGAATCCTCGTCGAACAGGAAGGTGAGGGTCGGGCCCCGCACGCGCTGTCCACTTTCGTCCAGGCGTGGCTGCCGGTCGCGACCACGCTCGTAGGGGTCATGGTTGTAGGCCAGCCAGCTTATCAGGATGGGAGGTTCGATGTTCATAAGGGGTCTCCATCGCTGCGCAGCCCACAGCGCGTACAGACGTAGACGCCCTTTTTCACTGGGAAAGCCAGGACGTCGCAGCCGTAGCGGCGGTCGACCTCCAGCGGGGGAGCGCCTGGCTCGTTCCTTGGGAAGTCGATGAAAGGGAAGGGCTTGCCACAATGTGCGCACTCGAGCAGGCCCCAGGTAGTGCCGCAGTTGCGGCAGGTCACGCGGAACTGTTCACCGGCGGCCTCGAATTCGTAGGGGGTCGCGCTACCGGGGCAGGTTGGACAACGCAGGAGCTGGCGGGTCCATTCGGCGGCATTTTGCAGCTCCTTGAGGATCCATGCGTCGTTGTCCTGTCCTTTTCGGTGATCATCTAGTTGCTTGAGCAGGTGCTTGCGATCTTCCTTTTTCTTCCGCTCGAGCCCATCGATCCGTGCTTGGACGCGCTCGACCTCTCGCCTGGCGCCGTCCCGCCGATGTTCGAGTTTGGGCCAGGCCGTGCCGTTGCGTGGGGGTGCGATGACGGTGAAGCTCGAGCCTGTCAGCTTCACCCACTCGGGCAACTCATTGGCTGGACGCCAGCTCCGCGTCGGGAAGTCGATGGTCTTCGGATAGCCCTGGAACAGACCGCCCCATAGCTGCCAGCGAAGCGTGCGGGCCACCCGTTCGACGCTTTCCAGCTCCCAGGGGGCCAACGAGGAGAACATGATCGGCTCCTGCTTCGGGCCGGGACCGTGAAGCTTGTTCCGCACTGCCTCGGGGGCACGAGGCTGGTCCGTGGCGAGGTGAAGTATTAGGAGGCCTTCTTCCGTGATGTCGTCGAGCCATCGCTCGGTCGCCAGTGAGGCCTCCAGCATGGCAGGGAGGTCCACGATCCGTAGCTCCTCCCCCTGGGATGGCTGGAGGGTCACCGATCTGTCGTCCTCGCTCCAGGTGAGGGTGAGTGGCCCGCAGGAGCCCCGCAGGCGAAGGCTCGCCCCGGGCTTCAGGGGAACCTCTTCGGTACCGTCCTCCGGTTCGATACGGAGCGCATCGAGGGCATGCACCACCACCAGCATCGCGAAGAGCGACATACCGCGGGCCGACCTCTGCTCGCGCTCCCAGAGGGTCTGCGGACTATCGTCGCCGGGCATCACATGTCGTTCCCAGGCCTTCCAGAGCTCGACGACGCCCCGGTAGAGTTCGTCGTGGGTCAACACGTTGGTCATGCGGAGTTGGACCCTGCGGCGGCGTCCGCCGATTTGTTTATGGAGGACGGTGTCACGCAGCCCGAGCACCCGCTGGCGCAGCCTCATCAGCCGACTCAGGGCTTTCTTGGCGCGCGCGAGCAGTCCCTTGTCTTCCCACAGGTCGCCCCATAGATCGCAGATACGCCTTGCTCGCCAGTGGTTGCGCCCTTCATCGAAGGCCTTGGACCACTCGTTCATACTGCGAGCGGCCAGCACGATCCGGCGGACCTCCCGGATGCGCTGCGCCAGCGCCTCGTCCAGGCGAGCGACCAGGGCGACGGCCAGCCGGTTTTCGTAGATGTCGTACAGATCGTCGCGGACTAGTCCGAGGATACGTTTTGGCCGAACGCCCCAAAGGGTCCTACGCTCCCAGTCCTCGGAGTGGGACGCCAGCACCTGGGCGGCTCGCTTGGAAGGGCGCTTGCAGAGAGAGACGGGTTGACGCTCTTCCTCGAGTTTCAAGTGCATTCGGGGGCGTCGGCACACGGTCTCGAGGTGCCCCAGCTTTTGAGACAGTATCTGTTCGAGCTCGGTCTCTTCCAGGATGTCCTCTACGGGTGGCATCAGGGGAGGCTCACCGAGCCAGTCCAGCCAGCCCTGTCCGAGGCAGCGGTTTTCGATACCTTCGCCCATCATCCGTAGGACCCGCATGGCGTCTTCGTCGGGGATGACCCAGGGATCGGGCGGCTGCTCAATGGGATGGGAGAGGTGGTAGGTACCATCACCTGCGGCGAGCAGGATGTCACCGCGGGAGGCCCGGGCACCCCGGATCGCCATAGAGGGCCCGCCTAGATAGCGCCACTGGCCTGAGACGAGCGGGGGCCTGGGCCACTCGGCCGTCGCTCGGGTGATGCGTTCTTGCCAGGTCACTGCTCCACACCCAGTCGTTTGAGTTCACGCTGCAGCAATTTGGTCCCGGCATCAGCGGGGCTCTTCTCGCAGGGCCAGTTGTGCTGCACGATGTCCAGCAGGCTGCGGACCTCGTCGGCCATCAGGTCGTGGCGGCCCCGGAGTCGACGGAGCAGGCGGGTGGTTACGAGGTGATCCAGAGCCTCGCCTGGCGTTCCTCCGCAGGCCAGCACCACCGGCACGAAGCGTTTGATCTGGGCCTCGAGGCGCCCGCCGAAGCCGATGCCGAAGTAGTCATCCAGGGTCGTGTGGAGCATCTCATCCATCCAACTCCAGAGCTTCTCGACCTCGGCCTGGTAGTCTTTGTTGTCCTTCGCGGCATCGAAGGCCTCCATCAGCGCGGCGTAGGAGAGCGGCGAGCGCTCGCGGTAGGACTCGAGCTTGTGCGGCTCGGGGCGCCCAGGCAGCTCCATGACGAAAGAGCGATCATAGGTCTTGTCTGCGAAGTCTTTGGTGGTCTCGTCGTGATTGGCGGTACCCACGAACCAGACGTTCTCCGGCAGTGGCAGGAAGCGACCCTCCTGGATGCTTGTCGGCGTCTCGCCCTTCTGTTCAGCCGACATCAGCTCGAAGCGCCGCTCCCTGGCGTCGGTGCGTTCGAGCACATCGAGCATGTCAGCGCCGTACTGCTCCGGGTGAGAGAGGTTCATTTCGTCCAGTAGCACGATGACGACGCGGTCCTTCCAGTGGGGAGTCTGCGCCTTGTAGAGGGCCTGGACGAAGCCGGACTCGTAGTAGCGATGCTCGAAGGCATTGAAGTAGCCGAGCAGGTCGTTGCGGTCGCGCCAGCCAGCCTGGACCGAGACGGTGTCGCAGAAGCCGCCCACCGCCGCCGCGAAGCGTCGGGGGAGGCTGCTCTTGCCGATGCCGCTTATGCCCTGCAACAGGTGCAAGCGGCTCATGGCCAGGCCGCCAAGGAAGGCATGGATGTCCTGCTCCCGGTAGTAGAGATCCGGGGCGTCTTTTTGGCGTCCAATCCTGTGGCGAAGTTCCTTCGAGAATTGACGTAGGTCCAAGGTTTTATGCTGCTCCGGGTACAACCTGCCAGGTGGGTCTTTCAGCTTGGGGTCCTCGTCCATGTTTTTCATTTGAGGGAAAACGGGCTGGTCGCGGTGTTTGTCCAGGCGCTCGTCGATGTCGCGGCGGAGATCGTCCAATACGGCTCTCAGGATGTCCTGGTTGCAGCGCAGCGCCTCGTTTACGTCGCGCAGTAGGCAGTTCTCGTCCACGGCGATGCTCTGGGTCATTAGCCGACGCTGCACCTGCTGCAGCTCGCTGCGCAGGCTAAGGCGCTCAGTCTGCCAGGTATCCCGGTCCTTGCGAAGCTGGGTCAGCTCTTCGGCCTCGGCCTCGGAGGGGCGGTTTGATTTCTCCTCGATCAGGCGCCGGATGGTGGCCTGCTGCTCGTCCATCTGGCGCTTGATGGCCTCGGGGCTTTGGTTGCCGAGATCCCGGTTGGCCCGGCGCAGATCGGCCAGATTGTCCTCGAGTTCTTGGATTCTCTCTAGCAGGGCCGCCGCACGGGACTTCTCGCCCTCGAGTTCGGCCTGAACGTCAGCGACCTTGTTGGCGGCCTTCTCCTTGATGTAGTCCTGGATGTCGGTCCGCAGGATGTCGAGTTCCTGCTGGTCCAGGCTTACGCGCTGTTGGGCCTTCTCGAGGTTGGATTCCCGCTTGGCAAGATCCTCCTCCCGCTCGTTGAGTTCTGTGATGCGGCCTTGCAGCTTCTGCTCAGCCTCGCGTTCCCGGGCATCGAGGCGGGCTCGGTGCTCGTCTTCGCGTTGCTGCAGTTCGTCCATGTGCTGCTGCCGGGCGATCTCCAGCTTCTCGGCCAGGTCCTTGTTCTTCTTCAGCAGGGTCTCGTGGGCCTTGTCCAACTCCTTCAAGGCCACATCGCGGCGTTTCACGAAGCCGGCGTCAGCGTCGATCTCTCGCAGGGAGATGGCCTCCGCTCGGGCGACGAGCCCCTTGAGGTCGTCTTCGACGGCCTTTCGTTTCCTGTCGAGTTGGGAGCGCTGTCTTTTCATTTTCTGCCGGATCCGTTCGGCCTCGTCGTGCTTCTGCTCGATCTCTGCCTGCTGGGTCTTGATTTGCTCGTAGAGTTTGTCGGTCTTGGTTCGGGTGTCTTCTGCCGCGGCCAGCTCTTCGAGCGCCTTGGTCTCGGCTTCCCCAGCCTTTTTTACGGCATCCTTGTAGGCCACGATGAGGCCATCCAGGCGCTTGCTTAAAGACTCCAGGTCCTCGTTGGGGACGGCTGCAGCAGGTTTCGGATCAAGGCCCGCATCCCTGGCGGAATGCTCGGCCTTTGCCACCATCGCGTCGGAGATCGTGGACTTTACGGGTTTGTGGCCCGAAGTAGTACTGTTTTGCGTCGTCGACTTTGCGCTTTCTTTCCGTGCAGCAGTCTTGTTCTGCGTAGTGGACTTTCCCTTTCCCTTTCCCCTTCCCTTGTTGTTGCTCTGTCCGTTGTTACTTTTCTTGGCCCTGTTTTGGCGGTGTTTTCTGCTCATTGGGATTTCCTTGTGTAGTTCGTGGAGATTGCTTTAAACAGCGTACGCAGCATCTGGCTGGTGAGCTGCGCGTCATCGTTCAGGTTGGCGAGCGTTCGCTTCTCGCCGGATGGATGCACTTGTTCTCCGGACCGCTCTGCGATGTAGTTGACATTCTCTAGCCAGTCGGGATCTTTGACCGCGACCTGGCGCAGCGGATGCCTCGGCATGTCCGCGGCGTTGAGCAGGAAGGTGGCCAGCGCAGGTCGAAGCTGGGAGCTGGGCTCGTTGCGGGAGAGCCATCCGATCGTTTTCTTCTTGGCCTTCGTGATGGCCCTCGGAATCTTTTTGGCGTCGAACCCGGTGGCCTCGGCGCAGGCGCTGATGATGCCGCTAATGGCGTTTCCATTGGCCCCCTCGATCTTGGCGGCTGCGTTGGCGGGCTTGTGCTGCCGCCACAGCAGCACCAAGGCCAGTTCGATGCTCTGCCTCAAGTGCAGGTAGGCCGCGTCGATGTTTCTGGGCTTCAGTCGACCAGTTTGCTCCTGCAGCTCCAGGCGTACGATCTCCACGAAGGCGTCCTCCAACCGACTTCTGACTTCGACATCGTCGGGCAGGGCGCCTCGGGGGAGGGCTCGTAGGGCGCGGTCTCGGGCATCCTCGCGCAGCATGATCTGCATCTTCTCCCAGCCCTCCCGGTGCCGCTCCATGGACTCCCCGGTGATGTCGTCCAGCATGTCCCGCAGCGGCCCAGAGGACTCCTGCCGGATTCGGTCGAGTTGCTCGCGCAGGGCCGGATCAGCGCCGAAGCCGAAAGGCTCCGCCACATACCAGGGGAGTTCCTCCTCCATGGACTCTGGAACGTAGACGAAGGTCAGCAGGTGTACGAGCTGGGGCGCCTCGGAGATCAACGATACCCGGCCGACGAGTCGGGAAGCTTCAAGGCCAGGATCCATCCCGGCCCGCTCCGCACGGCGTAGGTGCCGTCTGTGGCGGCGATGGGCGTCCAGGATGTCGCGCGGTCTCGGCGCTGGTCTTGGAGCCCGCCCCTGCTTCACGATCACCGCTCGAGCCGTGAAAGGCCGACCTTTGCTGCCCAATGTGATCAGTGGCCAGCCCTTGTCATCGGCTTCGGCTTCGGCTGCGGGCTGGTCGGTGACGAAGCGTGGTAGGAGCTTGCCCGTGTGGGTAGACTGGTAGACCCAGCCCACCTCGAGCTGATCGGGATCCAGCTCGGCTTCCTCGAGGAAGCGATTTGCCCGCTCCGTGGGGGAGCCTCGCTCGTCCAGCAGGTTCATGGTCTGCAGCTCGGCCACGACGTAGGCCATGAGCTGTTCGTCGAGGTCCAGCAGCTCACCCAGCTCGTGGAAGTGGTTCACGCCAGCGATGTGCAGCCGCAACACCGCCCGCTGGATCGGGTTTAGGTTGCGGCTTCGGCTGGTGGGCACCACGATACGCCAGGCCCACACGGGCCACAGCAGCAGGCGCTTCTGGCGCCATCTCAGGCCGTACTCGTGGGTGCGGGCACGATAGTCCAGGACAGCGTCAGGCGACCAATCCATTCTTCCCTCCACACAGCTCGAGGAACCTGGCGAGCCCGGGGACCTTGCGGGTCGCCAACTCGCCTTCGAACATCTCCTTGTCGCCTACCGTGATCAGCAACCGTTGCTGGCGGCTCATGGCAACGCACATGCGGTTGGGCAGCAGCAGGTGGCCGTACTTGCTTCGGAGCTGCCGCTCGTTCTCAGGCTTGATGGTATTCGAGCGAACCACCGACAGGAACACCACGTCGAACTCCATGCCCTGGAAAGCGTCCACTGTGCCTACACGGAGGCGCTCCACGCGGCGCCCGTCGCTTCGCTCCAACTCCTTCCACTGTGGGGCGATGACGACATCGCCCGCGTCGGGGTCCACTTCGCACAACCCCTGACCCTTCATCGCCCGCAGGATGGCTTCCCGCTGGGCCGTGTAGAAGGTGATAACCCCGACGGTGAGATCGTGGGCCGGGCCGTCCAGCAGGCGCTTCACCTCCTCGGCTATCCATTGGGCCTCGACTTTACGTACCCAGCTCGTACCTGCCCGGCGTTCCTTGCCCTTGGCGAAGGGCAGGTGCTTCCATGCTGCGCACAATGGTTGGTCCGCCCTCGTGTATTCGGGCAGGCGGTGTGTGAAGTCCTCGGCCGGTCGTGGAGAAGCGAAGGCCTCGTCGTGGGGCTCGTAGAAGACATCGCTGACGAAGCGGCCCAGGGTGGGATGCATGCGGAACTGTTGGTCCAGGGTGACAACGCGACAGACACCGTCGCGCTGCTCCCGCTCACCGAGGTCGCGGAACAGGCGCTCGAAGAGGCTCTGCCGTAGGGCCTCCTGCGTACTCTGCTCCACGCTCTGGTCGAGTTCCCGCTCCACCTCGGGCTCCAGCATGTGGGGCAACTGCCGGTGATCGCCCACCAGGACCAGCCGCCGCTTGGCCAGGGACAGGGGGATGAACAGGTCGAGGGGGTTGGCGCGGGCGGCCTCGTCCACCACAACGTTTTCGAACTCGAGGGCGGTGTCCAAGGCCATGGCCTTGATCACGAGTCGGCCCACGGTCTGCTGGCAGGAGGCTGCGAACACCGCCGAGTACTGCCGCAGGGTGCGCACGACCTCGTCGGGGTCGCTTTTCAGCGCCTCGGCGTATTCCTGGAGCGCATCGGCACGGCCGCTTGGGCTCTGCTCCATGCGTGTGTAAAGCTCGGCCACCGCCATGTTCAGGGCTTCGTGGATCTCGGGATCGCGCTGGCGGCTGTCACCGGGGATGACCGGCGTCGAGAGGCGGTCGAGCAGGGCCTCTCGGAACTTGGCCAGCTTTTCGATTTCATCGAAGGGCTGACCTGGCTCCACGGACGAGGCGCGGGACAGCAGGGCTCGCTCGTCGTCACCGAGCATGCCGTCGAGGGCCTTGGCGGCGCGGAGGGCACGCACGGGTCCATCGTCGGTGAAAGCGGCCTGGACGGGACGGATACCCCGTGCGGCCTTGAGCTGTAGGTTGCGCTGCAGATCGTCACCCTGGGGCTGCGATTTCTGGAAACGCAGTTCCCGGAGGCGCTCCCAGAGCGAGGTGGACAGCACGCGAGCAGGCAGGCCGATGAAATCATCCAGGAGCTGTGCCACCTGATCCGGTGGCAAGTGGCCCGCGGCGTGGGCGGCAACGCGGTCCCGGAAGTGCTTATAGGTGGCCCGAGGGCGGCCTTCGTCGAGATTGGCCATGCGTGCGGTGATGCGCTCACGGGCGCGTGCCGCCCAGCGGTCGGCCTGTTCGTCGAAAGGACGGGCGCCTGCACGCCCGCCAAAGCGCGCGGGGGGGATCCCAAAAACCTCGGACCGTTCCACCGCGTTGTCCACCGCGTCGTGCTGGTAGCTGGTGAGCAAGGTGCGGCCGGCGATCTCGGGACGTTCTGCCTCGATCTCGGTCAGTCGGGTCTGCAGAGCGGCGATCACGGTGGTCTTGCCGGTTCCCGGGGGACCCTGTATCAGGGCGATGTCCGGAGTGTTCAAGGCCCGATCCAGCGCATCGCGCTGCGCGGGCGTGGGGTCGGATGCGAAGTGCGCACGGGAGGCATCGCTCAGGGGGCGCTCCCGATCTGCCCGTCGCACGGGGGCTTCGCGGCCCTCGAGGATCAGGGCGAGCTGGGGCATGCGTGCATCGGCGGCCACCAGGCGCTGCACCGCGTCTTTTCTACGTCGCAGACGGGTGCGGTCGCCGTGCAACGCCGTGAACAAGGCGCCCTTAGGGGGAACTGGGGCGTCGCTGTCTTCGTCCAATGGACGCAAGTAGATGTGCAGTCGCCTCCAGTCGACTCGGGCGACGCGGCCCACCATCGGCCGATAGCTCCTCTTCTCATGCTCGTCTTCGGTGTCCTCATTCAGCAGGATCGCGGGTGGCTTGCTGCCCGCTTCCAGCTCCTGTTCCTCCGTGGGTAACCGGCTCACGAACTCGTTTAGCTCCTGGCGGCTCGTGGCCTCGAAGCGCCACAGGCCCGAGGGCATGAAGCGGGCGGTCTTGTAGGCGAGCCATCCCAACTCGCGGGCTCTGCGCAGGATCTGCTCGCGCTCCACGGCCTGGTATCGTTGCCACAAGGCGAGGTAGCTGCCCGAGGCTTCCGCCACGATGCGGTCCAGTTGAGACTTCACGGACTGGCGCACCTTGCCGGTGAGGGTCGCATCCTGAAAATCCATGCGGGCGGCGATGAGGAACTCCGGGGGTCGATGGTCACGTCGCCCCGAACGGAGGCTCACCACCTTGTCCACGACGAGTTGCTCGTCTTTGCTGGTGATGTCCAGCGCGATGCCTCTGCCCAACAGCCGGAAGGGCCCCCCCTCGCCGGGGGCGCCCGTCGCGACGGCGCGCACCAGACCGCCCGGGGTTGAAGGGGGCAGGAACACTCGGTCAGCGAGCCACTTGGCGGCGCCCTCGGCGTCGAACCGGCGCCCGGCCTTCTTGTTGACCCGCTCTACCACGCGCTCATCGAGGCCGAAAACCAAATCTGCTTCCCAGTGGATGCGGCTGTGGAAACGGTGGACCTGGACGGTCAGCACCGACCCATCTGCTGTGGACTCGTCGCGGACGAGCCAGCACAGCCGAGCGGGATCAATCTGTTGCAACGAGCGGAGCCTGCGCCTGCTGTTGTCGTCCACCCCTTGGATGGCGGTGGACCAGCCATCGCAACGCAACAGGGTCAGATCTTGTCGTCCCGGGAAATCCAGGCGGATTTCGCTGTGCTTGCCTGGCTTGGGATGTAGGGAGCCGCTTGTGGGCGTCAGCCTCAGGGTGAACTGTTCACCGTGGGGGAGTTGGTCGAGGTTCATACGCTCACCCTGGGCCTGTAGGTGAAGCTGATGGCGCGATGAATGAGCGTCGTGTCGGTGGGTACGAGCCACCAGGGCGAAATCTTACCGCCAAGGTCGATGTGCTCCCAACGGGAGCCCAACGGGACACGATTACCCTCGGAATGGCGAAGCTCGAAGGAACCGTCGTTCGGCCCCTTCACCGACAGGCGCGACCGTTCGAGGCACAGGGTCACCTGCGTCTTCGACTCGCCTTGGGAGGTCAGCACGCGCGCACCCAGCAACGTGTCACGCCCATCCTGGATCACCAGGCGGTGTACTGGCTTCGGTTGTCCATGAGTCTTCGCGACCAGGTGGAAGGGGTTGCGCTTCTGATCCTGCAGATCCTTGTCGCGCAGGTAAATCTCGGCGGTAGCGAAGGCCGGCCTGGGATGGTCGCACCAGGGGCAGAGCCGGTTGGTCAGGTAGTAGCTGCTTCCGCAGCCGGGGCAGACCAGCACCTGGTCGGCCGAGCGGTGGAGCTTCTCGGCCCACGCGCCCACACTGGGCCGGGCCAGGCGATCCGTGCGGCTGGCGCCGAAGCAGCGCTCGGCCAGGTCTTGTAGTTGGGGACTGAGCACCATGGCGCGGGGGATGCCCCTGCTCGCCTCGTTCCCCCCACTGGAATCGTCCACCCAGGGCAGCTCACCTCGAAAGGCCTTTTCCTCCAGCTCGGGTTCGCCGTCGTGGACGATGTCCCCCACAAAGGGGTGCAGCACACAGAGGGTCTCGAAGGCGATGGTGGCCAGGGACCAGGCGTCGGTCAGGGAGTCGGACCCGTGGCCCCGTAGCAGCTCGGGGGCGCCGTAGCCGGGTGTGTAGACCGCCCGCTGGCTCACCCCAGCGCTGAGGTTGTCGCAGTCGATCAACCAGACCTCTTCTCCCTCTGAGTGGTCGGACACGAAGACGTTGTGGGGGGAGGCATCGCCGTAGGCCAACCCGCGGGCGTGCAACTCGGCCAGCAGCTCGGCTGTGTGGGCCAGAATCCGAAGTCGGTGGAGCAGGGAGCCGGTCTCTATGTACCAGGGGACGAAGTCCTCCGTCTGGTCCTTGGGCGCCTGGGTGATCCGCTGAAGCGGCATCATGTCGGTCATCAGCTCCATCACGTAGCCTACGTGGGGCGCCGCCAGCGCACGCAAGGGGCGGGCAAGGTGCAGACCCTCGAGGGGAAGGCGCTTGAGGCGTGCGATCTGCTCATGGATACGGACGCGGGCGGTTGGCGTGCCCGCTGGCAGTAGCTTGACCGCCAGGGGGCGGCCACGGACGCCGAACACGGCACCTTGGCCGCCGCAGCCGAGCATGGCACCCAGGGGGTAGTGGCTTCCGCTGGTATCATGGACCTCTTGGGGGAACTCTTCTTTCATTATCGGCTCCTTAGGAAAGCGAGGGTCTTGTCGTCGGTGTGGTGAGGTGTGGGCCAGTGCCGCAATTCGCAGGCCAGGGCGCGCCAGCGTGGTTGGGGAGGGAGGGGGAGCAGGTCCTGCTCAAGCCAATCAAGTAGGTCGGGGTAGCGGTCTGGCAGCAGATCGTCGGCTACACCGTCGGTGCAAAGCAGCAGCCGGCGAGGTCCAGGCCCGACACGTCGCCAGTGCCAGGCGTCGAGCCGCCGGGTCACCCCCAGAGCCAGGCTGTGGTTGGCGAAGCTTTCGTCCGACCGCTGCCCAAGAGGCTCCACATCGTCGCCGTCACCGATGAGCACCAGGCCATCGCCGAGTTGGGCGACCAGCCCCGCGCCATCGGGGGCCATGGCTGCGAAGAGGCAAGTAGTGGCGGCGTCATCCGGCTTTATAAGTGCCAGCTCGGCACGCCACAGCAGATGCACCAGGGCCAGCAGGACCTCTACTGGCGCATCGGGGTAGCGAAGCCAAGCGCGCAGGGCCCCAGTTACCGCAACTACAGCGGCCCTCGAACCGTCCTGCGCCCGCGAGCGCGACCCCAAGCCATCGGCGACCACCACCACGTGGTGGCCGCGAACCACGGCGTGTCCCCACGCGTCCTGGTTGGCCAACCCGGCCGCGATGTGGGCCGGGCCGGGCACGCTGGCGCCGAACAGATCGATGGGCATGGCCTAAAGCAACTCGTCCAGGTCGCTGGGGGGCAGCACACCCAGCGCCGAAACGTTGGGGTTGGCGCTGCGGCTACGGCTGGCCAGGCTCATGGTGACCCAGCGGAAGAAGCTCTTGATCTGGCGGGCGTCCTGGGCGCCGTAGACCTTGGCCCCGGGATCGTTCAGGAATCGCTGCAGCACGCTGGCGTTGGCGTCGTCGCCGATGCCCAGGGCAAAGCGCTGGGCCTTGGCGGCACGTTCGGAGTCGAGCAGCCGCTCGAGGGCGGGCTCCCAGGCGTCGTTGGGCATGCCATCCGAGACCAAGACGATGGTCGGCGTGTAAGCGCGGCTCGGAATCTTGCCCTTGTCCTCGACCATCGTGCGGGCGATGTCGAAGGCGCCACCCATGGGGGTCATGCCGGTGGCGCCCAGGGGCTGAAGCTCGATCTTGCTGGCGGGGGTGAGGTCTTGGTGGAGCTGGGCGGTGCTGCCGAAGGTGATGATTGCGCAGTGGATCTCGGCCTTACCGTCGTCCTCCTCGGAGAAGGCGTCGAGCATGTCGGCCAGGGCCGTGTTGAGGGCGTCGATCTTGCCGTCGACGCTCATGCTGCCGCTCGTATCGGCCAGCACGAGGACGGGGAGGGGACGGGCGTTGCTTGCAGTGAAGGACTTGAGCTTGCTCATGGTGTTTGTCGAGGCTCCGGTGAGGTATGGGGTTACAAGACGCGGGCGCCGGGTGTCGGCGGACACTCAGGCGGCCCGGTGGTGAGAGGCGCGCCGTGTGGTGTGCAGGGTGAGTTCCTGGTTGCGGTAGAGGGTGATGACCTGGCCGTCGTGAGAGCAGACCACGTGGACGCCCCTGTGGTCCTCGATGTCGATGCCCCACCGACGAGCCTTGGCCACTTCCTTGCGGCCGATAAAGAGGGTGCTGGCGCCGCGGTCGATGATCTCGCGGCCGAAGTCGAAGGCGGCCAGCAGGCCCTCACGGCCGATGCCGCGCTGGGAGAGCCGCTGCCAGGCGTGGCGGGTCAGGGGGATGCTGTCGATGTGGTGGGGGGCGGGGCGATGAGTGGGCATGGGACCTCCGGGTTTCGTCGGGATCCCTTTGCACGGGGCGTGCCAGGGTCGTAGCGTTCGGGTGTTGGTCGATGAAAAGAATGGTAGAGACATGAAATCCCTCCGGGGACCAGGCCGATACGGTTGGCTGTTTGATGGAACGGCGAGGTTCTCCAAGCGCACGAAATGGTGCGCCCTTCTGTTGCAGCACCCTACCACCAATTGAGCCAAGAAAACCGCGTCCACGAAGCGGGACTGCGGGTCGCTTCGTGGCATCATGGTTGTAGAGGCATACCGGATGGAACGGGATGTTGAGGTCCTTGCCCAGTTCGAAGATGGGCTCGTACTACTCGACATAGGCTACTGCTGCGTCCAATCCTTCGCAACAGCGGCCCGAACGCTTCCGGTGGATGATGCCTTCAAGGAACTGCTTGTTGGCGTGGTTGCCGATGAACTCCATGGGCTCCTACGCCTACCTCAGCCCCAGTCGGGAGGACACTGTCTGAGGGCCTTGGTCATCGTTTCGGCCATTTTGGGAGTAGGTCTGCTCACTTGTTGTGTCAGTTGACTCACCTGCGGGTACCGAAATCAGAATGGCAGTTGTTTCGTGATAGAGTTTGACTGACATTGTAATCAGCAGGCAGAGTTCAGCATGGGCAGGCCTGGATAGTTCCCATCCGGAAAGTGCGGACCGAGCAGGAGCGAGTCGCTTTCGAGCCAGGTGCGTCCGGGCAACCCGCGGGAATAGCGCCGCTATTTCAAGTGGTTGCCCGGGCGCGCCTGGCGAAGGAATGGGCCGCTCCTGCGATTTGGGCGAGTTGATATGACGATGATTCTACACGATTACGAGGAGCAGCAGCGCAGAGCAGGTATCAGCGAACGGCAGTTCGCAGCCGGGGTCGGGGTGCCGCGGACGACCTTGCAGTACTGGCGGAGGCGGAAGGCGAGTTTGTCTTCCTCTCCGGTAGCAGTGGCCTTTTTCGAGAGCCCCGAAGGCGTCGAGCTCCTCCACCGATTCAACGCAGCAGCCCATCTGGTGATGGTATGGATGGGCAACTGTGGGATCCGCCTGTTGAGCGTTCTCATCGAGTTGACAGGTCTTGGTCCGTTCATTGCGGGCTCCTACGGTGCGCAGCAGGCATTTTCAGCAGAGATGCAGTCGGCGCTGGTGGAGTTTGGTGATGAAGAGAGGAAGTCGCGTGAGGCGACTTTCTGGGCGGGATGACCTGTTACCCCCGCGGAATAGTCGCGTGAGGCGACTTTCTGGGCGGGATGACCTGTTACCCCCGCGGAATAGTCGCGTGAGGCGACTTTCTGGGCGGGATGACCTGTTACCCCCGCGAAATAGTCGCGTGAGGCGACTTTCTGGGCGGGATGACCTGTTACCCCCGCGAAATAGTCGCGTGAGGCGAC
>JAJRTE010000177.1 GCA_024278455.1 Myxococcota bacterium
GATGACGCTACCGCCTGAGACGACGACGCTACCGCGGGAGACGATGACGCTACCGCGGGAGACGATGACGCTACCGCGGGAGACGATGACGCTACCGCGGGAGACGATGACGCTACCGCGGGAGACGATGACGCTACCGCGGGAGACGACGATACCACTGCCAAGGAGGGCTGGAAGGGATTCATCCTCATCCATTGCGATCCGCAGGAGATCCTCCAACTGCATGACAACTTCGATGTGGATACCTACGACTATGACGGCGACGGATCGATGGAGAGCAGCGACATGTGGCGGGGGCTGATGGACCTCGTGGACCTGGCGGATACGCATGGACAGGTGCTGACACTCCAACTCTCTCCCCCTTATGTCGAGTACCTCGTCGATCCGGCATGCAACGCCACGCTCGGCGGGGGCAGGGAGTATCCTGTTGGCAGCGGCACGACCTACGACGAGTGTCTCCCGCTGGTATTCGCCTGGCAGGCGGCGGGTCACGAAATCTCGATCCACCACCACGGCGTGGGGCACGATCCGCTGAAGTTCGACGGGTTCTCGAATCAGGCGGTGTGGGACACGAATGGGCAGCGCCCCTGTCTCAGCGACGAGGACTGCGTCTGCGAGGAGGGGGGCTGCTTCTGGTGCGCCCCTCCCGAATCGCCCTTGGTGTGTACGGAGTACGAGGACCCCCCCGTGCTCGTGGGGTACGATCCGGAGTGGCGCGGCCTGGCCCAGGGACCGAACAGCATGTGGAACATGATAGAAACCATTCTGGGCGAACACGTGGTGACTTCCATCTGCATGAACCACCAAGACGAAGCCGCGGACATGCCGGCCGACCCGGACCTGATCTACAGCACGCAGGGAGGTGGGGTGGAGAACGATGCTGCACGGTTCCCGTTGTGCGTCGTGCACGACCCGGGCGCCGACTACCATGCCCAGCCGAAGTATGTCTGGTTCTACCAACACGAACTGATAACCGGGGACACGCAACTGAATGAGGTAGAAACAGTGGTGAACGGCGGGGCTCCGGAAACGCCCGGAAGCGTGCTTGGGATGGTCTTCCATGTCAACGATTTCGTCCGGACGGAACTGGCGGAGGCCGGCGCCCCATTCTACCACGTGCACCGAGACCTGCTCGCGTTTCTCGCCGATCCTGACGCAAACGGTGACACTTCGGACGGGGTCCCGATCGGGACCCTCAGCGGGCTCATGGTGGAAGCGGGCAAGACCAGCGCCCCCGACCCCTGCGCGGCATCCTGTGTCACGCTCGACCCCAACAGCGAGGCCGCGTCCTACACGGTGCCGGTTCCTCCTCCTGGCACCTGTCCCTGATGAGCAGAGAGGCGGGGTGCTGTCCGGGCCAGCAGGGGACCGTGCCCGGGAAGGATCGGCCTGACCGCGCGTCAACCGGGAGCGATACCGGTCAAGCGCTCGCTCACTTCCCAGAGCCTGCGCGCTGCCTCCACATCGTAGGAGGCTCGAGACGACCGCTTCTCCCGGCAGTTGTCGAAGTACTTCCCGCTGATACGCTCGAGCGTCGGTGACGAGGCGACATGAATCGACGTCCTGGCACCGGTCTCGGGACCGATCATGAACCATCCGCCGATCTTGACGAGATTGCGGAAGAGCCACCCGGTGTTGCGCCCCCATCCCGTTGCGACCACGCCGGGGTGGACAGCGTTCGCCGTGATCCTGGTTTCTTCGAGTCTCCGGGCCAGTTCGTACGTAAACATGATATTCGCCAGCTTGGACTTCCGGTACGCAGCGAACGGCCGGTAGTTGTGGCTCGACATGAGGTCATCGAAGTCGATGGTTTCTCCGAAGTGCGCCCTGGATGCCACGTTGACGACACGGGACGGTGCCGACGCTTTCAGCATGTCCAACAGCAGGTGTGTGAGGAGGAAATGGGACAGGTGGTTGACGGCGAAGGTCATTTCCAGGCCTTCCGGTGTCTCGGCTCGAGGCGAGAAGATGGCGCCGGCGTTGTTGATCAACACGTGGAGCGACGGATACTTCGCCCGGAAGGCGTGCGCCAGTCCCCGGACCTGCTCCAGGCTTGCCAGGTCGGCCAGCAACATGTCCACCTGCTCATTCCCGGTCCGTTCCCTGATCTCCTGCACGGCGGCCTCTCCCCGACCCTCGTTTCGGGAGACGATGACCACCACCGCCCCCATGCTCGCCAGGCCCACCGCGGTCTCCTTGCCGATCCCCCCGGTTCCCCCGGTGATCAGACAGACCCGACCGGCCATCGTACCTGCACCGTCGTTCTTGTCGGTCATGAATCTCCCCTCGCTGCATGATGTGTTTGCCGAACGTCCTCCCGGCACGCCACGCGGGAACGAGCCCGGGCGACACGCTCGGCCCCCGCAGGGCTGTGCCGGCTCCACCCGGCGTCACATAGCGGCATACGCGAACGCGCCGCCGGGACGGGGTCGAGGACAACGGCCACGACTCCGGGTGTGCACAAGCCAATGTACCCGTCCGGCGCGCGGATGCAAGGGAAGGGTGGGAGAAGGGCAGGCGTCAGAACTCGAAGCCGACCTCGGTCTCGAGAACCCAGCGAAGGACGTTTCGGAACTCGGCGGGTTCCCCGATGGCGGGGAGTTCCCCCCCGGGCTCCTCGCTACCGGCCACGGCCCTCAGGCGGTACATCTTCGAGATTTCGGCGTTGAGGAACAGGAACGGGAGTATCTTCAACTTGGCGCGGCCGATGAGCAGCGAATCGGGGGCCTCCAGGCTGAAAACCGGGTCGCCGTTGAACAAGTTCATCCGGACGTAGGTGGCCATCAGCCGCAGATGGTCCCCGGTGGGCAGCTCGAAATGGAGGAGGAACTGGCTATCCCGCCCTCCGGCCGAGCCCTGGATGGCGGCGGAGATCCCCGGTCCCTGCACGATGCTGTAAGTCGCCTCGAATCGGCCGCCGAGACGGTAGCCATCGGACTGGGCCTCGAGGTACCGCAGCTTGGGGACGACTTCGCCTTCCGTGCTCATCAGGGCCTGGTACTTCTCGATTTCGTAGAACATGTCGAAATAGCCCGGGGAATAGCGGGCGTGGTATGCCCCGAGTTCACCCCGGATCCTGAAGGCATGGATCCTCTCGTCGCGGGCGTTACCCCCCAGGTTGATACGCACCAGCGAACCGAGCGAGAACCCGTCGCCTCCAGTGTTCATCAGGCGGCTGTAGTCCACGTAGCCCTTGACATCCACCTTCTGCGTCTTGACGACCTTGACCTCCGTGTCCACCCCGAACACCGTTGCAACCCGGGCATCTTCGACTTGAGGCGCATAGAACTCGTCGGCGACCAGGTGGCTGCTGTCCGCGGGGTCACGCGCCAGCAGGTAGGGCGCCTTCCTGTCCGCCATGTAGCTGACCCCGAACGACAACGACCTGAGAAGCAGGTTTTCCGTCTGGAAGAAGCGAAACGGCTTCACGTACCCCAGGCCACCGGTCAGCGTGTAGTTCACGATGTCGTTGGTGTAGAACTCGAGACCGGCATAGTGAAAACCCTTGTCGATCTGCGCACTCACGCGATGATGATCGAGGTCGATATTGGGGTTGTACCGCCGGAGCTGGGTGCCGTGACCAACCGTGGCGGCCGCAACCTTTCCCACGTTGATGTACAGGTCATCCTCCTTGTGTCCATACTTGATGTAGTCGATCACCTGCGCGTACTCGCTGGTCTCGTCCCATTGGAACCCCGCAAACGCCCCGGCGTTGGCGAATCCGTCGCCACCCACGTAGTCCGGATTGCTGCTGTCGATCTGCGTATCGAAGATCTCGAACGCCAACGGCAGTTCCACCCCAAGAAAAAGCTTGTCGAAATGGAGAAAGACTCGAGGAACGGCGCCGAGATAGTACGTCCGATCGGTGAGCGTGCCTCCGGCCGACTGCTCGAGCGGGAACATCTGCAGCCCCACCACGAACCGGTGCTTTTCGAACGTGAAATCGACGTCGCCGGCGCCCGTGAGCCAACCCTTGACGAACGCATGCTCCTGCCTCACCTGCTCGGCCCGCTCCACCTCGTCGAGCCTGGACTCGAGTTCCAGTACCCTCTGCTGGAGTTCTTCCTCGGTCAGAGCAGCGGTCCCGGCAAGCTCCTCGCCCCCCGCCTCCGCACCTGCTGATTCGCCGGAATCCATGCCCCCCGGCGGCGCTTCTCCCCCTCCTTCCGCCAGCACGCCGGAGTCGCTCGCACCCTCTTCGCCCTCTTCGCCCGGCGCGCCACCGACATCGGCGCCAGGGGACGAAAGGTCTCCTTCGCCAGGAGAAACTTCCCCGTACTGCGCAGCCTAGGCCGGCGTCAGCCCACCAGCGTTCCCAGCCCCTTCTCCCGCCACGGACGCACCCGTTCCATCGTTGCCGGCTGGATCCACACCCTCGAGATCGGGCTCGAAGTGGGCTGCTGTCGGAGGTCGATCCAAAAGGGAGGGCGACACGGTTGGAGACGAAACATCGGCCGGGGGCGCGGCATCGATGAAGTCATCGAACCCCGTGCTGTCGGGCCGGCTTTCCTGGGTGCGCGGAATGGGTGCTGCCGCCTCCCCCAGAGCCGGATGGAGGACCACCAGGAACGTCACTGCCAGGACACTCGGGCGCATACCGCTGTACCACATACTCACCTCGCTGCCGTCTTCCGGCCACACACGGGTGTCTCCGGAACAGCAACATGCCACCAAGGGTAGCGACAACCAACGAGAAGTCTCCCAGGGTCGAGTCGCGTCCACTGGTGTTGCAGGGGGACGTGGTCACAGGCTCCTCCGGCTCCACCCAGAACGCGACCTCGAATGTCTCGCTGCCGCTGATGACCCGGACCGCCCGCTCTCCGACAGCGGCGCCGACGGTGGCTTCGATCTCGACAATGAACTCGGTGTCCGAGAGGACCTCGAGCGACAGCACCTGGATGTCGTCCCAGAAATCCACAGAGGGACTCTCGTCGATAAAATCGGTATTCGCGCCGGTGAACTTGATCTGTTTCTTCTCTCTGACCCGGACATAGTCGGGCTCGACCCGCGTGATTGCCGGCTGCAACGCCTGGTCGATGACCTCGAGCCCGGGTTGGTAGGTCAGGTCGTAATCTCCTGTGCGTATGGTGACGGCGCGGTAGCCGACGGGCACGTCGTCTGCGAGCGTGATGGTTGCGGTGCACCGGGTGACACTCTCCACGACCAGGTTCGAGACCTGGATGCCCCGGCCGAGGTCCAGTTCCACGTCCCCGTCGACGAAGGTGGTATAGGCGCTTATCACGTGCAGAGTCGTACTCTCGCCGCGATACTCGGCGGAAGGGATGATCTCCTGGATGTGGGGCACGTACAGGGCGTGGGAGACGGGGTCCGACAGGTCGCCCAACGCCATCGTGGTATTGCCCTCCTCATCCTCCACCTGGTACCGGGCGCGCACCTGGTACTGGTCGGTGTAGGGCTTGCCGGCGGCCTCGACGATGGCCGTCAGGTCGGTGTCATCGCCGTCCTGGTCCTCCACGACGCTCGAGCCGACGACGGTTCCGGCTTCATCGAAGATGGTATGGATGACCTGGTAGTCGATGAGATACTGTCCCTCCTGGGCATACCCTTCGTCACCCAGTTCCTGTGGGGGAAGCCACTGGAGCGTGAGGTTCAGTGCCAGCGAGGGAGGAGGTGAAGGCACGAAATCGAGCGCCCTGGGCGGGGGCAACCGGACACGAAAGCTCAGCCACGTTCCTCCAGGCGCGTCTACCGGGTAGGACATCGTGTTGCCGTTGATATCCGTCGCCTCCACGTAGTAGCGCACTTCGGTGCCTGTGTCCTGGCCCGGGATCGATGCTTCCCAGCGACCGCCGACATTCGCGACCATGTCCGTGGCCTGCGTCTGGCCGCCCCCCGCACTGTAGTAGAGGGTGACCTTCTGCACCTCACGGTTGTCCGAGGCGACGGCGACGACGGAATATGGGCCGATGACGTTCGACGTGTCTACCGGACGGACGACCACACTGACTTCCGGCGGGATGACGTCTCCGTCGAAAAAGGTAACGGAGGACACGAACCAGCCGTTGGCCCACCTGGCATCGTTGCTCACGAAAACCAGCTCGAGCGCCACGTTGTCGCCGGTGAGCCCCTGGAGATCGAAGTAGCTGGTGATCCAGGTATCACTCTTGCCGGAGAAAGCGGCTGTGATCTTGTCGTCGTACATCACCTGGGCGTTGTAACCTTCGTCGGGAGTGAGCGGGTGCAATGCCCCGTCCCCATCCAGAAGCCTGAGGAACCCCCCATCCCCGCAGACGCCTCCCAACTCCGTCCCGTCCGACAGGGTGCAGGTTCCGTTCGGATCGATGTCATAGTAGTGCTCGATCGCCATCGTGGCGCCGGGATAGGCGCTCAGGGAAAACGTCGGGGACCGAATGACCGAACTCGTGGCGGGAAGGTAGTGCTGGTCCAGTTCAGTGGCCCACACGTTCCCCAGAGACGCGGCGACATCATCCCCTGCCGGCAGGCCCCATTGCCACACGGCCAGGGGGTCGTCGACGCGCCGAAACCCGCCGCTGGAATCGTCGAAAAGGTATACGCGCACGGCCTGGGCCGCACGGGCCGGCCACACACTTCCCACCCCGGCCATCATGAGGAGAATGGCCACTGCCCATTTCAGGATTCGCCCTCGTTCTCCAGGCGTCATGCGACACCTTCTCTCCAAGCCACCCGTGCAGGCGGCGGCGCCAGCAGTTCGATCCGGTTGTGGAGGCTCCATCGACCGGCGCAAGACCCGGACGCTGCCAGCGCTGCGGTCCAGGATCGCCTTCATGCATGGCCTCGTGCGCCATTCTCGAATGTCACGGCGACAGAAGAGAGGCCGGCAGCCACCGTGCGAACGTTCTCTAGCCTTCGGGCAAGTATTGATACATCACCTTTATCATGGCCCCGTAAGTGGGCACCCATCCGGTGACGAAAGCCACGGACTGCGATTGCTCATCATACGCCCACGCTTGTCCTTCCATCATCTGCACTTCGTCCACGAAAACGTCGATCGTCCCGGCCACCGCCTGGTGGGCCAGCCGAAAACGGCTCTTGAGCGCAACCTGTTGCTCTCCGATCGCGGCGACGACCGAAGACAGGTCGGAGGCGCAGATGGACTTGAACACGCCGTTGAGCATGCCGGTCATCTCGATGTACCGCTCGCCGTAAGCTGCCTTGACGCCGTTGGGTCCCGTGCAGCCCCCCTCTGGGCCGACGAGAGAGGAGAACATCACCCTGTCGGGCGTGTCCCCCTGCTTCAAATCAACCAGGTAGTCACGATAGTATTCCACCGTCCCTTCCGAAACATCGTCGTCATCACTCACCACGATGATCGACAACCCGGCCTCATCCCTCAAGAAGCCCCGGTTGTATCCCCCGGCGCCCAAAGCCTCTTCGGAGAGGGCCATCGTCAAAGACAGGAAACCCTCCTCCGCGCTCATACTGAACTGGCCGGACACCACTCCCTCGACGTTCTCCCGGAAGATCTCATCGGCATTCGGCGTGTCCGACGTGATGATACTCGGCGTTCCCTGGAGCATACCCTGGTCATTCTGCGCGTCCGTCGTGATGATCCCCACCTGGTATGAAATGTTGTACTTCTCGATGGCCCCAATGAAGTCGTTGAACAACGGCGACAGAGCCTGGCCCTCGGGCTGCATGCTCTTGGTGTTGTCGATCAACCAAAGGATATCCCGTGCCTCGACCGGCGTCTGGGCAAACGTCTCGGTATAGGACACATACGGTGGGATTGCCTGATCGTTGGGGTCGATGAGGTAGTCCCCGCACGCCCCGAAGACGGCCACGACCACCAGGACAAGGCACGATGCCAGGGCGATCCGCCGGTTGTGGTTCAAGACCGCATGCGAGGCAATAACCTGCGGAGAAACAGAACGGCCAATACGAAAGCCATGCATGATGCCAGCAGCCATATCCACCTCGAGTCATGGTGCGGTCGCGGTGGCCCGGATATGTCCCCCGGTGCCTCCGTGGGTACGTCCAGCGACAGAACCTTGACCGGGCTGTCGTCGAAGCCGTCCTCGCCGGCATTCACCGGGAAGAACATGGCCGCGTTGCCATGCAGCCTACTGTCGCCCCACACCGCGCCCAGGGGAGACCCGGCGATGGCTTCCGGCCGTTCGGCCGACACCAGGAGCACCGGTTGGACGCTTTTCCACGGAGATCTACACACCTGCCACAGCGCGGCGTTGGCCACATTCTCTGGAATAGCATACCTGATCTTGACCTCGGTGGCTACACGGCCCCCATCGTCCAGGGGCAGGGGTGCGCGGGCGGCCAGCGGCCGCAGTACTGGCTCGATCCGGCCTGAATCGATGACGATCCATGCACGGGCTCTTTTTTCCTGGTCGGGGACGCGCTCGAAGTCGTTCGCCCAGACGGCCTTCAGCGCGACGTCTCCTGGCAGGCCTGCTCGAGCCCCCAGGGCGGAAGCTGCATTCAGCAACGCCGTCAATCCGGATGAACCGCTCGAGCGATCCAGTACGAACCCCACCCTCTCCAGGCGTGCCCCGCGCACGAACAGGTCAGGGTAGGCGCCGAGCGACAGGTACTCCTCTGTTCGATGTGACAAGCTCACGAACGAATCCTTGCCGACGACCACCCACAGGCTGTCGTCGTAGGGCCTTGCGCAGTCGTCGCTGCCCACGTCGATACGGAGGTTGAATCCCACCCGGAGGGCCCCGGTCCCGGGCGGCAGCGCAGGAACAGGCACATCTGCCTCGAGTTCCCGGGTCTCCAGGGTCCCGAGATCCGGAACGAACTCCCGGCTCCACGCGGGGACGCCATTCAGCGAGACCTCGAGGGTGCTGCTCCGCTTGAACGAGATGGGATACCGCAGGTGCAGGTGCAGGTGGGCGTTTTCATCCAGTCGCCAGTGGCGAGGAACCGGGATGGAGAAGGTGTAGGACGTCGAGGTCACGCCCCGGAGCACGATGTCATCGTGTTTCAGCGCTGCGAACGTGATGCGAGACGGATCGCCCGGATCCGCCTCCTCGAGGATCGGGGCAGCGAGGAACAGGGCCCCGGCTCCGGCCAACCTGGTCAACGCGCTGGCATCTCCCAGGTGTTCCCGCAACAGGCTCAACCCTTCGCCGCCGGACCCGGTGGCGACGAGAAGTCGGCGGAACGTATCGCGGGGGTTGACGCTTTCGAGCAACATGCCGAACGTCTCCCGCTGCGGATGGTCCTGGCGCAGGCGTTCCATGCGCTCGAGGATTTCCTTGACGGGAAGTCCCCAGGCCCGTGCCTCCGAGACCTGGTCCGGTGTACCCAACACGACCAGGTGCGTACCCTCGAGGTTCTGCACTGGCTGGTCCAGGAACCAGGCGCGGATTCGGCCCGGAGCACACAGACGTGCCGCACCGAAGCGCGCCGCTAGGACCACGGCGATCTCGAGGAGCTTGGATTCCCCCTTTTCCGGCAACAGGAAGGTGATCAAGGGCCTGCCAGGGGTCCCGCCACCCGCGTCGCAGAAGCTGTAGCTCCCCGGAAACAACGAGAGGTCCGGCTGTACCGGCTTGAGCGTGTGGGGCAATGCCAGGAACGACCCGGCGCCGATCCACGCCCACAATCCGGGGTTGTCGATGTCCTGGCATGGATCATCGCTCGCCCTGAGATAGAACTGAAGGCGGAGAACGTTCCAGCCGGGCACGACGGCTCGAGACGGAACGTCCAGGACCAACGGCGACGACCGCCTGCCCGCCTCCAGCGGCACCGTGCCCAGTGTCACCTGGTTCAGCGTCACGGTCACGTTGGCGTTGGTGAGAAGTCCGGACGTTTCGATCTCCAGGGACAGGCGTCCCCCGGTGTCGCTCGGCACCCAGTTCTCCGGGACGTAGACCGCAAACGACCGCCCGGCGTACATGCCGGTGGCCCGAAAGCCCTCGTCCACGACGTGCACACGATCATTCGCAGACAGGTACGCGCCCTCCCCGTCGCCGACCGCGTCCTCCTCTGCCGCCGCCTGGAGGGAAATCGCCAGACCGGCAAGCAAAGCCACCACCCACGGGAACTGCCTGTCCAGCTTCACAGACCCGCCTGCTCGCACCTCGCCGTTCATCGTCACCCGATCCTGTTGGCCCATGCTCCGCCCACCGCTACCATAACATGATTTGTCGTCACCGTTGACAGTTCCGGCCAACCAACCTATTAATCACGGACGGCCGCTTGCCCGGCAGGACATAACGGCGCGCTCGCCGGTCCCCGGCAACACGGGGCGACTGCTGGTCGTCCCGGATTCGAGAAGAGGTGACGATGAGCCACGACAGCATCGTGTTGAAGGCACTGACCGCCGAGATGGACATTTCGTTCCACGGACCGGTCCTCGAGATCACCGTCTTCCCGTTCAAGATCGGGAGGGAGTGCCGGGATCGACGTTCCCGCCGGCCGCCTCCCGGCATGATCGAGCGCCGGACCAGGGAGGTCCCCCCCAATAACGATCTCTATGTCCAGGAAACAGGCACCCGCCTGTTCGTGTCTCGAGAACACCTTCTTCTCGAGAAACGCGACGATGGGTTCTACGTGGTGGACCTGTTCAGCTCATGCGGCACCATCGTGGAAGCGATATACGTCGGCGGCGACCACAAGGGCGGAGAGACGAAACTCGCGCACAACGATGTGGTCATCATCGGCACCGCGAACTCGCCTTACATCTTCAAGGCACTGGTGGAATGACATGTCGTCGCCCGACCTTGACGCCACGGGAGTGACAGGAGAGGCCCTCGTCGTCATCCTGGGAGCAGGGCGTCTCGGGCTTCACCTTTCCGTCCACTTGAGACGTGCCGGTGTCGCGCGACTCCACCTCTGGAACCGAAGCGCACTCGAGGGCCAGCGGCTCGAGATGGCCCTTGCCGCGGTCGCCGGGACGGGGAGGCCGGCGCTATCGATCGGGGCGTTGCCGGTGACGGCCATCCAGACGGCCGCGGTGGTGCTGGTGACCGTGGCCGACGGTGCAGTGGTGGCGGTGTCCCGGCGTATCGCGCGGGAAGCCGGCCCGGTTCACTGCCCGGTGCTCCACTGCTCCGGAGCATTCCCGGGGAGCATCATGGCTCCGCTGGCGGCCATGGGAACCCCGGTCGGTTCCCTCCATCCTCTTCGCAGCTTCGCCAGTGACACGCTTGTCGAGAACCTCGGTGGCACCTGGTTCGCGCTCGAGGGAGACCGGCCGGCGGTCGCTGCCGGGCGGAAGCTCGTCGAGCGACTCGGCGGCAAACCCATGATCATCGAAAGTTCCGCCAAGGTGGCCTACCATGCGGCAGCAGTCATGGCTTCGAACCTGGTCGTCGCCCTGGTTTCCGTGGCCATCGGCGTCCTCGAGCAGGGACTGCGCCCCCCCGAGGCTCCCGGAACAGGTCTCGAGATGATCCTGTCGCTGGTCGAGGGGACGGTGGCCAACCTGAAAAGCGCGGGGCTTCCCGGCGCCCTGACAGGACCGGTCTCCAGGGGGGACAGCGACACCGTGGCAAGACACCTCGAGGCGCTCGAGCCATGCGCCTCCCCGGATCTCGCAGCAATGCACGCCACGCCTGCCGATGTCTACCGCGTGCTCTCGCTCCACGCGCTCGCCCTGGCCAGGGAACAGGGACTCCCGGCAGAGGTGTGCGAGACCGTCCGGAACGCGCTGGCCGAAAGGGCTACCTTGACCGGGCAACCGTAGACGTTTCCAGGCAATTCCATCACCGGGCACAGGAACAGGCAGTATCCCAACCGCGTCCTGGGTTCGTCGAAGTTGGGCCAGCCCCGGCAGGCCCGCGCCGACTGTCGTTCGCACCCGGACAGCCCGGCAAAGGGGCATAAATCCGATCGGGATCTCAAAAGAACACGCAAGGATGGCCGGTTTGTTCCGACTACATCGGTATCCGCCACCCACGGCAAGGAACGGACCGGGCAGCACGCATCGAAGCAGCGCCTCCACGCCGGGGACGGCCAAATACCTTTTGACACCTGGGAAACGCTTCAGATAGATTGAACATAGGGACATCGATCCACCGGGAGTGACATCATGCTGAATCGATTCATCAAGGAAAGGATCGAACGCCAGAGGGAGCAATCCGGGAAAGCCCAATTCCCGAAAGGGATCGAGCTGCCGCTGCCAGTCCCCCCGCCGGAGTGGGAGCGGCGGCGCGACTACGAGGAGAAAAAAAAGGAGGAGCCGAAACGGGGCGTGGTGATCATCGACTTCCTGTAGTCGGCGACACAGCACCGTTTCCGCGGCCCCCGCGAGCAATGAGCCCCCTGCTCCAGGTCGCCCGTCATCGATACCAGGAGAGGCGCAGGCGATACAGGGGCTCATACTGCGACAGGAGCTTCTTCTCGAGCAGCTTTCTGATTTCGTCCCGTTCCGGCGAGACGCCGAGCGGGAGTGCCATTTTGCCGACCTTTAGTTCTGGCAGGGTCTCATCCCAGAGTTCGATGTCTTCCGCATCATCCCAGTCGGCTCGGGTCTTCACGTCGCCGTACAACTTGTGCCACCAACTGTTCAGCTCCCACACTCGAGGATGACCCAGCTCGTCCAGCCGCTCCAGGCGATACAACTCCTCCACCGAGCGCGCCTCGCAGACCTTGCTCTCCACTAGCGTGTCCATGACCTCGGGCACCCGCGCGACTTCGTCGCCCGGATCGAGAGAACACATCGTGGCGACACGGCTGACGCGAACCAGGATCGGCTCTTCCTGCAAGAAGAGGCCATCGGCCATGGCGACCAGGGTAGGAAACCATTCGGATCGGACCTCCACGTCCAGCGCTTTTCTGATACGATCGATCATCACCTTCAAGGGGAACGCCAGGGGCTCTCGACTGTCGGGATGAAAGACGTAGACCTTGTAGGAGGGCGTCAACGGTCCCCTTGTCGGCCCATCCAAGGTGCCATTCATTGTGTTTTCGCGACCCATGAGGCAAGATCCGCTGCAGGAAGTTGACGGCACGTCTCCAGTAGTCAGGAAGAGAATGCTACCTGAACCCCGCGCCAAGGTCAAGCTCGAGATGGCGCCGGGTCCGGGGTGGGCGGTTGCGAACGGCCCCTGACGTTGATGGCGTGGTTCCGTTGCCGTCCGGGGGCGGTTGCGGACCGCCCACCTACCATGGTAGGCTGGTCGGCGAAGTAGGAACACTCGAAGCATGGTGCCTCGAGCCCGTACTCCGCATGGAGGGGGTGGACCGATGAATCCTCGCTATCCCAAGGATGATGACCTCGAGCACCTGCCAGGTGCGGTTCGGGGACTCCGGTCTTCCTGGACGGGGAGACGCCGGGATAGTGGGTTCCTGGGGGAGCCGATCATGCCCCGAGCCATGCGCTTGCTCCTGTGCGCCGCCCTGCTGTGTGGAGCCGACAGCATGGCGTCGGCGCGACCGGAGTACGTGGTGCTGCTGCATGACATCAGCGACGGGCACCATGTCATCCTGTGTGGCGAAACCCTGGATGACCCGTTACCCCCACCGGGCCAGGTCACTCCCCTGGACCGCATCCTCGACGACGGCGAGGATGGCGAAGGTATCGTGATCATCGAGACGGGCTCGAAAGATTTCCGGTTCCCGGTCACCTCCGACGACGGGCGCTTTTGTCTCGATCCCCCCCTCGAGCCCCCCCTGGACCCGGGAGTCTACTCCATCATGTGGCAATCAACATCAGGACAGCAGGCGTTTTCGCCGGCACGCCTCCGTGTGCTGTCTCCGGACTACACCGGGCGCGTCGTGGTCTCCGACATCGATCTGACCTACTTGCAAACGGATTTCCAGTCTGCCTCGAGCATGGCCAGGCTGGTCCGAGAGGATGCGACGGAAAAACAGCCGCTCGTGGGCATGCCGGAACTCTATCGGGGGATACTGGCCCACGGGGACACGCCGCTGGTGTTCATGTCCGGCAGTCCGGGCTTCTTCCGCCCGACTCTCGAGGCCCGCCTGGCCCTCGATGGGATACGCCACGACGCATTGATTCTCAAGCCCTATGGGGCCATCGTGAAGCGGCGGCTGAAACGGGGTTGCGTGAGAGGCCTGGTATCGGCCCTGAAGGAACAGGTGGCCTACAAGCTCGAACGGCTCATCGATCTCCACCTCCACCTTCCAGCCGGTTGCGGCTACGTTCTGCTGGGGGACAACTCGGAATCGGACTACGTGGTGTACCCGGTTTTCCGGGACCTGCTCGGGGGTGACCTGGCGCCGGAGACCCTTTTCACGCGCCTGGTGGAGCAGGGCGTGGACGAGGAGACCGCGACCCGTATCATGGGGGCTGCAAAGCACCTGGTGCGGCGACAGGGCGACCGGAAGGTCCCGGTGGACATCTACATACGGCGAGTGGATCCGGCGAAACCGCTCGGCATGGACCCCAATATCCGGTGGCACTTCGACAGTTACCAGTTGGCGCTCGGCCTGTTCGAGCAGGACGCGATCAGCAAGCGGGACGTCCGGCGTGTCGCCGCCGCGCTGGGCGAAGGCTGGACCGGCGACCAGGCGAGAGCGCGGTCGGCCCGATGGGCTCTCGAGCAGGGCCTGATCACTCGAGACCAGATGTACACCCTGGTCACGGAGAAGGAGTTGGCAGCGATCGAGCGCAACGAGGACTGGGAGACCTGGTTCGAGGCGCCACCCACGCCGACCCCGCCCCTCGAGGAAGACTGAGACAGCGCATCGAGGAGGTCAGAAGCAGCTCTCCTGGTCCTCGACGACCGCCGTCCCCGAATTCTTGGGCGTCCAGGCCTCGCCGATGACGTTGTTGGGGAAGCTGCCCTTTCGACCGGCCAGGGCCCAGGCGCCCCGGTAGTCGAGCTGGCGAATCAGCCCCGCTCCCGCGCTCTCGAGCGCCACGTACCCCTCCTCGTTCATGCCGTTGGTCGCCTCGTCCTTCACCCCGGCCAGGACCAGCGCACCAGGCTCCAGGCTCCGGATGAAGTAGGCCAGGGCGGAGGCGTTGGACGTGCAGCAGTGGGTGTCGAACGTGGCCCAGTCGACGACGTCGCCCGTGTACTCGTCCAGAACGACGACGGTCATCCCCCGGTAGGTGGCGATGTCGAGGAGCTGACCGTCGACGGTGAACCTCACGTAGTTCCCGTCCTCGTACCCGGCGGACTCGATTTTGACCGGGACCGGTGTGGCGAGTCTGAAGCTGCCCGCGGTGGCGGTCCCGGTGGCGCGAAGTACCAGCCGTTCCGCCGCCTCTCCGGGATTCAACCCCTTGCGTCCCACCAGGGCGAAGCTGTCCTTGACCCCGATGGACCGGATGAGCGTGCTCCCAAGGCTCTCGATGGCCTGGTACGCCTCCTCGGTCATGTTGGTGGACCCGTCGGCGCGCACCGCGACCAGGACGATACGGCCGGTAGGCAGCCCCATGATGTAGTTGGCCATGTCCGTGGCGGCAGAGGGTGTGTGCCAGGTGTCGAAGTTCCTGGCATCCAGAACGTCCCCGGTCACCGGGTCCATTGTGACCAGGTTGTAGCCGTAGCCATTGGTTCCAACCGATTCTCCTTCGACGTATATCTTCGCCCGGTCTCCGTCCTCGAACCCCGCTGACTCGAGGGCGACCTCGACCGGTGTCTCGCCTGGGGCCAGGACATTGTCGCAGTTGTTGTCCACGGTGTCGATGACCTCTTCCGCCCCGGGATGGATGAGGTCGCAGAAGTCGTCGCAATCCCCATCGTCGACGGTGTATCCATCCAGGTCGTGGTCGATGACCGGGCAGGGGCCGTTCGGCTCCCCGGGCGTGCCGAGATCTCCGTCGCCATAGGGGTCTCGGGCGAGACACCAGAGGTCGGCGTCGTCGTTGATCCCGTCCGCGACGGCCTCGCTGTCGAGCGACATGGATGCTGCGCTGTCGACCGGCCAGGTGTCGTCCCAGGAGACCTCGTCTACCACGGTGCCCTGGACGGTGAGCTGCACGGTGTCGGCATCGCCGAGCGACATCCCGGCGACGACGATGTCCGGCTCGATGCCACCGTTGGCCAGTGGGTCGCCGGACGCGGCGAGCACGGCCACGCCGCCCGGGGAGACGGTGGCAGCCACGCCCGGACTCAGGGTGTGTGTCCCGGCGCTGGTGGCCAACGTCCACCCCATCAGGTCGATGGTCCAGTCGGTCGTGTTGAACAGCTCGAGGTATTGGCCGGCGCCGGCGGAGGGGAAGACCATCACTTCGGCCAGGAGCATGTCGCCGGGCAGGACGAAGTCTTCGTCGGCGACACCGTCGCAATCGTCGTCGATGCCGTTCGGATTCCCGAAGACGTCTGCTTCGGGCGCGTCCGGATAGATGGCGGCGTCGCTGTCGTTGCAGTCCCCTTCCAGTTCCGTGAAGCCGTCCTCGTCATCGTCAAAGGCGTCCGTACCCTCGTCGATGGTACCGTCGCAGTCGTTGTCCAGGTCATCGCCCTCGAGGATGCCGTCGCCGTCGGTGTCCAGTCCTTCGGGGATATCCGGGTTGAAAGCGGGGTCGGTGTCGTCGCAATCGCCCTGGACCTCGCTGTAGCCGTCCCCGTCGTCGTCGTAGGCGCTCGTGCCCTCGTCGACGGTACCGTCGCAATCGTCGTCGATGCCGTTACCGTCGAGAATGCCGTCGCCGGTCACGTCTACGCCTTCTGGGGCGCCGGGGTAGATGGCCGGGTTGCGGTCGTTGCAGTCGCCGTCGTCCTGGGAGTAGCCGTCGCCGTCCAGGTCTACCTGGGTGCACGGCAAGTCGCCGCCGGAGCAGTCGTTGTCGACGCCATCCCCGCAGACTTCGGTGACTTCCGGGCTCACCGTCGCCCTGCCGTCGTCGCAGTCGCCGTCCAGTTCGGCGAACCCGTCCCCGTCGTCGTCGAACGCATCCGTACCCTCGTCGATGGTACCGTCGCAGTCGTTGTCCAGGGTATCGCCCTCGAGGATGCCGTCGCCGTCGGTGTCCAGGCCTTCGGGGGCCGAGGGATGGATCGCCGAGTCGGCGTCGTCGCAGTCGCCGGCGAGTTCGGTAAACCCGTCCCCGTCGTCGTCAACGAAGCTGGTGCCTTCGTCGACAACGCCGTCGCAATCGTTGTCCAGGCCGTCGCCTTCCGGAATGCCATCGCCGGTGTAGTCGGTGCCTTCAGCAGCCTGGGGGTAGACGAGCGGGTTGCGGTCGTTGCAATCGCCTTCGAGTTCGCTGAACCCGTCTCCGTCGTCGTCGGTCAGGTCGGTGCCTTCGTCGATCGTGCCGTCGCAGTCGTTGTCCTTGCCATCGTGCTCGAGCACGCCGTCTCCGTCGCTGTCGGTGCCTTCGGGGGCGTTCGGGTGCACTCCGGGGTCGGTGTCGTCGCAGTCGCCGCGAAGCTCGGTGTAGCCGTCGCCGTCGTCGTCGAAGGCGGAGGTCCCATCGTCGACAACGCCGTCACAATCATCGTCGATGCCGTTGCCTTCGGGGATGCCGTCGCCGTCGGTGTCGGAGCCCTCGAGGGCACCTGGGAAGATAGCGGGGTCCTCGTCATTGCAGTCCCCTTCGTACTCGCTGAACCCGTCCCCGTCATCGTCGATGGGGTCCGGATCCTCGTCGATGGCCCCGTCGCAGTCGTTGTCCAGCCCGTCGCCGAGTTCCAGGGCTTCGGGGTAGACGGTGGCGTTGGCATCGTCGCAGTCGCCATCGACCTCGGCAAACCCGTCCCCGTCGTCATCGACCTGGAGTGTGCCCTCGTCGATGATGCCGTCGCAGTCGTTATCCAGCCCGTCTGCATCGAGCCCGTCGCCATGGGCGGGACCTTCGGGCGCGTTCGGGTAGACCGCGGCGTTGGAGTCGTCGCAGTCGCCGTCGATCTCGGCGAACCCGTCCCCGTCGTCGTCGTGGACATTGGTGCCGTCGTCCACCACGCCGTCGCAGTCGTCGTCCAGGTCGTTGCCCTCGAGGATGCCGTCGCCGTCGGTGTCGACCCCTTCGGCGGCTCCCGGGTGGATGGCCGGGTCCCCGTCGTTGCAATCTCCACCCAGTTCGGCGAACCCGTCCCCGTCGTCGTCGAAGGCGTCCGTGCCCTCGTCGATGGTGCCGTCGCAGTCGTTGTCTATGCCGTCGCCCTCCAGGATGCCGTCGCCGTCATCGTCAGCGCCCTCGAGTGCGTCCGGGTGGACAGCGGGATCGGCGTCGTCGCAATCCACGTCCGCGGTGTAGCCGTCCTGGTCCAGGTCCGGGATGACGACGATGGCATCCCCGGTCAGCGCACATTGCGCCGCCGGGGTGTCTGGATCGTCGCTCGACACCTCGAGCGTGCCTTCGAAGGTCCCCTCGAAAGCTGGCTCGAACACCACGGAGAGCGCCGCTTGCTCTCCTGCGAGAAGCTCCTGCGGCTCGAACGTGGAGTCGAGCCGGAAAGCATCCCCGGTGACGGCGGCGTCGAGCAACGCCAGCGTGCCCGGACCCAGGTTGGTCACGGTAACCGTGCTCGACGCGGCCAGGCCGACTTCCACGGTACCGAATTCGACCGGACAGGGATCGAGAACGATATCGCCGGGAGGCGGGGGACAATCCGGGTCCAGCCCGTCGCAATCCTGGTCGATACCGTCCTCGCACACCTCTTCCGCAGCCGGGCTCACGCCGGGTGACCCGTCGTCGCAGTCTCCCTCGAGTTCCGAGTAGCCATCGCCGTCGTCGTCGTAGCTCGAGGTGCGGTCGTCCACGATGCCGTTGCAATCGTTGTCGATGCCGTCCCCTTCCAGGATGCCATCGCCGTCGGTGTCGATGCCCTCGGGCGCGGAAGGGTAGACAGCAGCGTCGCCGTCGTCGCAGTCCCCCTGGCGCTCGGTGAAGGTGTCCCCGTCGTCGTCGACGCGATCCGTGCCCTCATCCACCACCCCGTCGCAGTCGTTGTCGATCTCGTCGCCCTCGAGGATGCCGTCGCCATTGGTATCGGTGCCTTCCGGCGCTTCGGGGTAGACGGCGGGATCGAGGTCGTTGCAATCCCCCTGGTCGATGCTGAAGCCGTCGCCGTCGGCGTCGACCATGGCTGTGCCTTCATCGACGATGCCGTTGCAATTGTTGTCGATCCCATCCCCCTCGAGGTAGCCGTCCTCGTTGGTATCGACGCCTTCAGCGGCGCCGGGGTGGATGGCCGGGTCGGCGTCGTCACAGTCCCCGTCCAGTTCCGTGTAGCCGTCGCCGTCGTCGTCGAAGACATCGGTGCCGTTGTCGATCGTGCCGTCGCAATCGTTGTCGACGCCATCGCCCTCGAGGATGCCGTCGCCGTCCGAGTCGGCGCCCTCCGGCGCGCCGGGGTAGACGGTGGCGTCATCGTCGTCGCAGTCCTCGGTGTCGTCGTATCCGTCACCGTCGTCGTCCACGACGGAACGAACCCCTTCCCCGAGCAAGGTGACGGGGACTTCCGGGAAGTCTTCGTCGTTGCTGAGAACGAACAGGCGTTCGGTGACGTAGCCGACCTCCGTGGGTGCGAAGACGACCCCGACCGACACCCTTTCGTCCGGGGCGAGCGTGACGGGGATGAACTCGGCCTCGAGGCTGAACATGCCCTGGCCATCGCCGGCGAACGTGAGCTGCGTGATCTGAAGTTCCGCGGTGCCAGCATTCGCGATGGAGAACGCCAGCACGGCTTGTTCCCCGGCCACCACCGCGCCGAACTCGAGGGACGTGGGCTCCACCACGATTTCCGGCACCTGGACCTGCTCCGGTGTCGGGGAGTACTCGGACGCATCGTCGTCGGCCGGTTCGGGTTCCGGGCAGCCGAACATGCCGGGCAGAAGGATCCATGCCAGGACAGGAAGCAGGCTTCGGCAGTGCGCTGGACGTTTCATTTCGTGTTCTCCATGCAAACAACACCACGCTTCAGGGGACGCTACCGGGAGACACCATGCAGCAAGCCTCGACGCAGCTCGAGCGGCCGCGCCGTTCGACGAACGACATTCCGGGATCTTGACTGAATTGTAGCCGAGGAATAGCCGTCTGTCACGCCACTGCCGGGCAACGTATCCCCGGCATCGCCCATTCGCGCTCGGCGCCGCGGACGCCGGCCGAAAAGCGGGCGGAGGCTGACTGGTATCCAGGAGGAAGAGGAGGCGTGCGGAGCCGGCACCGAACAACGCCGGCCGGACCACCTCTCGCTACAGCTTCTTGAGGAGTTCTTCGGCCTCGCCACTGGTCTTCTTCACAGCCGCGACCGACTTGGCGAGGGCAGCGCGCTCATCGTCGGTAAGGTCGATCTCGAGGACCTTCTCGACGCCGTTCTTGCCGAGGATCACCGGGACGCCCACGAAAAGCCCCTTGATCCCGTACTCTCCCTCACAGTAGGCGGAGCAGGCGAGGATCTTGCGCTTGTCGTAAATGATGGCTTCGGCCATCTCGAGCGCTGCCCAGGCGGGGGAGGCGAAGGCCGAGCCGAATCCGAGGAGCCCGACAACCTCGCCACCGGCCTTCCGGGTACGGGCCTCGATGGCCCCGAGCGTCTCGTCATCCACGAACTTCGCCACCGGGATACCCGCAATCTGGCAGGAACTGCGGACCGGGACCATGGTGTCCCCGTGACCGCCGAGGACGAGCGCATTCACGTCTTCGACCGAAACGTTGGCGGCCTGGGACACGAAGTAACGATAGCGCGTGGAATCCAGCACGCCTGCCATGCCCATCAACTTGTTCTTCGGAGGGCGGAGTTCCTTGTTGAGGGTGTAGACAATGGCGTCGAGCGGATTGGCCACGTTGATCACAATCGCATCGGGACAGTATTCCTTGATTCCCCGGGCCACTTGCCGCGTGATACGCAGGTTGGTCGTCAGGAGTTCCTCTCGAGACGGAAAGGTGCCGTCGGGCCGAGCCTTGCGCGGAACACCCGCCGTGCTGATGACCAGCTCCGCCCCCTTGAGCACACTGTAGTCCTTGGCTGCCTCGATCGTCACATCCCTCCCGATGATGGGGAGACCTTCCGAGATGTCGAGGGCCTTGCCTTTCGATACCGACTGCTTCTCGGCCACCGCCTGCTTCTCGGGCGGATCGTTCGGATTGACGAACGGCGCCGGATCCATGAAGCCCACGTTTCGGGCGAGCCGACGGGTCACGACCTCCTGTACGAGAACGCCACCAATGAAACCACCACCGATGATTCCGATCTTGTTGAGCATTCCAGGACTCCTTTCCTCTGTTTGTACGGTCGAGTGGCATGCCCCGCCGGCGACCGTTCGGGACGCCCGGCTGGCCGCCTGACCAGGGTATCCATCTCAGCACGCTTGAATATCGACAGCACCATATATGGTCCGTTTCCAATGATCAAGTGAACTCGGCAGAACTCGCTTCGAAATCCCCGTCCCTGTCCCGAGGCGCCCGACCCCGGTGAAACCGGTTTAACATTTTCCCGGTCTCCGGCATGATCGATATGAAAGACAGCCCGTGTCACCCAGGATGTCTCGATCGCGAATAGGCACGGGAGGAGCGGCCCTCGCGAACGCCCCGGTTCCGGCGGGCCGCTGTGACGGAAGACACGACAGGCGCGGAGGTGGGAAGGGCACCAGTGGCTATTCGCGAACCCGACATGTCCGGCATGATGGACGATACGACAAGCATGGACGCCGCTGCACCTTCCGGCCGCATCGATGGTTCTACAGCGTCCACCGAGGCGGCCTTGATCGATGCCTCGCTCGCGGGAGACGGCCGGGCGTTCGCCACACTGGTGAAACCCCACCTGCAGCTCCTGTACCGGGTCGCCCATCGTGCCTGTGGCGATTCGAGCCTGGCCGAAGACGCGGTACAAGAGACGCTGGCCATCGCATTCCGCGGCCTGAGACGGTACCGACCGGGGACATCGTTCCGGGCCTACCTGGCGGCGATTGCGGTCAAGCGGGCGCACACGCTGCTTCGGTCCGAGGTCCGCCGAACCCGCTACGAGAGCGGGGCCGATGCGCCCCACGACGCGGTGCGGGCGGATGCGATCCTGGAAGCGGACGAGACCGCTACGCGCATCCGGGAGGCCCTGTCCGCACTTCCCGGGAAGCGACGGGCGGCAGCCCTCCTTCGTCTCGACGCGGGCCTGTCCTACGCGGATATTTCTCGAGCCCTACACATGTCCGAGGGTTCGGCTCGAGTGCACGTGCACCTGGCGGTCAAGGCGTTGCGCCAGCACCTCGAGGACCTCCTCAACCAGGAAACGCCCGGACAAGCGACCAATCGCGCAGCCAAAAAGACCGCCACGAGATGAGCTTTCGACACACTCCGGCATGGAGGGAGTCACGATGATCGACAATCGGCACGAACACGGCACCGAACAGGACCTGAAGCGGCTTTTCGACGCCACGTCGCGCACCGCCGGCGACGACACACTCGACCGCATGCTGTCTCGAGCCATGGAGATCCCCTCCCATAGGCCTTCGTGGTGGCGGCGAATCGTGGACCAGGCGCCCCGAGGTGGATGGATCGCCGTACCTCTTGCCGCCGTGGCGGCGCTGCTCCTGGTGTTGGGAGTCGATTCCATGGTGGATCCGGGACACCCAGCGGCAACGCCGGTGGCCATGTTGAAGACCGTCGCAGGGGCCGGCGGTGGTGCCGCCTCTGCCGGGACCACGAACACGCCGGACGCGGCATCCGGCGCCGACCTGGTGCCGGCAGACCCACTCGCCGCCCTGGACAGCGACTTCAACCCCCTGGAAGACGATTCCGCGTTGCTGGACCCGCCACACATGGCGTTCGACAACGTCGGCGACTCCGTGTGGCTGGCTGTCTACCAAGAGGTTCTCGAGAACAGAATTTCCCTTTAACATTTCGCGCCCCGGCGGCATGCCAGGGGTGACACTGACGAGCAACCGGCACCAGGCACCTCTAGAACGGAGGCGCCCTCTCGAAAAGAGGAGATGACCATGAAACACGCACGAACGCCTCTCTTGCTTGCCATCGGTTTCCTGCTGTTCGCTCCAGGACTCGCACCGGCACAACCAGGTCCGGGACCGGACGGCGAATGCCCCAACACACAGGTCCAAAACCGGTTCCAGCAAGCCAGGGCCAAGGTGCTCCGGGAACACGTGGGCCTCGATGAGGAGACCGCGGTCCAGGCGGAACAGATCATGGACGACTTCATGACCAAACGCCGCGAACTCCACGCCACCATGCGGGAGTACCGGGAAGAGCTGCGCGCCCTCGTCCAGGCCGACAGTGATGACCAGGGCGCCTACGCGAAGGCGCTGGAGGGCCTGACCGACACCCAGGACAAACTCTACAAGCTGCGACTCGACGAAATGGACGCCCTGTCGGCCATCATGACCCCGAAACAGCAGACGAAACTGCTGGGCGCCATGCAGGCGATGCGTCGCCGGGGCGGCAAAGCGTTGCGCGGCAGGCGTCCCGGCTACGGCGGCGGTCCCGGCTACGGCGGCGGTCCCGGCTACGGCCGCGGCCCCGGAGGCCCTGGCATGGGCTGGGACGGCGCCTGGTAGGTCCGTATCCGGTTCATCCTGCTGGACCAGGCCCCGGAAAGATCCTTCGTCCAGGCCCCACTCGCCATCCTCGACCGCTGGTGCTATGCTGAACGAGACGATGAAACCGTGTGGGAAGACTGTCGTTCGGCAGCGAATCATCGAAAAGTGCTCTAGCAGAAGTTGGCACTTGCGGGGTGGTAGTGGACACAGCAACAAGAACTGGGTGGTGGTCCGGCACGGGGAGACGCTCCAGGCATTCTGCAATCCTGGCACCAGCGCTGCTCTTGGTGATACTCGGGACCGGGTGTGACAGGGGTGGCTCGGCCCCCCCGGCCGACGACGACGCAACCCTCGCCGGGGACGACGACGCAACGGTCTCCGACGATGATTCGACCTTGTCCGATGACGACACCACCAACCCGCCCGGCGATGATGACACCACCAACCCGCCCGGCGATGACGACACCACCAACCCGCCCGGCGATGACGACACCACGAACCCGCCCGGCGATGACGACACCACCAACCCGCCCGGCGATGACGACGCCTCCGGGGACGACGACGAGACACCAGAGGCCGGTGTCACGTCCACCCCCCGGGAGGATGGAACCACGCCTGTCCCCCCGACCCCCGCCACCACCCTGGTCGACGAGGATGGGGATGGCTTCCCCGCCTGGTACCAGGCACTGGATAGGCCCGAGATGGCCGACTGCGACGACACGGATCCCGGGGTAGACCCGTCCGTGGAACGGCTGATTCCCGAAGGCTGGTTCTGGCGCGGGAACGATGAGTTCGAGGACACTGCGCCGCTGCGTCAGCTCTGGCTCTCGACCTACTGCCTGGACGTGGTACCTGTGACCAACAGCCAGTTCGCCGCGTTCATGAATGCACGCGTTCCCGATGGGTTGGGCGAGCAAACGGCCGACGGGCTGCCTCTTTTCGATTTCGACGACCATGACGATGAGATTCCGGAACGTATCGTCCGGGATGGGCAGGGCGGGTACGCGGTGCTGGAAGGCTACGAGAACCACCCTGTGACCGAGGTGTACCAGTGGAGCGGGGACGCCTACTGCGAGGCTCTAGGCAAGCGGCTCCCCACCGAGGCGGAATGGGAGAAAGGGGCTCGAGGCGACCAGGACACGCGAGACTACCCGTGGGGCAACGAAGAGCCCACGTGCGACCTGGCCAACTACTCCGACATGGTTCTCGGGGACAACGGCGAGGTCATCAGCAACGACCCGTGCGTCGGAGACACGGTCCCGGTCGGTTCCTACCCCAATGCTTCCCCTTACGGGCTCCTGGACATGACCGGGAACGTGGCGGAATTCGTCTCGGACTTCTACCGTTCCGACTACTATGCCACGTGTCCGGAAATCGACCCCCAGGGCCCGGAGAGCGGCTGGGCCGTGGACCCCATGAACCCCGACGGGTTCGAGGCAATCGTCTCGCGAGGCGGCGTTTGGGCAGCCATGGCCATGCCCGTCTGGGGCCGATGGGCCGAACCCCTCGATGCCAACAGCAACGGCGTCGGCTTCCGGTGCGCCCGCGACCCGGTGCCATCTCCACAGGCTCGGGGCGCGTCATCACAGGCGACTTCCGGCAACCACGTACCGGCCCTCGGCCCGAACCCGGTGCCGGCTACTGTCCCCTATTCTCCGCCGATGAGCTACTCCCGCGGCCTCTCCGAGGAGTCATCCGCGCACTGAGGTCGCCCGAACAGTTCCCTCACCGCGAACGCTCCGGCAACACCCACGCGGTCGTTCTCGAGGTATGCCTCCAGGTGCTGGAACGCCGCGTGCTGAAAGTAGGTATCCAGCCCGGGGTCCGTCCGTCCAGGGAGTCGAAGCTCGGCTGATGACACCCTCGAGTACCGGAGCGGGCCCAGGTCGGCCTCGAGCTGGCGCGCGACCGCCTCGAGCCCCGCCGGCGGGGGGCAAGGAGCGTAGAAGCCGGGCACGGAGGCAGCCCCATCGGCGGTCCAGGCGACCGGGACCACGTCGCGTTCCCCGACGACCTGAACGAGCCTCCCGTCGAACGCCTGTTCGGCATACGCTGCGAACGCCTCGTCGCCCGCGGGCGGTGCCCCGAAAGTGACGCAACGGACCGTACTCCTCCCTTCGGGGTCCCAGCCGGCGCCTGCGGCGCCCTCATGGCCCAAACGGGCGTCGAGGAGCCACGAAGCGAACAGCAGAGCAAGCGTCCCCCCCTTGCCATGACCGGTGACGACGATATCCACCGTGTCGTGCCGGGCGAGGGTTTGCTCGAGGAACGAGAGGCTTCCCACCCCGGGGTCCACGCGATGGCGCAGGTGTGCGTTGCCCTCGAGGAACGCCAGCAGGTCGAATGCACGGGCGGGGCCATACGTTGCTCTTTCGTCCAGGAGCCGGCGCATCAGCGGACCCGAGCGCCTCTTCGGTCTCGACGCCAGCCACGAAAGATAGTCCGCCGCCCCCTGCTCCCGGCGGCGTTTCTGGGTGTGTGGGATCTCTCTGACGTCCTCCCGCACCGGGGCCTGGATCTCTCTCAGTCCCCGCCCCCCGCGTCCTCTCAACAACGTGGCGACCCGCTTCCCGCTTCGTCTCACCTTTTCCCCCGCACCGTCCTCGAGACGCCGCCAAACTCGAGTGAGAGGATCGGTAGGGAGAGGATGGGAACGGAGATTGCGGAGAATGGAGAGACCGAGCGCTGCACTGAGAGAGATCCGGGGGGCACGGCGCCGTTCGGAACGCGAAGGTGTCCCACCTCGACCCCAGGCCACCGCCCGCGTCACCCAGGGATCTCCCAGAAGCCAGTCGAAGAGAGAACGAGGGTTCGCGGCACGGACCACGAACACGTGGCGCGATGGCTGCTCCTGGTCCTGGGCCACGAACATCAGGAAGTCGTCGAACAGGGAGAAGCGAGGATCATAGCGCGAAGGCCCCCAGGCCAGGCGCCAGCGACCACGGAGAGGAGGTAGCGACGCCAGGGCGTCCTCCGTCGCCCGATACAGGACCTCGTCGCCGAGCCCCTTCCTGCCGGGGTCCCACAGCTCTCGATAGGGAACCAGGGAAAGTGTGAGCAGGGTCGAAAGGGGGAGATCCGGGTAAAGCATCGGGGTGTGTCCAGTTCCTTTCCGCCTGTCACGCCCGCGGCTTCGAGATCTCACGGGCCACACTGCCTCCGTCAACTACATGCGCCCCGACTGCTGCACCGCCGGTGCCCCACACACCGGTCCACGAAACCACCGGGTACGCCGGCCCATTGTACGCATTCGAAGAGCGAACGGCAAGGGCGGATGCACATTGACAGGTGGATAGGGTCGGGAGACAATACCGGGAGCAGGCCGCTGTCCATCCTGACAGGGGCGACCAGCGCTGTTCGTGGTGGGTGGCATGTTGAGGCGTACGGAGAACAGGAAGCGGGTTCGGGAGATGTGGAGGCACTGGGGGGTGCCGGTGGTCCTCTTCGGCCTGTTGGCGGGCCTCTTGGTCGCGCCGGCCTACACCGCCTCGGAGCCACGTATCCTCGGTGGTGGCGAACTCGGCGGATGGCTCTGGCGCTACTGGTGGATGAAACTCGAGATCATCGCCCTGGGTCTCGAGTTTCCCCACCGGCCGCTGACCCGCTTTCTCTACATCGTGTCCCTGGGCCGGTATCCCGAGACCGGAAACATCACGGACCTGTACGCGGTATCCCTCCCCCTGGACCTGGTTTTCGGCCATCCGGCACACTACAACGTCAAGGTGTTCCTCATTTTCTTCACGAATGCCCTGTCGGGCTACGCCTACGTGCGGTACCTGACCAGGCGGATGGGCCCGGCCCTCATCGCCGGGGTCGCACTGGCGTGCAACGTGTTCGTGTTCCTCGAGGTTCAGCAATCGGGGCTGCGCCAGGCCATCCTCTGCTTCATCCCCCTGTTCGCCCTTTCCTTCGACCGCCTGCTCAAGGAAAGAAAACCCTGGCTTGGGGTGCTGGCGGGCCTGGCATTCGCGGCCACAGCGGTGTTCTACTGGTTCTACGGTCTGTTCGTCGCAATCTACGCCGTGATACGCATGGCCACCACGGTTCCCCTCCGAGATCGACGATCCTACACGGAACTGTGGCGCCCGATGGCCATTGCAGTGGTCACGGCCATCGTGCTCGCGCTCCCGTTCCTCTGGCCGTATATCTCCCGCGACTACCAGGACCCGAACGCTCCGCAGCTTCCCGAGGTCACGTGGTTGCAGGATTTCCCGTCCGTCAAGGTCCTCGAGAACGTGGACTTGCGCCCCGGCGACCCCAGGTCCAATCTCCACGCGAGCCTGGCTCGAGTCCTCACGTCATCCTGGCCCATCGACTGGGCCGTCAATCCGATCCAGACTCGAGTCGTGCCAGTGGTCATGTTCATCGCGGCCATCCTGATCAGCCTCTTCCGGTGGCGAAGGACATGGTTCTGGCTCCTGATCTTCGCGATCTTCTACACCTGCACCTGGGGCCCGTACCTCAAGTACGACGACGAGTACGTCCACATCTTCGGGGAGTACCTCGTCCGGCTTCCTTACTGGTATGCCTTCAAGTTCGTCCCGTTCGTCAGCCGGCTCTTCGGGCCCTACCGCATGGGATCCATGGTGATCTTCTCCATGACGGTCCTGATGGGTCTCAACCTGGCAGCCATCGCCCGAAGACTCGAGCGGTGGCGATGGCTGAACCTCCTCCTCGGGACCCTGTTCCTCGCAGGGTACTTGGGCCAGTTTCACGCCGACCCCATGAGGTATCTCGGCATCGGCTCCAACCGGCTGCTGCCGCTCCACACGAGTTCCGTCGCGGTGCCCGAATGGTATCGGTCCCTGGCCAAGGAACGGGGACGCATCGGCATTTTCGAACTGCCCCACCAGCAGCAGCAGAACCTCCTGAGCTACTACCAGACGTTCCATGGCAAAAAGGTGTTCGGCGGAAGCGACGGAAGTTGGGCCACGCCCGGGGCGCTCCCGCCGGTGCTCCGGTTCGACAAGGATCCTTCCAAGGTCACCGCCTTTCTTCAGTGGTTGTCCATGCCCGACACCCTGGCGGCCAACACGTTCGCGCAGGCGATGCGCAACGTGAGCCAGATGCCTTATGTGCTCACCGAGTACTCGCAGAAAGACCTCGAGGAGGTCAGGAAGCACGGATACCGCTACGTCGTGTTGCACGAACTGGGCTGCTTCCTCAAGGAGCCGCAGTGGGGCAAGGAACTCTACCAACGTATCAAGACCCAGCTCGAGGCGAGGCTTGGTGAACCTCGGATCGAGGTCGTGGAGCACGAACAAACAGGCGACGCGGAGGAGATGATCCCTTTCAAGAACGGCATGCCCTGGGTACCCTCCATGTACTTCCCCCGCCTGATCCCGGAGCCGCGCCCCTGGCCGCTCCGAATGGTCGTGTTCTGCCTCGACCCAGCCTGCAAGGACGCCGGGGAAGGGACGCCCGAATCGACGCCGCAGGCGACCCCAGACAACACGACGGCACCTCCGCAGGAAAGCGCACCCCCCAAAGACGGCGCCACACCCCCCACCCTTTCGCCTGACAAGGAAGGGACGCCAGCGGAACAACCCGGGAGCCGGCTTACCCCGACAGGAACACCCGCCGCACCTCCCCAAGCGACACCGCAACACCGAACACCCAGACCCGTCCAAACGACACCGGACACACCGACACCAGCACAACCAGCGACGACACCCACACAAGCCGCGACGAAACCCGCACACCCAACCCCCAGACCCGTCCAGGAAACACCGGACACACTGAAACCCGCGCAAGCCGCAACGACACCCGCGCAAGCCGCAACGACACCCGCGCAAGCCGCAACGACACCCGCGCAAGCCGCAACGACACCCGCGCAAGCCGC
>JAJRTE010000178.1 GCA_024278455.1 Myxococcota bacterium
GTGAATCTCTCCGTGGAAGGAGAGCCGTATCGGCGTTCCAATGAGCGGGTTGAGCGGCACGTCGACATCCCCGAGGGGAAGCCGGTACCTCACCGGATCCACAAGGTCCGACTTCATCTTCCTGACCACGCCGCTATGCATGTCGTCTCTCCCTGTCACGATTCCGTTTGACGTTGCACGGTGTCCGGGGCCATACTGCCGGACCCTGGACAGAGGGCGGGACTCCGGACACGCACTCGGCCCGGGCAAGCCTCGACCCACCTCGTCGTCCCCCAGCGTGAGGAGGCTGCTTGGATCTCCTCGAGTACCTCATTCTGAGCGCCCTCGGTGTCGCCTCGGGCTTTCTCAACGTGATGGCCGGTGGAGGGTCCCTCATCACCCTGCCCGCGATGATTGTCATGGGGCTGCCACCGGCTGTGGCGAACGGCACCAACCGCGTCGCCCTCGTCGCCCAGAACCTGACGGCCGTTCGCACCTTCCACCGCGGTGGCCTCTCGGACTTCAAGACCAGCCTGAGCCTCGGACTGTGCACGCTCCCGGGCGTGGTGGCCGGTTCCCTCGCCGCCATCGACATCGATCCCCTCTGGTTCAAGCGCCTCCTGGCACTGCTCATGGTGGCGGTCCTCCTGGCGACACTGCGGAAGAGCATGCCAAGCCCGGGGCGGACCGGCCAGCCGTCCGGGACCCCGAGACCCGTTGCCGCACACATCGCGATGGTGGGCATCGGGTTCTACGGCGGATTCGTTCAGGCCGGCGCCGGGTTCATCCTGATGGCCGTCCTGAGCGGCCTGCTGCGCGCCGACCTGGTACGGACGAACATGCACAAGGTGTTCATCGTTGGGATGTACATGTTGCCCTCGCTGCTGATCTTCGCGGCAAAGGACCAGGTGCTCTGGCCCGCAGGAGGCTTTCTCGCCGCCGGAAACGCCGCCGGTGCATGGGTGGCCACCCGAACCCAGATCGAGCGAGGAGAAGGTGTGGTCCGGTGGGTCTTCGCCGTCGCTGTCCTGGCCATGGCTGTCAAGCTCGTGTTGGACTAATCCGAGTGGATCACCCGGATCGTTTGCCCCCGCTCGTCCACCCGGATATCCGCGTCGGCGTTGTCGCGGTCAGGAAACTCGGGGTGGACCGTGCAGGAACGGACGATCCCGAGCTGCCGTTCGCCGAACCGGCCGGAGACCCGGACGCCGAGGTAGCTCCGGGCGTCGTCCGGTGCTTCGTAGGAAACGGTGAGGTCCAGTGCCGCGCCGCGTTCATAGGTTGCCGCGTGCACGGGGCGGGTCTCGCCAAGGACCCGAAGCCCATCTGTGCCCCAGACGTCGATACGCACGTCTCGAGCCGAGCCCAGGAACGTGATGCCCAGGCGGATCGCGTCCGCTGCGGGGGTACAGATCACGTCGACCGGAGCCGCCGGCTTGCTCGTGTGCACCGGAACGGGGGCGGCTGGCTTGCCGGGCACCCCGGCCGAGTCCTGCATGTTCGCCGGCGACGCGGTACCGGGCTTCTCCCCGGGCACGCTCGCCCCCGCACCGCCCGTCTCCGCGACCGCCCCGTTTCCGTCCACGGTGGCTGCCTCGGCAGCGCTCGAGGGAGCGCCGGCCGTGTCTACCTTGCCGGCGTCACCGGGAACCGTTGCCGCGCCCGAGTCCGACACCACGGGATCAGCGCCGCCGGTCGCGGCCATGTTCGTCCCATCGGTTGCACAGGCCGAAAGGCCGAGCAGTCCCAACACCACTGGTATCATGCTTTTCATTTGGAACCTCATCTGGGCGTTGGCGGCCAGGGGCCGCCGCATTGCCCGCCGGGTCGGCTCGATCCCGTTCCGCGCGGCGGGCGGCTTCGCTCTTGCCTCCTGCGACCAGCACGGATCGCGCGCCATGGTCGAACGCCGTCCATCATGGCCGGTCCGTGTCGTCACTCTCCATGTCACATCCAGCACCCGCGAACGTTCCGCCGGGAACGATTCCCTCGAGCCGCTCGATCTCTACTCGAGGAACTCGAAGGTAACCGAGTAGGCACCCGGCTTCGTACTGTAGCCTCGTATGTTGGCGACGTATATCACCCCCTCCCCGGATCGCAGGGTGGCCACCTCGTTGCCGCTCGTCGTCATCGCCCATGCGACATACTCCCCCTTCTCCTGGATGAAGATATCCACGTCCTCGGAGCAGGTGGTCTGCACCTGGAAGAGTTCTCCGTTGCCTGCGAAAACGATGTACCGGTTTTGCGCAAGCTTGTTGGCGTCCTCGCCACCTTGGAGTTCGAACGTGATGGTATCACCGATCGAGGCTTGCAGGTACAGGGGAAGGGCGGAATCCACGCCGCCGTCGTGCGTCTCGCCGGTGCCCCAGTCGTCCTGGATGGGGTCGATGCCGTAGTTGCCGTCGGCGGTGTGATAGGTCACGATCTCGTCCACCTGGTCGGCGTACTCCGGATAGAGCGCCTTGAGGTGCGCGATGAAGGAGAACACGGTGGTGTAGGCGTCCGTCTCCTTGTAGTCGCCGATCAATACCTGGTAGATGGGATCGAGACCCAGCTCGAGGTTGTCGTGTGTCTCGTTGGCTCCGTCATAGAGGTCGTACAGGATAGCCTGGAGGCTCTCCTCCGAATACCACCCGGGATGGTGGGAGGAGGATGTGACGTTCTCTTCCATGTCGAACTCGAACCCGTACTTCTGGCCGTTTCCGTAGGAATCGGTGTAGACGGAATCCGGATCGAGGATCATGGCGCTCAGGCCGTTACCCCACCCCTCCCCGAAGGCGACCCGGGGATCGAGCACGTCCCCGGTCGTATGGCCACCGCCGACACTGTCGGAGCGGCTGATCTTCGATTCGAAATAGTGGCCCCACTCGTGAACGGTGATGTGCGTGTCGAACTCGTCGGTGTCTAGGTCCGCCTTGCCGAGGATGTAGAGTTCCTCGGAGTCCCAGTGGGAGGTCGAAATCTGCCCTTGCGTCACGTCACCGGACACGGGGCTATTGGCCGGACTCCAGTTGATGTGAAGGGCAGGGAAGTCTGGAGGGGGATGGGTCTCATCGAGGAAACGCCTCGCCGCCGTGTAGGCTGCATCGAGGATCGCGAACGGCGCGGCGGCTCGCTCGCCGCGGTACGATGAGCCCGCCCAGCCGGTCGTGGCCACGTAGTCGAACGCAGAGGTCTCCAAGGCGTCCACCATTTCCGAGTCCACCACCCACACGGCGTCCTGGTGGGTGTTGTCCTCCACGCGCAACGACGGGGTCTCGGTCTGGGCGTAGACCCGAAGCTTGACGTAGTTCGTTCCATCCCAACTGAACGCGTACGCCCCGTCGTCCCCGACCACGAGACTCGCGACCTCGGTGCCCTCGAGGGCGTCCAGCAGGTACAGGTAGGCACCTCGGATGGGCCGTTCGAACGTGCCATCGTAATCGAGACCGCCACGCTTCATGTCGTATGGCACGAACTCGTATGCAATCGTCCCGGACAGGGTATAGGCCCCTTCTGTCGGAACCAGTGCTCGAGGCGTCGGCGTGGCGACTTCCGGCGTCGGCGTGCTCGACGTGTCATCGTCGCCCGGTTCGATGGTGCACCCCGTGGTACCGACAACAACCACCACAACTCTCGCCCAGGTCCATCCGTTCACCCGGTTGCGCGATAGGAACATCTGCTCTCTCTCCCTTCGGCAGGGAGCCGGGTGCGGGTTCCTGCCCTCCCCCGCAGGTTCACCCGGCTCCGCCTCACCGGTGTCGTCAAAAATAGTTGGCCTCGAGAACGGCCGTTCCGGACACGTGCCGCACAGTACCGCGCCGGTCCGTGACATCGAGTTCGTATTGCCCGCGATATCGATGGAAATAGGGATTGGTATAGAATGCCTTGATCGCCATCCGGATCGGCCAACTCACCTGCCCCAACACATCGATGGCAGCATCGAAGCGCGTCTCGCGAATCGTACCCTCGATCTTGCAGCCGTTGGCGTTGATCAGCAACCGGTATGCGCTGGGAATCTTGAATCCCGACGCCACGTCGCGCCACGCCGTGGGCTGCAGGCTGAAATGCCTCGAGCTGGCCACGATCTTCCCGTCCATCCCGACGAGCCCGAACCGAACGGTGGCCCCACCGAAAGTGTCGGTCAGCACCTGTTGGTGCAAGACAATGGCAAGATCCTGCTCGAGCACCCTGAGCGTGTACCACTTGGCCACGAACGTGGGCACCTTGATGTTTGCCCAGGCATGGTCGTGATAGGCGAATCCATCGAGGTTGTATGTTCTTTCTCCGGCGACAAGGGTTCCGCTGGAGCGCCCGCATGGTGTGTGGATGCCCAGCGTCCAGGTCTCCCGCCTGTCTTCGTAGAATGCAATCGATCCATCGCCGAACTTGTAGGGTTGCAACAAGTTGGTGATGTCGAGCTTCAACCTGGCGTCCACATCCTCCATGGTCAGGTGGTAGCGGTTGCCCCCACCCCAGGCCCGGGCACTCGCAATGGTGACGTCCATCTTCTCGGCCGACGCCGTGACCTGGTCTCGAGTGAACTCCCGGTGGACGTTGAGCTTCGACCCGTCGGGGGCGTAGTAGTCCAGCTCGTAGGTCCCGTCGAACGTCCGGAGCCCGAGGTTGGTGATCGACAGCAGGGCGAAGAGGACCCCTCCCTCGTCGGTTCGGACCAGGAAGAACCAGCTTTCCCCGTAGCTTCCGCTATCCTCGAACTCGGGGTGCCATGCCTGGAACCGGGGCGAGGTACCGGGTTCACCGCCGGGTTCGAAGGCGTGGAACGGCTCGGCTGCCGGCGCGGTGGCGGGCAGGAGTATCAGCAGCGGCACGAGGCGCCAAGGTATTTGGCGTGCACTTGTTCGTCCCACGGGAACCCCTCGACATCGCATCCACCCGCCCCCCGTCCGCGCGGACGACACCCGCCGCCCTTCCGACCAGTACTCTGGGGACGCGCCCGGCACCTGTTCCCGCGGACGACGCTCGAGACGTCCCCCTTGTCGGGGGAGACGAAAGGACGACCGCCGGCGTGGCAGCCGGAGCGGAGACGACACATCATACCACAGCCAGCGGCCCACGCCACTCGAACGGTGCTCGGCGCGGTTGCCCGCCAGCAGGCCGTGGAGTCGTTACGGGATGTGGCTGCGGTCGTTCGGTTCGTCTGCGCAGCCCGTTGCGTCGCCGGAGCCGGGTGGCGACGTGCCCGCCGCCAACGTCGGGTGACCGTGCATGTCATGCCCGTGTCCTGGAGTCCGGGTCATCGTCTCCCGGCGCGGACCCTGGCAAGGAAATCGTGAACCTCGCGCCACCACCGAGCCGGTTTTCGGCATCGATCCGCCCGCCATGGGACTCGAGGATCGCCCTCGACACGGCCAGTCCCAACCCGGTTCCTCGAGGCTTCGTGGTGAAGAACGGCTCGCCCAACCGCCCCTGACTCTCTTCCGACAAGCCTGGCCCGGAGTCGTCGATATGGATCACAAGGTCGTCTGCGTCCCCCCGTTCGATGCGAACGGTGACGCTGCCGCCTGGTCCGGAAGCCTCCATGGCGTTCTTGATGACATTGGTGAGTACCTGGCGCAACGCCTGTTCGTTGCCGCTGACGCGGCCTTGTCCCAGGACGTCGATACGGGAAGCGGCATCGGCGAGAGCGCCCGCGACCCGTTCGGCGACCTCGTTGCACAGGGATCCGATATCCACCTGCTTGTCGGACACATCGATCGGGCGAGCGAGATCGAGCAGCCCTTCGACGATATGCTGTGTCCTGACGGCTTCTTCTTCGACCACCTCGAGGTCCTCGCGGAACTTGCCTCCTGCCTGCTCCTTCATCAGGCGGACGTAGCCGAGCATGACGCCGAGCGGGTTGTTGATCTCGTGGGCGACGCCTGCTGCGAGGCGTCCCACGGCAGCCAGTTTCTCCTGCCGCACCCATCGGGCCTGGTGTCGCTCGAGCGCTCGAGTCATGGCGTTGAACTGGGCGGCGAGGACGGCGAATTCGTCCTTGGTGTCGAGTTCGATGCGGGTGTCCATGTTGCCTTCTGCAAGTTGTTGCGCGCCCTTGCCCAGTGCTTCGAGGGGAGTTGCGATGGAGCGGCGGAGGTAGAGGGCGGCGGCGAGCGCGAAGCCCAGAGCGAGGCCGTGGGAGAGGAACAGCCACTGGAGTGCGGATGCGGCGATGCTGTCGGCCTCTTGCTCGGCATCGTGGACACGGGACGCCAGGTCGGTGGCAACGGCATCAAGCTCGATCTGGGTGCTGCCGACCATCTCGAGGATCCTGTTGTGTCCGGCCTGCACCCGGTCCTTGTCGCCCTCGAGCACGGCAGGGAGGACCTGTTCGCGGAACCACGCTGCCTGGGCCTTCGACGTGTTCTCTATGGCCGCGATGCGCTCCGAGGCATCGATGCCGGCGTGCTCGGCCTTCATCTTCATGACCAGGTCGATGACTCGGGCACACGCTTCGTCGTGGTAACCGAGATGGGATGTGTTGCCAAGGATGATGGTGTGGGCCTCGTGCGCATACTGGTCCCGGATAGCCGTTGCGAGTGCCAGCGTGGTCCTTAACTCCCGGTTGTAGGTCACGATACGATTGAGCACCTTGTGCATGTCGGACAGCGCCTTGAATGCCGAGAATGAGGCGCCGCTCATGAGCAGGAAGAGGAGTCCGAACACGATGAGCAGCCTGTTGGTCGTTGTCGTCCGGAATGTCATGCGTGCCTCCGTCCGCAGGAAGCCAGAGTAGCGGCTCCTGGTTTCCTCTCGAGACCCGGTGCCCCGGGGAGTGTTCTGGCGCTGCCCCTGCAAGGGGACGAGTTCGAGTCGCTTCTCACGGTCGTTGTCGGCCGATAGATCGTGCGCGCGCCCACGGTGCCTCGCCCCGGGGGCCCCGCTACGGGTCCTGCGTCAGGGGTCGGGAGGCGGGATGGCGAGGAACTGCCACGATGCGGAGCCTCGTCCCAAGGCCATGTCCGCCCCCCAGGCCAATCCCAGTTCGTAAGCAGGCCCCGCGCCGGGATCTCTTGCCGAATCGACGCGCGAAGCCACCTCTCGAGGCGTGGGTCCGTCCAGAGGAAGCGACAGGAATCGCCAGAAGTCGGTGTACCATGGCTCCCCAAGAACCGCGCGGACACCTCGAGCGGTCTCCGGGGGAACGGCACCCCGCTCTTCCAGCTCGAGGAAGCCGATGACCGCTTCCAGCGAGCGGCGATCCACACCCCGCAGCCCGGCACGAAACAGCCGAATCCCTTCGAACTTCGATGCCATGTCCAGGGAGTGGAGATCGGTGAGCATGACGTCGTCGCCGAGCGATGGGAGGGTCAGTGCCAGCACGGTGGCTGCAAAGACGCCGGCGAGGCTCGCTCGACCGGCTCGAAGCCACACAGCCGACCTCGAGCGGACGCTCTTCCGTCCTTTCATGGCCAGCCAGGCTCGATAGCCTCTACCTGTCGGCGGAAGCCGATCCAATCACCCGCTCGTTCGATCCTGCATGCGTCGCGCGGTGCCCAGGGCGAGGGCGGCGTACAGGACGGGGTACAGCGTGGCGACGTACCGGGGACAATAGCCGAACGTCGTTGCTGTGCTGGTGGTGAACGGCAGGTGGACTGCGGCGAAGACTGGGAGGAACAAGAAGGGATACAGACCGGCTGCGCGCGAGAGCGGAGCTGCTGGAGGTTTCGTCCAACGCGCTCCCGCTGCCAGGGCCAGGCATGTGCCGAGGAGTACGGCGGCCAGGGCGGCGCGCACGGGCTCGATGGTCCACGGAGGCGCGGGCGGAATCTGGGGCGACAACGGCGGCACGGTCGCGAGGAGGCGTGGCAGCAGCTCGAGGCGCGTTGCGGCGCCGTGCACAAGGCCCAGCGGTCCCTCCCCGTAGACCAGGAGGGTGCCGCCCGCAGCCACCATGGACCAGGCCATGGGCACGAGACCGGTGGCCACTCCGGCCAGGGTGAGGAGCCAGGGCGAGACGGCGCGCCTGCCCGGTCGACCCGGCCCGGTCGTGCTGTGACTTCGATGCCGGCTCGCACCGTCGGTGGCCCGGAGTACAGGCGTAGTACGGGTGCCGCGTGGCTCGAGCCATGGCCGATACCTGCTGGCCAGAACGGCAATCATCAACAGTGTCTCGTACAACACCGCGGACAGGTTGAAGTAGACGGCAAACCCGGCGGACACACCGAAGAGGAAGAGCCATCGTCGCTTGAGAGACGGCCGGCCCGTCAAGGCGGCGCAGGCGAGCGCGGTGCTGGCCGCAAGGCAAGCGTTGAGTTCCGGATGGGTGCCCCACAGCGTCAGTTGCATGCGGACGAGCACCGGTGGGGCGAGGGCGTAGAGCCATCCGAAGACCATGCTGGCGCCAGCACCGGACACGCGATACAGCACCCACATCCACAGCACCATCGCCGTCAGCGCGTACGCGAGGGCGAGGCCTTTCAACGAGGCGTACTCGTCGCCAAAGACCATGGACCAGGGGACGAAGAGAAGCGCGCTCACCATGGTGCCCCCGTGGAACGGAACCACCTGGTAGGACCAGATGTCGGATCGCGCGCACCCCTCCTTCAGGTCCCAGGCGAGGTTCGCGTGGGCGACCTCTCCTTCCGCCAGGTGACCCAGCCTGTCGGCGGACGTGGCGAGAATGGCCAGGCGAAGCAGGAGGAATACCAGCGGCGGGAGCGCCATGCCAGCCCAAGCCGCCACGTTTCTCGTCTCGTGTCTCCACCGAAGCACCAGGATTCTCCCGCAACTGCCCGAGGACCGCAGGCCCGCGCCGGGACCCCTGCCTTCCAGGTCCCCCGTTCTCCCCTTCTCTTGTCTCACATCGGTGCACGGGGCTCAACAATTGCCTCCCGCGCGGGCTTCTACGTCCCCCAGGGCCCCTTCTCTTGTCTCACATCGATGCACGGGGCTCAACCGCAGAATCGCGCACTCGAGAAGGTCCCAACTGTCGTATACTGTGCGTGCAGCTCAAACGGGGAGGGCGGGGGCTTGTGAACAGCGCCGCGCCCGGCACTGGCGGGGCAGAAATGGGCAGGCGCACGAAGTCGCCATCGCGGTGGGGGCTCACCATGGGTGCCATGAAGGGGATGTCCGCGGAGCAGTTGCTGTTGGGAAGGCGCATGGGGAAGGCACCGGTTTCCCGGCACGAAACTGCCTGGGTGGCACTCGCCGCCGGCCTGTTTCATCTCGCACTCCTGGGTTTTCTCGCGCTGGTCAGCCGCTACGGCGCAGGCAACACGAATGCCGGACCGGCCTTCTGGTCCGACGCCCTGGTCCACTGGGACGCTCACCACTATCTCCGGATCGCTGGCCAGGGGTACCGGGACGACTTCCTGCTCGTCTTCTTCCCCCTGTTTCCCCTCGCAATTCACACGCTGTCCCGGTGTGGGCTCAGCCTGCTCGAGGCGGCGCTTCTCATCAATTTCGTCTGCCACGTCTCGGGGGCATCGTTTTTCCACCGGTTGGTGCGACTCGACCATTCGCCGCGGACTGCCGGGTGGGCTTTGGTCTTCTTCCTTTTGTTCCCCGCCTCCTTCGTGTTCGTTGTGCCCTACTCCGAGCCCCTGTCCTTTCTCCTGGTGGTCTCGAGTGTGTACTGTTTTCGGACGCGCAAACATCCCTGGGCGCTCGTCCTCGCATTCCTGGCCGGCTTCAGTCGGGCTACCGGATGGCTGCTCGCCCCGCTCCTCCTCACAGAATTCCTGATGTCACGAAACGCTCGAGACCGGCTGAACGCGCTCTCGTGCGTGGTCGCAGCGCCGGCGGGTACGCTCTGCTACGTGGCGATGAATAGCTGGTTCGCCGGTGACCCCCTGAGATTCCTCGAGATTCAGAAGCAGATGTTCCACCGCGCGTTCGCGTCGCCGACCGCTGGCCTGGCTTCGACATGGGCAGTGCTTGGAGGGGGGTGGCCCGAGTGGCTGACCATCGGTGTGGGGAACCTCGCCGCCGTGGCGATGGCGTGGACAGCAGCTTTCGTGACATTGCTTCGCGGACGCAAGAGCTACGGCGTGTATTGCTTTTGCGCCGCACTGCTGATCACCTGCCAGTCCCGGTGGTTGAGTGCGCTTCGCTACGACAGCGTGCTGTTTCCGCTCTTCATCATGCTGGCGGCCGGACAGCGACGGACCGCGCTCCGCGTGGGGACCGGGGTCGTCTTCCTGGTCGCACTCCTGTTCTTCGCTGCCCAGTATGCCCAAGGTCGCTGGTCGATGTAGGCACGGTGGGCGAGGGAAACTGCGCCGAATCATCTGGTCGAGCCCAGCGAAGCAAGTGGGCGGAATCGGTGTGGCAGAAATGACAGGCGTCCCGTATCATGATGACCGTCGGCTCCCTGTTCCTGGAAAAAGGAGTTGCCGCGGGCCCGGCTCTGCCGTGCCTGGCATGAAACCAGGAGAACCACGTCATGCTGAAATCTGCTCGAGCCGCCATGCGGCAGGAATGGACGCGCCTCGGTGCCGGCATCGAGCCGACCCGAACAGTATTGATCTTTTGCCTCTTGGTGATGATCCCGCGCTACCGGGCGTTCGCCATTGGGACGCCGTTGTTCAATCAGCACATCGTGCTCCAGTTGATTGCTCCCGTCGTGATCATTTTGGTGGTCTACCGGGAAAGCCCGCTCGAGTGGGGGGCTGGTTTGGGGGATGTCCGCACCGGCCTGGCGCTCACCGCCCTGTTCCTCCTCCTGTACTTGCCCGGCTTCTTCGCCATGGTGAGCGACGACCGTGTTGCCGCATACTACAAGTATGCGCACGTGGCAAGGTCGTTCGACTGGCATGCCTGGGGGGCCAAACGCATGGTGTCGCTGCTCACCATGACGCGGACCGAGTTTTTCTATCGCGGTTTCCTGCTGTTCGGGCTCCGCAAGAAGCTGAACATGCACACGGCCATCATGGTGCACCTGATTCCATACGGGATCGCACACCTGGGCAAACCGGAACTCGAGTGCTACGGGTCCTTGTTGGTAGGGTATTTCCTGGGGTACCTTGCGCTTCGGGTGCGGTCCGTGTGGTACGGTGTGTTCCTGCACTGGTTCTTCTCGTCGGCGTTTCAGCTCTACTTCGTCGCGAAGGTGCTCTGATCGGTGAACCGCTGCGGGTCGACAAAAACGCCGGAGGGCCGCACGGTTTCCGGGTTGCCGTCGCAGGAGATCAGGGCGAAAAAGAGATGGAATCCAGGATACGCCGGGCGTTGTCGCGCAGGTGGGAGGCGTCGTTGTACACGCAGGTGATAACGTAGAGCGTTCGGCCCCTGCCTGTGGCCATGACTTCCACGACGTAGCGCTCCTTGTCCACCTCGAGTTCGGCCCACTCCCATCGGAGTGCCTCGTCCCCCACGAACAGCGTGTCCGTGTCGGACGTCTCGAGCTTGTCGATACCCAGCAACGACGCAGCGAGCCCCGCGCCCAGGTCAGTTCCCCAACTTAGCATACCTTGCGCCGGCACTCGAGTCGCTATCTCAGCGAAGTAGACGTCCATGCCGTAGGTGTCGGCACGATAGACGGTCAGCCCGCCGGCCGCCAGGGTAGCAGCCCCGGGCAGGTCCACTGTCACCCTCGATGGCCGGTCAGGGAGTTCGACATGGAAACCGTCCGGCCGTGTCACTTCGGTCCACGAGCCGGTGAACCATACCAGGAGTTTCGCGGGGTTTTGGAAATGGATCCCCGCCGCCATGATGAGCAGGGTGACGGGTATGGCGACGACCCAGAACCAGGAAGTTGGCGGAGGATCCTCGAGGTCCTGGCCATCCTCGCCCTCTCCGAGCCCGGGCAGCCGGATGCCGGCCGCGCCGAGAGTCGGCCGGTTGGGCCGTCTGCCTGCTGGAGAACTTTCCTGGGCACCCGGGTCGGCACCCTGGGTTCTCCCCTGGCCATGGTCGTTGCTCGATGTCCCGTTCCCGTTTGCAGGCGGCCGGAACTTCTCGTACACTACACCGCACATCGGGCATTCGTCAAACGGCTCGGGATCCCACGGCTGGCGCTCGTGCTGACAGTTCGGGCAACGGATGGGCATCGGTCCATTCCAGGTGAACGATGGTCAGTTTTGGCAGGAACCAACGCATGATGATAGCCGACGATCTGGCGAAAGGCAACTTCGTCATCACCGTGGCCCAGGGGCCGCCGTCACGCGGAATCGGACGAAGCGCGCGGCGGGGCCGGACCGCCTGATGTGACCGTGGGGGACCTTCTGGCGTCTTTGCATGCGGAATCCATGAGATCCCGGGGGCCGGGTCCAGCCCACGGACCTGGACCGTGCGCCTGCCAGGAAGACCGTCCCTGGCCTCATGCCCCGGAAATCGAGTATCATGTCCCTGGAAAAGGCAGCACACGGGCGTTCCCCGTGGCCTTCGGGTGAGTGCGGTTCATTTCGCATTCTCCTGCGCCTGGTTCCCGGCGGAGAAGAAAAGGAGGTGTTTCGTGAAACTCGCGTATGGCATTGCCGATTTTGCACGTATCCGGCGGGACGGCTCTTACTACATCGACAAGACCCGGTACATCGCCGAACTGGAGAGTCCGGAATTGGGGAGCCGTTACCTGATGCTGCTTCGCCCGCGGCGTTTCGGGAAGTCGCTCCTGGTCAGCACGCTGTCGTACTACTACGATGTGGCCTTTGCGGGCGATTTCGACGCCCTTTTCGGGGGCCTGTGGGTCCACGAGCACCCGACGCCGGAGCGCGGGCAACA
>JAJRTE010000179.1 GCA_024278455.1 Myxococcota bacterium
AAACAGGGTCACCACCAGGATGGTACCCAGGAGGACGACGAGAAACACGAACGGCACCCGGCGCGCGAGGAGAAAGGTGCGATCGATCGCCTGGCGTTCCTTCCACGCGAAGTCCATGGCGAAGGTCACCATCTGCGACCCGTGGAGCCGGAGTGCGGCTTCGATCTCCGCTCGGGCCGTCGGATCACTGGTCGTGCCCAGCCGGCTCAGGAACCGCTCGTAGTCCTGGACGTGCCTGGACAGCAGTTCGAACTTCTCCGTGCCCAGGATATGTTCCGCGGTGTCCCGATTGAGTGCGAGCTTCGCCTTGGCCTTGGCGAGATGCTCCAGGGCATCGTCCAGGTTCGTTCCGTAGAGAAGGTAGTTCTTCTCGAAACGTCGCGCCTGCTGGACCTCGCTCACATAGCTGTCGGCCACCTCGAGGAAGTGAATCTTGTCCTCGAGCTGCGAGAGGGTGTAGATGATCCAGGCCGTGATGACGACGCACAGGGAGAACACGGCCAGGAACGACAGGGTGAGCCGGGTCCGGATGCGAAACGTGGGCCGTTCGGTCAGCCGCTTCTTCTCGAATGCGATCTTGGTCGCGAGTTCGCCGTCACGCGCGGCACCGAAAAAATCGGACGGCGCGGGCCTCGACGCCGACGACGCGCCGGGAACGGGCGGCTCGAGCCAGACCTTGTGGTCCTCTTCTTCCCGGCCATTGGGGGTCTGTCCCGGTCTGTCTCCGTGGTGGTCGTTCGTCATGCAAATGCCGCGTAGTCCTCGGCCAAGAACGCCCTGGCCAGTCGTTCCACCATCGCCTCGGTCGTGAGGATCATGTCGAGCTGCCTGGAGCAGGCCATCAGGCGGCCGAGCATCTCGAGGGCCCTGGCGGAATCCGCCTCGGGGTAGTTGCGCAACCACGCGGTCACCAGGCTGCCCCGGCGATCCACACCGAAGTGGTGGGAGCGGAGTACGGTCTCGAGGAACCTCGAGCGCCGGGTCATGCGCGTTTCGTCCGCCCCGCCGCCACGCACCCTGAAATGGACGTGGTTGGCCTCCTTCGCCGGGCCGATGATCGCGTCCAGCATGCCGTAGTGGAACACGAATCGCGCGTTCAGGTTGAGGTAGTCCTTGGCGACCACGAGGTAGTTGGTGTCCCCAGGCCGGCGCGGGCCGAGCGTCCCACCCAGGATCCGCTCGACGAAATCGGCCGGGAGGTTCTCCAGGTCCCGGATTCGTCGGCGATCCCACCGAACCCGTGGATCACGCATACCCTTGAGAAGTGCCTGGAACGGCACACTGGCGACGTCCTCGGGCCGCGTCTTCCTTCTGCCTCGAGGCGTGCACCCGTCCAGGTCCAGCAGCTTCATCCTGACGGGAATGTCCCACTCGAGAGACTTCAATGCCCGCTTCCAGAAACGGTTGTGCCGATCGCCGAACCGGAACATCGAGCGGATGGACATCTCGTGGATGAACCGCACCACGTCGTGTAACGACTGGCAGTTTTCGGCCTTGAACGACGGGGCATGGGCATCGGTGAGATTGAGGGACAGCACGTGGTCGTGGAGCGGCCCCGGGGAGGACCGGTCTCGAGATCCGCTGACTCGAGCCAGCACCCGCTCGCGGATGCCGGGCCAGCGCGAACCCCGGTACACCCGCCGCAGGGTGGCGTCGACGCTGACCTGCCCGCCGGGCTCGAGAAGCTGCACGCCGTCGCCGAGTCCGTAGATGGTCGGGATCCGGAACTCCCGCACGAGAGCGGCCACGTGACCGATGGGGCTGCCACGGCGAATCAGCAGCGCGCCGAGACTTGGTAGCACCTTGGCGAGTTCCATGGAAGCGTCGTCGGTGACCAGCACCGGCGCCTTGTGCTGCAGCGCAGGCTCGACGCCTGTGTCGACGAACTCCACCGGGCCTTCGGCTCGGCCCGGGAAGAGGGTGTAGCCATTCTCGAGCAGCGGGGGAGCCTGTTTGCTTCTGCGTTCCTCCCGGGGTCCCGACGCCACCCGCAAGGGGCGGCATTGCAGGAGCCAGAACCGGCCGTCATGGTCCACCGCCCATTCGATTTCCACGTCGTACCCGAGCGCTCGAGCCACGTCCCGTGCCGCATTGGCCACGGCGCCCAAGATGTCCCGGGACAGCCACGAGTCGTGGCCGGCCGTGCTCGAGGTCTCTGTGCCGTTCGTGCGGGCAGACCCGGGCGTGTCCGGGCCGGTGGCGCCCGTGTCTTCGCCCTCGACGCGCACGCTGTCCAGCGATGGATCACCGGCGGCGTCGAGCGGCACGGCGATCGTGGTTCCTGGTGTCTCGCCCCGGACCAGCTTGTCTGCCAGGCCGGGTACGGCAGAGAGGATCATGCGGCTCGAGTCCACCTCCCGGGGGTCTCGCGAATAGACCACGCCGGCCGCCCTGGGAACGATCATGGGCATGAACAGCACGGCCATCGGTGTATCGACCTCGCGGAATCCGAAGTGCAAGCGGTACATCACCGCACGATCGGTGAAACGGCTGGCGAGCACGGCCCGGTAGGCCTCCACCAGGTCGCTTGCGGGTACGTTCAGGAGACTGTCGAACTGGCCCGCGAAGGTGAGGGCGGCATCTTCGCTCGTGGCGCTGGACCGCACCGCCCAGGTCGACACCCCGGTGTCGGATCCGGTCGCGGACGCCATGTCGGCGGCCCACTCCTCGATCGCTCGAGCGATGGCGTCCGGAACCGGTGCCTGGAGGATGAGGTCCCGAATGCGCCGGGTCCGCTCCTGGAACCGCGGATGGCCGGTGAAGACCTCGAGGTCGGCCAGGAGATCCCGGACAAGCTCGGCGAGCTTGTTCGTCTCGATGAACTGGCGGTAGCCTTCGGTGGTGACGACGAACCCTGCGGGAACCAACCGCGGAAAGATGTCCAGCAGGGCGGCCAGGCTCGCCGCCTTCCCCCCGGCGACCCTGGGGTCCTTGGACCTCTCGTCGGCGAGGGTGAGGGCGAGGGGGAACCGGCGGGTATCCGGTCGCAGCCGGAAGGCGGTTCGGATGTTCGCGCGGATCCTCACGATGGCCCCGTACAAGGAATGATACCGGTCCGACGTAAGGAGGTTCAGCTCCTGGGCCATGAGAAGAACTTCGTCAGCGAGACGCTGCACCGGCCGCACGATAGCCGGCTCCGAGTAGTCCAGGTGGCCGAGGTCGGCCTCCAGGTCGGCGATGATCTGAAGGGCCATCCCGTTTCCGGCCTGGAGCGCCCTCAGTGTCTCGTACTGGAGCCGGAAATCCTGGTCCTTGCCGGTGGCGACCCCGGCACGTCTGTCCATGGTGCGCATGGCATGATCTCCCGGAGGAATCCGAAAACCGCTCAGTCGACCGTGGAGACGCTTTCCGCTTCGAGCTGCGCCACCGCCTTGCTGATGACCCCGCGCAGGTCGTCCGGCTTGAACGGTTTGGCTATGAAATCGAAGGCACCCTTGGTCAAGGCTTCCCGCGCGAGTTCCACGGTCGCATACCCGGTGATGATGATAACCTTTGTCGACGGCGATGTCGCCAGTACCCGGGCCAGCACCTGCATCCCGTCCACGTCGTCCATTCGCACGTCGGTTACCACGATGTCGAACGTCTTCTCCGACAGCCGCTCGAGCGCCAGGGTCCCGCTCTCGCAGACATCCACCTGGTAGCCGGATTTCTCCAGGATCGGTTTGAGCCGTTTGCCCACGATGGCCTCGTCGTCCACGACGAGGATGCGCAAAGGGTCGTTCATCGAGTATTCTCCTTCGTTGGGTTCTTTCGGAACTCAGTGTATCACGGTCGCCTCGCATCGCGTGCCGGTTGCAGCCTGTTGTCGTCGCCCGTCGCATAGTCTGGAGCGATGTCACCGGGAACCGCACCGGTGGCGGCGCCCACGATCACGGTGGAGCGTATCACGGTATGCCGGCCGTCGCCTGCCGGAACGAGTCGCCGGACAGGTGGACCTCCACGTAGTCGACACCGGCCACTTCTTGAGCGGCTTCCTTGATCGCGGCGACACGCCTGTGCCTGTGGCGTGCCGGTGCCTTCGCCCGCACGTATACCGTCGTGCCTCGAGCCTTCACTTCGATGTCTGGATACGGGTCGAACAACGCCACCCGGACTCGAGCCGCCAGCGCCTGGTCCTGGAGGCACTTCACTGAGTAAGTGATCGGCTGGTACAGCCTTGCTGCCGCGGCCTCGCAGATCGTTCGGACAGCCTCGTCCTCCGGCGTGGCGCCCAGGTCGATCACCAGGTCGTGCAGCGCCGGGTCCGACTCGTCGAGGTCGAAGAACTCGAGGGACCAGTGCAAGCGGCGCCGGTCGTGCAGCTTGATCAGTCGTGCGGCCTTTTCGACGGAAATGCCCTGCTCCTCGGAAAGCGCTCGAGCGCGTTCCTCCTGGTCGCCCACGACGCGCACCCTGATAAAATGGGACACGCCGGTGACGTAGAGGTGCGCGGCGAGCCCGATCGTGACGATCCGGTCGTGGAGGAGTTCCTCGAGCACCGCCTGCTGAAGGATGGCCAGGTTGCGGCGCCTCGAGCGGGACCCGATACCCAGGAACCTCGGAGCATTGTCCAGCAGATCGAGCAGGGATGCCCTGGACACGCCGTGCCGTTCGGCGATCTCATCGAGAAACCCCCGGTCGAGCAGGCGATAGCCGGTGGCATCGGCAACGCGCCGGGCGATGCGGGCGGCCTTGCTGCCAAGATGCGACGATAGGCTGATGATTGGCATGGCTGGGCCTCGTATCGAAGTCGTTCGGGGCGGCCGGTCGGGTTCCCGGTCATACCGCATGGCCGGGCGCCGGAATGCCCGAACGCACCTCGAGGTTGTTGATACCCGGGATCTCCTTTTCCAACTCCCTGGCTCTCTCCTCCAGCCTGTGCAGCGTGCGACCGCCGGACTGGATGTACAGAAGGGCGTTGCCGTACTCGCAGACCACCCTGAGATCGCTGAACTGTTCGATCAGGGCTGCCTTGAGCCGGCAGGCGATGGCGAGGTCCTGCATCCTCGTCAGCGATTCCTTCGTGGTCTCGAACTGCTTGCGCGTGGCAGCCTCGCAGATGAGGTCGACAGCGTCGTCCACGGTGAGGCGGTGCACGCAGATGAGCAGATCGTAGAGCGTGGGATCCCAGGGGTCCACGTGGTACAGGGCCTTGGTCCATCGCCGCCGTTCCTCGTCGTCTCGCTCCAGGAGCGTCCGCGCTTCGCTCTCGCTGATCTGCTCCCGCTCCATCTCGGCCGCGACCCGGCGCGACATGTCGGCAATGATCCGCACCTTGAGCACGTTGGGAATCCACTTGAGGAGCAGGTGACCGGCGAGGCCGTGATAGACCACGTTGTCCTTCATCACCCTGGAGGCCAGCGCACTCTGGATGTAGGCGACGTAGATCTGCTTGTTGTGAGAGAACCGCTCGAGGATGGACGGGGCGTCGTGGATCGCCCGAACCAGCTTGATTTCCGGCACGTTGAACTTGTCGGATGCCTCGAGAATCACCTCTCTACTGATGCAGTCGTAGCCGAGCCTTTCGGCCACCTTCTCGGCCACCTCCTTGCCCTTGCTGTAGGAGCCTCGAGAAACCGTGATGATTGCCATGGCGTCACTCCTCGTACTTGCTGGTCACCGGTCGCGGCTCCCCGCCGAACCACCGGCGCTCCAGGGCCCTGACCTGTCCTCCGGCCACAAGGGGGCGGCAACGGCTCCGCGGCGGTTCCGGCACATCGTTTCACACCCCGAACACAAGGTATATCATACCAATCATGACCACGATGAACAGGACGCTCACCACCGACCCTGCCTTCAGAAAATCCACACTCCGGTAGCGCCCTGGTCCCATGTAGAGCGCGTTGACCTGGTGTGTCGGCAATATGAACGAGTTGCTGGTGGCGAGCCCCACGACCAGGGCGGCCATCCGCGGATCGGTATCGGCGGCGATGGCCATGTTCACGACCAGGGGAACGAGGAGCACGGTCGCGCCGACGTTCGAAATCACCAGCGTGAACACCGTGGACAGGACCCCGATCACGGTCAGGAGCACGATCGGCTCCACCGTTCCGATCGCGTTCAGCACCGCTTGCGCGATCCAGGCGGCCGTCCCGGTCTTTTCGGTGGCGATCCCCAGCGGGATGAGTCCGCCGAGGAGGAAAATGGTGCGCCAGTCTACCGATTGGTACGCTTCGTCGATCGTGAGGACATTGGTGATCACCATGCCCAGCGCCCCTGTCATCAGGCACACGGCCAACTGGATATCGAGAAACAGGACCATGCCCAGGGCGACGGCGAGCCAGAACCCCGCCCACACCGCCTTTTCCGGTCGCAGGAGTTCCACGTCCAGCGGCGTCGTGAACAGCAGCGAGCGTTCTCCTTGCAACAGCTTCAGCCTGGTCCAGGTGCCATGGAGCAGCACCGCGTCCCCCACGTTGAGCACCATGTCCCCGATTTCCGCCCGGTAGACCTCGTTGCGCCGGTAGATGGCCAGTGGCGTGACCCGGTAGCGATCCTGGAAGTTCACCTCGTTGAGCGTCTTGCCAGACAGCGGAGAGCGGGGCGCGACCACCGCCTCGACCGAGTTGCTCTTGTTCGCGGAAACCTCCTTCTTGAACACGTCGATGCCGTCCTTGACCGTCAGACCCTCTTCTTCGGCCAGGCGCCTGATGTCCTTGTCCCGCCCGTAGACGACCAGATCGACGTTGGCCCGGACCTCCGTGTCCGGGGACGGCGACAGCACCTTGAAGTCGGGAGGCTCCGTGAGCGCCACCACGTTGCACAGGTAGCGCCTGCGCAGATCGTCGACGTGGATCGGATCCCGGTAGTCCGTGAAGTCCGGGGGCGTATGCAACTCCGCGAAGCGGCCGAGTTCGCCCACGATGTCCGGGAGGTCCGTGCCGCCCTCGTCGCTCTCGGATTCCACTTCCCCCTTCGGAAGAATGAACCGGCCCAGGACGATGAAACACACGATGCCCGTCGCGACCAACGCCAGTCCAATCGGCGTCACGTCGAACAGGCCGAACGGCTCGAGGCCGAAAGGCTCCAGGAGGTCGTTCAACAGGATCAGCGGACTGCTCCCCACAAGGGTCACCGTGCCCCCGAGAATGGCCGAGAACCCGATCGGCATGAGGAGCTGCCCCAGTGGGATTTTCAACATCTTGCTCGTGCGCTGGATCGCAGGCAGAAACAGGGCCGCCGCGCCGATGTTCTGCATGAAGCTCGAGATCGCCGCCACGGTGATCGATATGGCCGTGATGACCCGGCCCTGGCTGTTTCCAGCCAGTCGAACGATGGGATTGACCAGGCGGTTGATCAGCCCGGTCTTGTCGAGGCCAGCCCCGATGATGATTACCGCGATGATCGATACCACAGCGTTGCTGCTCAACCCGATGAACGCCTCCTTGGGCTCCACCAGGCCGAGGAGCGGAAGCGTGACCATCATCAACATGGCCACCACGTCCACACGTACCCACTCCACGACAAACAGGAAGACGGCGACGGCGATCATGCCCATCACCAGGATGTTCTCGGTAGTCAGAGGCTCCATGCGTCGATCTCCGGCTCCAGTCGCAACGGGTGCAGTTGGTCGACTGTGGTCGTCTCCCCGCCAGCCCCGGGGAGGCGCAACGTTCCCCGGCCGTTCTCACCACCGGCCCAGGAGCAACAGGGCTCCTTCCGCCCCTGTCTTTTGCCTGGCCGGGGTGGAATTTTGTGCGTATTCTATCGGGGATGGTACAGAATGCAACCTTCGCGTGCCCCGCGCGTGGCCTGGAAGAACGCAGCCCAGGTCTCGCCACTGGTGCGACGCCGCCACACGGTCGACCGGCACGCGGCGCCGGAACGGTACCGGCGGGCTCGAGTCCGATACAACCGACTACCGCTCGTTTCCACTCCGGGCCTGCCGTGCAGGATGGAACAGCGACGGTCACCACGGATGCCCACCGGAACCCTGTAGGCCCGCGCACCGGCTGCACACAGAACAGGACAGTAGTATCGGGGAGGCTGAAATGTTTGCAAGGCACCGGGACAACACGCTACCCTTCGTGCTGAAGGTCGTGCGACTGCGCAGACTTCTGGAACATACGCGCAGGTTGATGGACCTTGTGGACGATGGTCACGAGAAGCACGACGGGGAGTACATCTTCGACCGGCAATACATCGTGGCACTGGTCGACGGTGTGATGGACGAACTGGGCCGCGTGCTTTATCACGGCGCCGTCATGCGCCCCGACAGGGTCGGCCGTTGCTACGCCCTTCACGATGCGCTCCGCGCCGGTGCCCGCACGCTGATCTCGGCCGGAACGGAGCCGGCTGCCGATCAGGACGCGACCGGCGACGATTCCGTGCTGAACAGCCCCGAATTCCGGCTGCTGGCAAAGGCGTTGGCCTGGATGGAAACCCCGCCGGATTCCAGAGGAATGTCACCGCTCGACCTCATGTTCGACGTCGTCGATGCCTCGATCGCGAGCCTGCGCGATACACCCCTCGACGGCGTCGCAACCGGGACGTGGCACGTCGTCAAGTCGGGCGTGCGGCACCGCCTGGTTCGCGTGGATCTCGAGACGCTCGGTCTGCCGGACGCGACCGAGGCCGGGACACCGGCCGGCGCCGGCTGCGCCCCCCTCCGCCTCCTGCTCCTGGGCGCCGAGTCCGGCGGCCCGGCAGCCACGACGGCGGCGGAATGTTCGAGCGACTGGACGGTCGCCACGAGCGGGAACCAGGTCAGCCTGTTCGGCGATGCGCGTGGCGGGGCTGTACACGTCGAGGCCGCACTGACTGGCCACCCTCCCTCCGATTTCCTGCTCGTCCATGCATCCAGCCGGGAGCTGGAGATGCCGGCCGCCATGAAGCGGCGGAGCACACCCAACGGCGTCGTGCACTGGCTCTACGACGTGGATCGCGCCCAACTCGATGCCGTGGTCCGGGATGTCGGTCATATCCTTCTGGGCGCACAACCTTGAGGCGTACCATGGAAACCGGCAAGAAACGCCTGGTGGTCGCAGTGGCCGGCGCCACGGGAAACTGTGGCAAGGAGGTCGTGCGCGCAGCCCACTCCTCGGGGCTCTCCGTCAGGGCGCTCGTGCGTAACGAAGCGCGCCTCGCCCCCGTGCGTGATCGCGTCGACGACCTGCGTGTCGTCCAGGTGACGGACCGCGCGTCGATCGCGGGCAGCCTCGATGGCGCGGACTTCCTCGTGTCTGCGTTGGGCAAGACGTACCAGAAAGACAAGGTGTCCAGGTGGGAGGTCGACGTGGGCGCGAACCTGCACCTCTTCGACGAGGCCTCGAAGGCCGGGATTCGTCGCGTCGCCCTGGTCAGCGTGTTCGGCGCCGACCCGAACCACGACATCGCGCTCATGCGCATGAAGGGAGAGGTCGAGGCCGCGCTGGCCGGCACCGGCCTCCCGTTCGTCATCGTGCAGCCGACAGGGTTCTACTCGGACATGTGGGAGCTGTTCGAGATGGCGCGGCGAGGCACCTTCTGGATCATCGGCGACGGCAGCGTGGGGTTCAACCCGATAGGCCTCGACGACCTGGGCGAATTCATCGTCCGAAGTCTCCTCGACGACAGCAAGGTGGGACAGCGGCTGCCCTGCGGCGGGCCGGACACGCTGACTTCCCACGATATCGCCGCCATGGCGGCTCGAGTCCTCGGCCGTCCGGTGAAGAAGCGACATGTGCCGCTGTGGCTGGCCAGGGCGGCTGTCGCGATGGTACGGCCGTTCAGCCGCAACCTGTGGGAAATGGGCCAGTTCTTCGTCGGCCAGGTCGGTGTGCTCCAGGCCCACGGCGGGATGGTGACGGCACCCGTCGCCGGACGCCGGCGTCTCGAGGACTACTTCCGCTCCCGCTGGTCCGAAACACGGGCGGCGATGGACTGAGCGCGCTCCGCTACCAGATCTCCAGGTCGATCTCGGGCGGATGCTGCAGCGTGTTGTAGATCACGCATGTCTTCGACGCATTGATGATCGCCTGCTTCCGGTTCTCCGGGAATCCCTCGGGCAGATCGAGGTCGATGGCGATGCTCCGGACACGCTTGGGATGGTCGGCCAACTGGGCCACCACGTTCAACGTGATCCCCTCGGCCGGCAGGCCGTGGTGTCGGCAATAGTCCGCGGCTATCATCCCAATGCATGACGCCATCGAGGCAGCGAAAAGTTCCGTCGGGTTCGGGCCGGCGTCCTCACCCCCGTCCTCTGGATTCATGTCACTGACCAGGGCGTGGGTCCTGACCGTTATCTCGAACGCCTTGCCATGCTTGTGCTTGAGCGTGATAAGGTCCAACGTGGATTCCCTCCTTCGTTTCCGGCCGGGCTCGAAACGACTCGAGCAGCGTTTCCGTGTGTTGCCCCAATGGTGCACGTGGCGAGATCGGCACCGTGTCCTCACCCGCCTCCGTCCCTGGGGTAGTCCATTATGATGCAACAGGCGCGTTTTTCAACTGTTGCGTGGGGACGCCCCCCCGCCGTGGCCCCCCCCTGTACCGCCCGTGCTGCCTCCAGCGGGGGACGCCTCACACGGGAACGAGCACGAGCGCCACGAGATAGACAGGAAGCGACACGATGAGGAAGATGAGCGTGTAGCCCATGATGTCACCAGCGCGGAGCCGCGTGATGCCAAGCAGCGCCAGCGCCCAGAATGGCTGGAGCATGTTCGTCCACTCGTCCCCGAACGCCACCGCCAGGGCCGTCCTCGGGATAGACAGGTCGAGCAGCCGGGCCGCTTCGACCGCAATGGGTCCCTGGACAGCCCACTGCCCCCCTCCGGATGGCACGAACAGGTTGACGACCCCCGCGGATAGAAAGGTGACCAGCGGGTACAGCGCCGGTCCCACGTGCCGCGTGGCGGCGGTCGCCATCACCGTCATCAAGCCGGTGTACTTCATCACTCCCATGATGCCACCGTAGAAGGGAAACTGGAGGATGATCCCGGCACAGGATCGAGCGCCCTCCGCGACCGCGGCAAGGTATCCGGCCGGGTGCCTGTGGAGCAGCAGGCCCAGCGAGAGGAAGACCAGGTTTACCAGGTTCAGGTTGGGATGAAACCCATTCTCGAGAACAGTGCGCGCCAGGTACGCAAGCCCAAGAAGGCCCGCGCCGAACGATACGACCCGGCTTCGCTCGATGGCTCGAGCCGGAACGTTGCCCTCCTGCTGGTCATCCTCCTCGATCTCGGCGGCGACCCCGAAGTCGCCGGCGCTCTTGATAGCGTCTCGAGGGTGCAGCGCGGCGCAGATGGACGGGATCAGCACCAGGAGCGACATCGCCACGACGATATTCAGCGGCGAAAACAGGGTGTCGCGAACCGGGACCACACCGATGGACTGCTCGAGGAAGTGGCCGCCGGTAGCAATGGTCAGGGGAACGGTGCCGGACAATCCCCCGTGCCACACAAGTAACCCTGCATAGCCGGCGGCGGCGAGCAGTGGATAGTGCACCCGGAGACCTCGAGCTTGTCCACGAAGCGCAGTCTCGCGCGCCAGCAGAGCGCCGACGATCAGTCCGAGACCCCAGTTGAGCAGCCCGCTCGCCGCGGCCACGAGGGCGACCATCGCGACTGCCGTTCGCGGCGTCCGGGGAAGGTCGGCCAGGCCCACGATGGCGCGCTTGACCGGCCCGCTCGAGGCCAGGGCATGGCCCGTCACCAGCACGAGACACATCTGCATGGCGAACGCCAGGAGTTCCCAGAAGCCTGTGCCCCAACCGTCGACGGCCTGCCACACCGTGCTGTCAGTGGCGGCGAGCGAGAGGACGAAGGCCACCAGGGTCAGCGCGATCGCGAAGACGAAGGGATCGGGCACCCAGCGCTGTGCCCAGGCCGTCATGCGGTTGCCCAGCCGCTCAACCATCGGTCTGCTTCCTCCTCGCGCTCGCCACGCCGCGGCGGCCCTCGAGCATGATCCGTGTCCGGCGGTGTGGAGCACCGGCCTTGACCGAACGAGGGGACTTCCTGTCGCCGCTCACCACACACCTTGCGGCCCGCCGTAGGCGCCAAGGTCGTTCCGGGTCCCGTCCGGATCATTGAAGCCGGGATCGGGGTTGCCGGCATCGATGGCCGGGCTGCCGGGCTGGAGCGAGAAATCGTGGTTGTCTACATCGGCGTACTCGGGGTCCACGCTCACGTTTCCGTACTGGCCCACAAGGGCGGGGAGGTTGGTTTCCCCCCCCGCGTTGCCGTAGAGGTCGTTGTAGGCCATGTTGGCCACGGTGAGTCCGGCGACGCCGGCGAAGTGCAACCCGTTGCTCTCGATGCTGAAGGTGATGAGATTGTTCTGGATGTCCGGCGTATCGTCGGCAACGTAGATACCCCCCCCCGCGCTGCTCGCCCCGTTGGCCCAGAACGAGTTATTGAAGATGGCGACCGTTCCGGATGAGCCGCGGAGCGCGATGGCTCCTCCGAATGTCGCCTGGTTGTCGTAGAATAAGTTGTTAGTAATGCTCAAGGGCTCCGAGACGCCCAGGGAGATGTCTCGCAGGTCCAGGGCGCCCCCGTAGCCATCGCGCGTGGCCAGGTTGCTCGAGAACACGTTGTGCACGATATCCCCGACACAGGCCTCGATGAAGTAGATGGCGCCGCCGTCGTCCCCCCCGTCGTTGTCTTTGAACTGGTTCCCGGCGATGCGGAGCGTGACCGGGCCGTCGTCTCCTTCGCACAGTATCGCCCCTCCCCCGGTCATGGCGGTGTTCTGGACGAAGGTGTTGTCCTCCACGGTGACCTGGCAGTTCTTGATGACCGCGAGCGCGCCGCCGAGCTGGTTGACGGCGTTGCGCTCGAACAGGTTGCCGGTGACCGTGATGTTGGCGCTTTCGACGATGACGAGGCCCCCCCCCGAGTTCGCCTGGTTTTCGGTCAGTGTGTTGCCCGAGAAGGTGACGAAACTGGAACGCTGGATGTCGACCACGGCTTCTCCGGAGGTGCCTGGTCCCATGGTGGAGTTGGTTTCGAACGTGTTGTCCGATATGTCGCTGTCGTGGATGTCGTAGAGAAACAGGACCGATCCATAGAAGATGGCGGTGTTGCTCGAGAAGAGGTTCCCGGTGAGTTGCGGGGAGCCGCCGTAGGCCGCGATGGCCCCGCCGAATTCCGCGGAATTCTTGGTAATGATGTTGTCCCGGATCACCGGTGAACTGCTGTTGACGAGGATGGCTCCGCCGTAGAGCACTTCGTCTGTCGGGCAACAGATCTCGAACCAGTCCCCCGCCCCGTTCTGGATCGTGAAGCCCTCCACGATGGTGTCGTCGTCCTCCCCGGACTGGAAGGAGATTACCGCGCCTTCGTCCTGTCCGTCGATGACCGTGGTTTCCGGGCCCGCTTCGCTCCGGAGGTGGATGCCCTTCCCGTGGAAGTCGATGTGCTCGTAGTAGGTCCCCGGTGCGACCACGACCGAACAACCTTCGTCGGCAGCGTCCAACGCGGCCTGGATGGTGCCTGTTCGCCCGCCGGCCCCTCCACCCGCCCCGGCGACGACGTAGTAGTCGCCGTCGCCTCCCGAGCAGTCGTTGTCGATGTCGTTGCACACCTCCACCGCCCCGGGCGACCGGGTGGCATCCGTATCGTCGCAGTCTCCCGCCTCGAGCGCGTATCCCTCGACCTGCTCGCACGACAGTACTGTCGTGCCGGACAGGCCATACCCGTCGCCGTCATCGTCCTTGAACCAGGTTTGATAGGTGACATCCTCGTCGATCTCGCCGTCACAGTCGTTGTCGGCGCCGTAGGGAGGTGTGGCATCGCCTTCGGGAAGAGGTACATCGCAGATCTCGAGTGCTCCGGGGTAGGTATCGGAGCGTGAATCGTCGCAATCACCCGTCACCATGGACCGCGCGCCGGTGTTCGTATCGCATTCCGGGAGCGGCTCGCCCGCGCCGAATCCATCGCCGTCGAGGTCGGCGTATTGGGGGCCCGTGTTCGGGTCGGCGTCGTCGCAGTCCTGCCCGAGCGGGTAGCCATCCCCGTCCTGGTCGAAGAGCGGTCCTTCGACGGT
>JAJRTE010000180.1 GCA_024278455.1 Myxococcota bacterium
CGACGTTTCTTGCCCAGGTGAGCAACGGCACGGAGATGATCCCGGTGGTCGGGACCGCCGTGGATCCGAAGCGGGACCCTACGGTGTTCACACTGCCCGAGTACACGGCGGGAGCGTTCTTCTCCGGGGACACGATGTACCAAGTGGTCATGGGCAAGCGGCTGGCCGACGAGATCGGCGTGGGCACCGGGGGATATGTCACGCTGTATGCGTTGACGAAGGACGGCGCGCGCAACGCCGACGAGTTCGAGGTAGTCGGCTTGCTGAACACCACCGACCCGACGCTGAACCGGTCCACGGTGCTCGTCTCCCACCGGACGGCCAACGATTTCCTCGATCTCGATGGGCTGATCACCGAACTGGACGTGGCCCTCGAACGCCCGCCCAGGTTCGAAGACTACGAGGTCGACATGCGTGACGTCGGGCGCATGGTCACATCCACCTTCCCGAATCTCGGCGTGGAGACCTACGCCGAGATCGGCGCCGGCTACCTGGCCATGTCTCGAGGCAAGCGGGCCTTCGGGTGGGTGTTCATGGCCGTGATCCTGCTGATCGCTTCGATCGGCATCTTCAACTCGGTTCTGATGAGCGTCTACGAGCGCATTCGGGAGATAGGCGTCCTGCGCGCGCACGGCCTTCGCGCATCGGAGATCACCTGGATGTTCCTCCTCGAGGGGCTGTTGACCGGCATGGCAGGCGGCGTGGCCGGTGTGCTGATGGGAGGCGCCGTGGTCTCGTACATGGTCAACGTGGGCATCCCACTCGATCAGTTCGCCAACGAAGACATGCTGGAAGGGATGCCGATCTGGGGCACCCTGTACGGTCAATGGAATCCCGGTGCGTTCGTGTTCGCGTTCTGCTTCGGGGTCGCCGTCGCGGTCATCGCTGGCTGGATTCCCGCACGACAGGCCGGCAAGATGACCATCACCCAGGCGCTGCGCCACGTGTGACCCTCGCGGTGGAAAGGAGTGTCGAAGATGGGATATCTGCTTCGAATGGCGGGACGCAACGTGGGACGCAACAGGCGCCGCTCGATTCTCGCTGTCAGCTCCGTGACCATTTCCATCATGGGCGTGGTGCTCCTCCAGGGCATGACCGGAGGATTCCTCGACTCCATGGTCAAGAACTACACAAAGAACGAAAGCGGCCACGTCAGGGTAACCACGAAAACCTTCCACGACCGTATCCGCTTCATGCCGGTCAACGAGAACATGGAGAATCCCAAGGCGGTGTTCGACGCCATCGCCAGCGACCCGGCGCTGTCGAGCGAGGTTCGCGTGGCGACCGAGCGGGTCACCTTCGGCGTGCTTCTCGACCACGAGGGCAAGAACAAGCCCGCGCTCGCCATGGCCGGGGACCCGAAGGTCGAGAAGGACTTGTTGATGCTCGAGCAAGCCGTCATGCCGGGCGGGCGGTACATCGAGAACGAGCGGGAAGCCATCATCGGCCGGAAACTCGCGGAAGCGCTCGACTTCCAGGTGGGTGACACCCTGAAGGTCGCTGCCTCCGGCGCAGACGATGCGCTGCACCTTCGCAAGTTCACCATCGTCGGGCTGTTCGACAGCGGCCTCAACATGCTGGACGAACGAGTGTTCCAGATCGGGCTCTCCGACGCCAAGAAGCTCCTGCGCATGGGCGACACCGCGCAGCAGATCATCATCATGGCGCGCGACCCCGGCCAGGCGGACCAACTGGCGGCCAGGGTGAAGACCTTGCTGAACAATCCCGGCCTCCACGTGGCATCCTGGACCGAAAACAGCGACGTGTACAAGATGGTCACCCTGGCGAGCACCATCTACAATTTTTTCTATCTCTGCGTGGCGCTCCTGGGATCGTTCATCATCGGAAACATCCTCATGATGGTGGTGATGGAGCGGCGGCGGGAGATCGGGGTCCTGCGGGCCATGGGGTTCCAGCGGGGCGAAATCTTGCGCCTGTTCATTGCCGAGGGGATGGTCCTGGGGTTTGCCGGCAGCCTCCTCGGGGTGGTCCTCGGGCTGGCGGTGAACCTCTTCTTCCACTTCCACGGCATGGATTTCTCATCGATGATGGGCGTTGGGAACATCCCGATAGACAACGTCATCTATCCGAAGATCAGCTTGGCAAACACCTTGATGGCACTCGCGATCGGGACCCTGGTCTCCGCCCTGGTGAGCATCATTCCTTCGCAACGCGCGGCCCGGCTCCAGGTCGCCGACGCCATCCGTGTCATGGAGTAGGAGGTGAACATGCTCGACACGCGCAAGAGCCGCCTTCAGCACCCATGCGGCTCGCCGATCCAGGCGCCCCGCATGGCCCGTTCCATCCTCCCCCGCGGGGCTGGACTCGGCGTCCTGGCGTTCGTTCTCCTAGGCGCCCTCACACCACCTCCCGAACGGATGACCGGGGAGCAGATTCTCGAGGCGATGGCCAGGAACCGCGACTACGACTCCATCGTGTTCACGGGGAAGTTGGAGATCCACGTGCGCGGCAAGGTGCGGGTCAAGACGATGGTCGTCAAGAGACTCACCAGGGAGAACAAGTCAATTGTGGAGTTCACCAACCCAGAGGACAAGGGCACCAGGTATCTCATGGCCGGCGACGACCTCTGGATATACTTTCCCGACGAGGACGACACGTTGAGGATCTCCGGCCAGATGCTCAAGAAGGGCATGATGGGAAGCGACGTCTCCTACGAAGATGCCCTCGAGACCGATACGCTTTCGCAGAAGTACGACATCCAGCTTGCCGGCGAGGAGGTGGCCGGCGGCCGGCCGTGCTACGTGGTGACACTGACTGCCAAGGTGAGGCGCGTTCCCTACGCCAGACGGAAGATGTGGGTGGACAAGGAGTGGTTCATCGTGTGGCGCGAGGAGAAATACGCCAAGAGTGGGAGGCTCCTCAAGGTCGCCCGTACGCTCGAGGTGAAGGAGATCGACGGCCGGCGCGTGCCCACAAGGACCGAGCTGTCGAGCAGGCTGAGGAAGAACTCGAGGACCATCTTCGAGATGACCGACGTAGCGTTCGACGTCGACCTTCCCGAGGAGATGTTCAGCTTGCCCTACCTCGAGAGGCAGCCATGACCACCGGCTTCCCGCGGGATTCGCGGTTTCGCTGCCCGAAACGGAAGCGGGAAACGACCAACCGTCATGGGGTGGACTTGGGACCGCAACGCAGTTCTGATTCGCGCCAGGATCAGACATACTGTCCCCGAAAACCTCGAGGTTCGGCCCTGTGCGGCCGATTGAACAGCCAGGACTTGCTCGAGTGCGGTTCATGGCTCCTGTGGCGAGGCGATACGCATGAATTCCTTTTCCTATGCCTTTTCCCACACGCTCAGGCAGACGAACGAGGGACAGATCATTCAGCTCTCCGGGTGTTTGACCGAACGCAGCGACCTGTCGTTTCTCGCCGGGCATGCGCACGGCCACCTCATCCTGGACCTCGGCCGGATACGGCGCGTCAATTCCAGCGGGGTACGACTCTGGCTCGGAACCGTTCGCAAGCTCACCGAGGCGGGGCTCACGATGGAGTTCAGGCGCTGCGCGCCGTGTATCGTGCGCCAACTCAACATGGTCTCGAACTTCGGCGGCAATGCCACCGTCCGGTCGGTGCTCGCCCCCTACTACTGCGACGCCTGCGGCCACGAGAAGGAAGTGCTTGTCGAGTTGAAGGGGGACAAGCCTCCTCCAGTCGCGGAAGAGCTTCCGTGTGCGAAATGCGGAGGCAAGATGGAGTTCGACGACTTGATCGAGACCTATTTCGACTTCATGGAACGCACCAACCGTCCGCGCGGCGGTCGCCATCAGGGTGAATCGCGCCCCTGACCATCGTCGCGGAGCGCCAGGAATTCGGCGGCGTGGGGGTCGGTCGCTTTGTGCTTGAACCGGGCGAGCGGCGACCGGCGGCAGACCAGGTCGTAGTGGCAGAACCGGCAGGCGTCGACGTCGGGCCACGGGAAGAAGGCGCCGTCACGAATGATGCCTCCGACCACGAGCAGGGCGTTTTGGACAGCGTGCTCGAACTCTTCCATCTCGCCGGTGGTGACGCCGACCATCCGGAATCCTCCGGCCAGTTCGGTGACGTGGTAGTAGTAGAATCCCACCACCTCGTATCCTGGAGGCAAGAACGATCTGGCCGCCTCGAGGTAGAGGGCTGGCTGCACCCGCCGGCCCGATTTCAGCGACTTGATCAGCCCGCTGCGGGAGGGTGGCTTGCCGGTCTTGTAATCGATGACTCGAGCCTCGTTGGCCTTCGGATCGATGTCCAGCCTGTCGAGCCTCCCCGAGATCTCTATTTCGCCGAGGCCGGAAACGTGGAGGCGCAGCGCGCCCGCACCGTCTTCCCTGGAAGGACCGAAGCTCTCTTCCAGCTTGAAGGGGCGAAACCTCGAGGCCGACGTGGCCTCGAGGCGCAGGAATTCGCGGACATCGCGCTGAATCTGCTCTCGCTCCACCGCCCACAGCGCCGGGTGGCCGGTGGGATGGGTGCGCTCGAAATCGTTCAGCTTCTGGTCGACGACCGAAGCCGCATCTCGTGCGTCCTGGGGTGGACCGGGGGCCCGCGCTGGGTCGCTCGTGCCGTGCACCCGTGCGCGAGCGAGCAGTTCATGGAGGATCTCGTGGTAGAGTGTGCCTCGATCGCGTGCGCTCGCGGTGCGTTCTCCCCCCGCGGGCGGGAGCGGCTCGAGGCGCCACAGCCTCGACACGAGGTAGCGGAACGGGCAGCTTGCGGCGAGTTCGACCTGGGATGCGCTGAGCCGGAGATACCGGGAAGTGTCTCTCCAGCCGGCGCCGATCACGCCGTCGAAGGCCGTGAACTGCGGCGAGGCCCAGCGACCGTGCTCCGCGCGGAACGCCGCGGCCATGTCCTCGTCGTGGTGCAGCCAGGCGGCGAGCGTGAGAGCGGCTTTCCCGGGCGGATCCGACTCTCGAGCCCGTTGGACCAGGGCCATCTCCCACCGGCGTGCCCAGTTGCCCACCCCGGCAGGGTGGTGACGGATTTCACGAAAGAACGGCCTGTGCCCCTCGAAGTCCTTCGCGAACACGCGGCTTCCGAAGAAGGCCCGCCACACCTCCCGGATAAAGCCTGAAGGGAGTCGCTCCCGCCCGATCGAATCGGTACGGTGCAGGGTCAGGGTGAGCCGCTTCCGGGCGGCGCGCGCGGCGTCCAGGAACAGGCATTTCTCCCCCATGGCCGGGTCCTGCACCGGGAACGCGGCACCCGCCTGGTTGATGGCGACACGATCGAGCATCGAAAGTACCGGGTCCTGCGGATCCGGGCACGGGAACAGGCTCGAGACCATACCGGCAACGAAGACGTGGTCGGCTCTCGTGCCGGCCAGGGAAGGGAGTTCGATGATGCGCACGCCTCGAGCGTCACCTGTCCGCATGGGTATCGAGCATGACGAACAGGCGTCGTCGAGAAGCGCGAGAAAGGTTTCCCATTCGAGACGTTCGGAGACACGGTCGAGGGAGGAGAGTTCCTCGAGAAGGGCACGAAAGGCGTCGAACCCGTTCCGTCCGGGGAGTGCGGGCGCGATCAGGCGATCGATGATGTCTTTGACAAGTCTTACATAGGTCGAGGCCGTGGCCATCTCCGGGACGGCGGTCATGTCGTTCGCCAGCTCGGTGATGGTGCGTTCGAACAGCGCGGCCTGCACCCGCAGGTCTGTGCTGCGGGCAGCGATCGACGGCGTGGCCGGTACGTCCTGACCGGACTCGCGGGCAACGGACACATCGAGTCGTTCTCGCCAGCGGGGGTCATCGAACCGGAGTGCTGCGGTACGGGCCAGCCGGTCCCAGGAGAAGACGTCCGGCCGGGGCGCACCCGGGTCCAGGTAGGCGTCCGGGTGGAACCATGGACTGGTCAGCAGTTCCATCGTGTCCGCGGGGGGCAAACTCGAGCGGACGAGGGACAGGAGCAGCCGGATGGTTCGCACGACAGGGATCGCGGGCAGGGGCAGCTCCAGGTCGGCCTGGAAGGGGACGCCGTACTCGGTGAACAACTCATCCACGATCGTGGCGTAATCGGCCCCCCTCCGGAAGGTGAGGAGGATGTGGTCGAACGGAACTCCTTCCTCGCGGAGGGCAAGGATCTCGCTGATGACGGCCCGGATTTCCGATGCGGGGTCTGGGGCCGAAATGACCTGGAGTGCGTCCGGGTCCGGTTCGAAGGGAGGGGCTGTCCCGGGGGGGGCGAAGGCGTAGGCCGTCAAGTGTGCCAGCGTCGGCGCCTGTTCCCCACCCGGGTCGAGGGCTGTTACCGCAGCATGGGGAAGCAGCCAGCGGTGAGCAGGATCGGCGCGTTCCGGCTCGAGTACCCAGGCAGACCGTTGGGGCGCGCAGACGAGGACCGGGACGCTGACGCCGCCCAGGGCGCGCAGGACCGGAACCAACTCGATCGGCGGAAGGTCGAAGCCATGGAAGATGACGCCGGCAGCGTCCTCGAGGTGCGCGCGTATCGTGTCGGCGTCAGGGAATGCCAGGGTGGGTCCGGCGACTTTCCCGGCGTACGCGCCGTCGTGACGTCCCTCCGGAGACTCGAGGTCCCTCAACGAAGCGATGAACCTGGCGAGGTCGGCCAGCGTCCGTCCGCGCGGTGGATCCACGGCCACCGCGGCCAGACGTAGTTGCTCCGGCGTCGCCCCAGCGGCTTCGCAATCCCTTGCGGCCCTCCACAACATGCCCACGAGCAGGGCATGGTTTCTCAGCGGAGCGAAGCAGGACCGGTCGTCGAGGGTTTCCCGAATCGCCCGGCTGACCAGGAACCGGGAGGCATGAGGGCCGAGCGGCGGCACGCCACCCCGGCCCATCCATTCGGACAAGGTGTCCGGCGTCATCGTGTGCACATTCACCAGCGTGCCAAGGGTGTCGAGCAGCCTGACCTCGAGACGCTGGCCGAGCCGGCGTGTCGGGACGACCAGGTACAGGGGGGCGAGAGGCGAGCGCTTTCGCATCGCAGCCACCTGGTCGCACAGGCAGGCCTCGAGCGCTTCCGCGTCCCCGGTGCGAAGGTGGCAACCGGCGACAGGGCCCTGTGCGCCATCCGGTGTTGCGATGCCGTTGGGCATGGTATCCTTTTCGGGCCGATGCAGAAACCTAGCCTCGCCGCATGCGCCACCGCCCATCAGAGCGCACGAAGCGGGTCGGACCCGTTACGGCGTCATCGGGCGAAACGGGATAGAGCGAGTCGCCGGGAAGAACCAGGAAACTCCCCTTTTCCGACGGGATGATGCGGGGCTCGATACGCACGATCGGCCGTGTCTTCGCAAAGGCGCACACATCGTTGACCGTGGTGAACGGCGTCAGTTCCTCGAGCGTGTAGATGGTCGGAGGCGCCATGTCGATGTCGCCTCGAGCATAGGCGGCAAGGGCGTCGCGGGGCGTCCACCAACCGCTGTCCACCGTCTCCACGGCGTCGTGGGTGGCGGTCTGGCCTGGAGGAAGCTGCGCCACGAAGAAGCGGGTATCGAATCGATGGCCCTCGAACTTCGGGGTCACCCAGTGGGCGTAAGGGCGCAAGGCGGTGATCGCGAACCGGAGCCTCTCGTCCCTGAGAATGCCGGCCATGGTTGCCTCGCCGTTCTGCACAACCGTCCGGTACCGTTGGAATCTCCGCCTGTTCTCCTCGCTCTCGAACGAGATCAGCATGCCTGCTGGACCTCGAGCCAGCAGAACGCCTGCTTCCTCGAACAATTCACGAATGGCGGCGATGTGATACCCTATGGCCTCCCTGGGATCGAGGCCTGGGAGGTTCTGAATCGCGTCCGGAATGCCGTCGGCCAGTGCCTGCTCTCCCGAGCCCTGGTCGGAGACGTCCACCGCTCCGCCGGGGAACACGTGGGCCCCGCCGAGGAACCGGCTGTTCGCACGTCGCTTTACCAGGAAAACCTCGATGGTGCCCGAAACCCGGCCACCCGGCATTTCGCGTACCAGGATCACGGTGGACGCGGGACGGGCAGGATTCACGGTCATCGGCTGCCTCCTCGAGAAAGTGCCAGCCCGGCTAGTTCGGGCCAGGTCGCCATACGCCGTCACCGAGCGAGCCGGCACGGGCTCGACGAAGGGTATAACCCGCGAGGCGGAGCCTTGTCAAAACGAAAACCCCTTGCCCGTCCTTCGCGAGAACGTTCGTCTGAGCCCGGCGGACGCAGCTTCCCACCGCGCCCTTCCGCCCGCCCACGCGGCGGACCTCCGCAGGACGCGCTCGATCACGTCCAGACAACGGTTCAAGGTACTACCTCAAGCATCTCGACGACCCACCTCAACGCTTCACACACGACCGCCTCAACGGGTGAGCGGACACGTCGATATTTCGTGCGACCCACCTCAACGCTTCACACACGACTGCCTCAACGGTTGAGCGGACACGTCGATATTTCGTGCGACCCACCTCAACGCTTCACACACGACTGCCTCAACGGTTGAGCGGACACGTCGATATTTCGTGCGACCCACCTCAACGCTTCAC
>JAJRTE010000181.1 GCA_024278455.1 Myxococcota bacterium
CTCGGAGGCCTGGCCGGGACCTACCTCGGCGCACGGACACAGCGGTTCATGCCCGCTCGAGCCATCAAGGGGATCCTGGCGGCGTGCCTCCTGTTCGTGGTGGGCAAGTATGTCGTCGAGTTTCTTGGCTAGGTACCCGCGTCCTGTGACAATCCGATTCTCCCTTCGCCCCGACCCAGGTCCCATTGCTGTGGATTTGCCCGGAGGTACGTGCGGATGTGCTTCAATGATTCAGCATACCGGATGATGCGTTCGTAGTAGTTGCGTTGCCAGACGGTGCGAATATCGGTGTGAGGGAAGAATCCGTCCCGGATTGCGAATGGAAGAGTAGTGATGGCGCAGCAGGCCGGCGCCGGTCATGGGCTGCCTGTTGCACGTCTCCTCTGTTCCCCACACCCTATCAACTCGGGAGGTACGCATGAGACAGAAGAAACGCACCATCGTCAACCTGCTGGGGTTCCTTTTGCTGTTCCTGATCGGGGTGCCCGTTGCTCACGGACAATCCTACATCAACCCGGCCAACGGCCATCTCTACTACTTGACGCCCTCCACGATGACTGCGAACGACGCCAGGGACTACGCCTGGGGCGAGGGGGGATACCTGACGTGCATCAACGACCAGGACGAACAGGACTGGCTCGTAGCCACGTTCGGAAGCAGCGCCAAGTACTGGATCGGCGCCAGCGATGAACTCCAGGAAGGGACTTGGCTCTGGGACTCGGGCGAACCCTGGAGCTTCACCGCCTGGTGTCCGGGCGAGCCGAACAACTGGAGCAACGAAGACTACGCCGTGCTCAACTGGCGCTCGAGCGGGTGCTGGAACGACTGGCATGAGTACCACACGAACTACGGGATCGTGGAAATCCCGGATACCACCCCCCCGGTCACCACGATCCACGTGGAGCGCGGCAACGAAGTCCTGCCCGGTATCTTCAACACCGACGCGAGTTTCTCCCTCGAGGCCACCGACGACCAGTCCGGCGTGATGGTGACCTGGTATTCCATCGACGGAGAGCCGGAACTGGAATACGTTGGCATCTTCGATGTGACCGGGTCCGACAAACACTACGTCGAGTACTACTCCGTGGACTGGGCAGGCAACGTGGAACCGGTCAACACGTACCGTTTCATTATCGACAAGGACCCCCCGGTCAGCGAACTCAAGATCACGGGCGAGCCGCCGGACCGGGCCACGGACAACGACGTCTACCTGGTCCCGGTGTGGCTGGTCATCAAAGCTGAAGACGAACTGACCGGAGTAGACAGGATCATGTACGCCATCAACGGAGAGGAGTACGAGGTCTACGAAGATCCTATCTACCTGGATGAGCCAGGCGACTATGGGGTGATCTACTACGCCGTGGACGTGGCCGAGAACGTCGAACCGGCGAACAAGGTCGCTTTCACCTTGATCGATCTGCAAATCACCCCGCCGCCCGGATGTCTGACCAACAAGGATTGCAACGACGCCAAGGAGAACGAGTACTGCAAGAAGAAGGAGGGGGATTGCCAGGGCTATGGAGAATGCACTCCACGTCCCACGATGTGCCCGTACTACTGGTACTGCCGCACGGTGTGCGGCTGCGACGGGCGCGACTACTGCGACGCCTGCACAGCGGCCATGGCCGGGGTCAACGTCGCCTACCAAGGCTCTTGTTCGGATCCGGGCCCCGTCTCCGTCCAGTAGGCCGATTCGCTGCCATCCCCCGATGATCCCCGATGGCGTGGCACGCGATGCATCGGGGGGGTGCTTCTTCCTCAATCCAACCCGAGCAACGCCAGGAAGATCGACCAGGTGCCCTGGCGACTCAGCACCTGGACGCTTCGAGTTGTCGACCGCCCCTCGCCTTGCATGCCGTTCTGGCAGTTCCTCCCGGGCGGCGTGGTCCCGTCGCACCCGCCACCTCCGAAGGTCGGGCCAGTGGTATCCTGGCTGTCAGGAGATCCGTCCTCGTCCGAGGGGGAGGTGCCCGCGGCCACGGACGGCGAAGCAACCGCTCCCGGTCCCGGGACGCCGGCCACCAGGATCCCGAACAGCACAACAACCATTGCTTTCTTTCCAAGCATGACGCCTCCTATCGATCTCGCTTGTGAATCTGGACCCGGCCCCCGCCTGCTGCACGCAGCGTTTCCCTGCGGGGCCGCCCACCTCATCTCGTCGATTCCCGCCCAGCCGCCCGCTGGACGCCCGGTCCGGTCTGCCGGCGATACGCCCGCCCACTCATGCCGGGTCTCAGTGGGCCGAACCCGGCGCCGGGACCACCGGTGCTGTCAACCAGCACACCCACCAGTCGCCCTCCCCGGCTCTCGAGCAGGGGGCACCTCCCTCTCCCGCACGCGATCCGGGATCGGGGTCTCTGCCGACAACCCGCTCGAACGTCGGCGCAGATTCCCCGGGTGGTCCGATCATGGCAACCACACGCCGGGTTTCCTCGGCTGCCGCGAACCAAGGTTGTCCGGCAGGGATCTCGACCTCGAGCGTGTCTCCCGTCCGCGTGACGCGGGACTCGAGCACGACCACGGATCCGACCGCTTCCGAAACGGTGCCGATCACCACCGACGGAAGGGTCCCGGGTCCGGGCGCTTCCCTGGGAAACCAGCGCAGGACGACTTTCCGCATGGGATCGATCCGGACCGGTGAAGGCGGTCTGTCCCGGCCCGGTGCGCTCGGGCCTCGATAGAGACCAGGATCCAGGACCAGCGCACCGTGAACGAACGGCTCGATGGGGACATCGCCACCGCGGTCCTCGAGGGGAATCATCCACGGGAGTCCGGTGAGGATCGCGAGCAGTGCCAGCACGGCCACGAGCGGGCGCAGTTTCCCCGCCCCCCACACTGCCCCGATCCAACTCCACCAGGCCGCCCGGCGCGCCCCTGCTCGAGGTTCCGCCGCGGCACAGATGGCGTCGAGGCGCGCTCGAGGCACCTCGATCTCCGGCTCGGGCTCCTTTGCCAGTTCCAACAGGTGCTTCCGGCAGGGCGCACAGCGATTGAGGTGTTGCAGGGTTTCCCGCGTTCCGCGGCCCCGCTGGACCTCCTCGATCCGTTCGACGTTCGGACACCCTTGCACCGGCGGCTGGCTCGCCTCGACCCGGCCCAGCGCTTGGAGGAGAGGGTCTGTTTCGATCGTGCCGTGCACGTCCTTCCCGTCGTCCTGGTTCACGAGACACCGTCCTTCCTATTGTTCCTGTTCGTAGACGCGGGCGTGATTGCCCCCCATTTCCAGAAGATTTCGCCAACCGGGGTCACCCAGCAACCAAAGTGCTCCTCGTGCCCCGGAAGTGGACTCGAGGGTATTGCTGGCTGCTCGAACCGCGGAGACGAGCGCTCGTCCCGGCCCGGCGGCTGGTGAGGTTGCGAGATCGACCACGTCACCCGCCGGACACCGCCAAATCCCTCGCCCGCATGCAGGAGGATACCCAGCCGTTCCCCGAGGCCGCACCGGTACCGGGGGACCGGGCCCTCCAGCGTATTTCGGGCTCCAAAGGCGTGGACCAGCTCCAGCGACACTGCCTCTTGCCGGTCCCCGGCCTCCGAAGTGGGCGGAGAGACGGATTCGACAGGGTTGCTTCCGGCGGTGTCCCCATCCTGCGCGGGGCCGGTGCACCCAAGCAAAAGAGAGCACGACAGCAGGCACGCCCGAGTTGTTGCCGGCGTCATCCCATCAGGCCTTCCTCCCCGGGTGCCCCCGGCCGGTCTGCCTGCGGGCGGCGCTCCGCCGGCCGACCATCCTGGGAATTCCCAACCGCGCCGGCCTCCCGCTCGATCCGTTCCCGACAATCGCGGGCACGGCGGCGAATCCTGTGCAGGCGTTTGTAGGCCCGGGGCGCGGACATGCCGAGCGCTCGAGCCGCGTCGACCACACGCTCCTGGTCGAGGAATACCAGGCGAAACAGCAGGCCGTCGCGCGGGGACAGCAGGGCCTTCAAGCACTTCAGGATGGCCTGGAGGTGCTGCCTGTGTTCCACCATGCTCTCTGGCCCCGGGGTCCCGCGGTCCTCCATCGACGCCTCATGCCCCCCCGGATCCGTCACGTGGAGCCGTTCTCCGCTCCGTTTCAGGCTCTGTCTTCGCCGCTGCCGGTCCGCCCACGTCCGCTCGAGCACGAGCCACAAGAACCGCTCGCACGACCCTTGAGCCGGATCGTAGGCGTCAAGGGCGCCTCCCGGCTCGACCATGCGGATCCAGGCATCCTGGAGCAGATCTTCGCGGTCCGGCCGGGCGCCAGGACCGCGCAACGGTGCAACACGGCGCGCCAGTTGGCGGTTCATCTTCCCCCAGTATCGCCGGACCAGTCGCTCGATCGCATCCCGGTCGCCCGCCTTGGCTCGGGCGACCAGTTCGGGGACATCGACGTCATGGTGCTCGTCCGTCATCGCCGGCACGTCCGAAGGCAAGGCAACGGTGTGCGCGTCCTGTGCGCCCACCCATCTCGGCCATCCGTTGAACGATACTTCAGCCATTCTCGATTTGGTGTGCTTCTTGACACGAGACGCACTGGGGACACACGCAGGCAGGATACGCCTGGAACCGTACACCGGCGTGCGGCATGAGAGCACGCGATCGCTGGGGTCATGCCAGCGGCATGAAGGGAGGCCGGCAGCCCGTGCCTGTCCCGGCCACGGGCCGGACGGCTCGAGCGGACTACATCGCCCCGCTCTTGAGCGCGTCCTTGCTCACTCCGAGCGCCTCGGACGAGACCTTCACCGCGCAGAAATGGCCGCACATGGAACAGGGGTCGTCGGTCTCGACGATCTGGCCGGCATCCTCCCGCCGCGCCCGCCACTCGAGGACGACGCGAGGGTCCAGGGCCAGTTCGGCCTGGCGTTTCCAGTCCAGTTGACAGCGGGCTCGAGCCATCTGGTCATCGACACGCCGTGCGCCAGGCAGGCCTCGAGCGATATCCGCGGCATGGGCGGCGATGCGGGAGGCGATCACGCCCTGGCGCACGTGTTCGGGCTCTGGCAGCCCGAGGTGTTCGGCGGGGGTGACGTAGCAGAGGAAGTCGGCGCCGGCCCAAGCTGCCAGCGCTCCGCCGATGGCGCTGGTGATGTGGTCGTAGCCAGGCGCGATGTCTGTCACGAGCGGCCCGAGAACGTAGAAGGGGGCACCTTCGCACACCGTTTTCTGAATCTCCATCTGGGTGCGGACCTGGTCGAGGGGGACATGGCCGGGACCTTCTACCATGACCTGCACGCCAGCCGCACGTGCCCGCCGGACCAACTCGCCAAGGGTCACGAGTTCCTCTAGTTGGGCGCGGTCTCCGGCGTCCGCAAGACAGCCCGGGCGCAGACCGTCGCCGAGGGAGAGGGTCACATCATGGGCTCTGGCGATATCGAGCAGGTCGTCGTACCGGGTGTACAAGGGATTCTCGACGCCGTATTCGTGCATCCAGGCGGCCAGGAAGGAGCCGCCGCGACTCACGATCCCCAGTTTTCGCCCCTGGTCGAGCAGGAGTTGGACCGCCCGCCGGGTCACCCCGCAATGGACGGTGACGAAGTCCACTCCTTGCTCGGCCTGGCGCTGAATCACCTCGAACAGCAGGTCAGGAGTGAGCCCCGAGGTGATGTCTCCGGCCCGCTCGATGGCGATGGCGGCGGCCTCGTAGATGGGCACCGTGCCGAGCGGCACCGGGCAGCGCTCCAGGATCGCTTGCCGGATGGCCGCCAGGTTCCCTCCGGTGGACAGGTCCATCACCGCATCGGCCCCCGCGCCGACGGCCGCATCGAGCTTGGCAAGTTCGGCCTCGAGGCTCACGGCATCGGGCGATGTCCCGATGTTGGCGTTCACCTTGACACGCAAGCCGCCGCCGATACCTCGAGGCGACAGGCCCCGGTGGGTGGGGTTGGCCGGCACAACGACCTTTCCAGCAGCCACCAGTGCCCGGATCTCGTCCACCGGCAGACGCTCGGCCTCGGCAACGGCCAGCATCTCCGATGTCGTCCTGCCATCCCTGGCACTCTCGTACTGGGTCATTGGGATTCTCCTCGTTCCAGGTTCATCCGTTCGTTCCGGCCCGCTTCCAGGCACACTGTCACCCGCCTTGCAGCCTGTCCGCCAGCCATGCGTAGGGATTGGTCGGCCCGTGTCCTTTCCCAAGGGCAATGCCACCCTCGATGGCGCGCACCAGGAACGACCGGGCCCGCGTGACCGCCTCCACGACGCCCGCGCCTTGCGCCAGGTAGGTGGCGATGGCCGCGGACAGGGTGCACCCCGTACCATGGGTGTGCTTCGAGCGAATCCTCGAGCCGGACAAGATGTGGAACCGATCGCCGCCGTACAGGACATCCACAGGATCGCCCTCGAGATGACCGCCCTTGACGAGCACCCAGCGGGGCCCCAGTTCGGCAATGGCGACCGCCGCGTCCCGCATCCGGGCAACCGTGTCCACCGGGCAACCGCACAACACCTCGGCCTCCGGAAGGTTGGGCGTTGCCAGGAGAGCCAGCGGGAGAAGCTCCGAGATCAACACGCATCGAGCCGATCCCGGCAGCAAGGCGTCTCCGCTCTTGGCGACCATGACCGGATCGACCACGAGGTTGCCTATTCCATGTCGTCTCACCCCATCGGCCACTGCCCGGACCACGCCGGCGCCGCCAAGCATGCCCGTTTTCACGGCGTCCGCGCCGATGTCGTCCATCACCGCGTCCAGTTGCGCCCGGACGAACTCGGGAGGCACAGGGTGGACGGCTCGAACCGCTCGAGTGTTCTGGGCGGTCAGGGCGGTGATCACGCTCATGCCGTAGCCGCCGAGCACGGTGATGGTCTTGAGGTCGGCCTGGATCCCGGCCCCGCCCCCGGAATCGGACCCGGCGACGGTCAGCACGCGCTTCATGACCGGCCGCCCGTGCCTGCGCGCTTCTGCTCGAGGCTGTACTCGTTCAACAGCCTTACCAAGTCGGGGTTGTCCTCGATCGCCTTCTGGGTCAACGTGAGGTAGCGGCTCAGCCGAATGGCCTCGTGGCTCACCTCGTTGACCTTTCCGTTGAGAATCACGAAATGGCGGTGCGGCACGCTGCTCCCCGAGACGTACACGGCCTCGTTCACACCCGCGTGGAGCGTGTAGCAGTCCGGGGAACAATCGACAGTCAACACCTCGATACGGTTGGGATGGGTCGACGTGAGCATGGACGCCAGCTTGCCGAAAATTGGCTGCTCCGCCTCCGGACACGCCGTGAGCACCACCTTTCCGTCGCTCATCCTGGCAAAGATCTCGGGGTAGGCGTTCTGCACACACTCGCCAACGACCAAGACGTCGGCGCCATCGAGAAACGGACTCTTGGCCCAGCTTTCCATCAGCTTCGCACACACCTTGTGCGGCATTGACGTTCTCCTCGAATAGGGGGGTTGCGCTCGGCCCGGGGCGAGACGCCGCGTCCGAACCTCGCCGCGACGACGATCCACACGCTGACGGCCCCTGCCATAGCGACCCGGGCAGTGTCGTTCTCCTGCACAGGCAGCGGACATCCTGAAGCAACCGCGACGCCATCGCAACAAGATTGTGCTCGAGACCATCCTCGCCGGCGATGTGGACTACGGTTCGTCCCGATCTTCGGTGCCGGAAGCACCGGGACCGTTCACGATGGTCTCGACGGTCCGTATCGCGTCCACCGCTGACGATACGATGCCCCCGGCATACCCGGCGCCTTCACCCACCGGGTACAGACCCGGGGTGTTGATCGATGCCCTCTATGTCCGGTCCCGGGTCAACCGGACGGGCGAACTGGTCCGACTCTCCACCGCCATCATCACGGCGTCCCTCGAGATGAATCCCCGCATGCGCCGATCGAAGACGGGAAGGGCCTCCCTGAGCGCGCGTGTGACAAAATCGGGCAGCACCTCCTCGAGGTCTACCGCCACCGCGCCGGAAGGGGAGGAGACTCGAGGCAACGGTGCCTCGCCCGCGCCCTCGAGGAAGGCCTCGAGACGTTGCGCAGGCAAGGCGTGGCGACCGCCGGCGGCCCGGGCCGCTTCCCAGGCACGCCGCTCCACCGCGCGCTGCAGCTCGAGGCACCGGAACGGGTCATCTCCGGGAATGTCGGCCGCCGATACCGGGACGACCAGGGCCGCGTTCGCCCAGCGGGTGCTTCGCCGCCGGTTCGACATGCCGTTGATGACCACGCCGTCCGGCTCGGTGCCGCAGGAGACCACGTACCCCCCGGGACACATACAGAATGTGTAGACGCGGACATCGTCGCGCTGGTAGGTGAGCCGGTACTCGGCGGGGCCGAGCTGCTCCGCGGACCGCCCCAGGCGGACGCGATCGATGAGCACCTGGGGATGTTCCACCCTCACGCCCATGGCGAAGTCCTTGGCCCCTATCGCCACGCCCTGCTCGAGCAGCGTGCGGTAGAGGAGTCGTGCGGAATGGCCCGGGGCGAGTATCACCTGGCCGGCCTCCACCTCCTCCCCGCCGGCCAGTTGCACACCCTCGACACGGCGAGAGCCGTCCAGCAGCAGCCGTTCTACTCGAGTTTCGAACCACAGCTCGCACCCTCGAGCGCGGAGATGGTCACCGGCGCGCCGGATGACCCTGCGAAGGCCATCCGAGCCGACGTGGGGATTGTTCACGTACCGGATGTCCGGAGGCGCACCGAAATCGACGAACCGGTCGAGCACATAGCGGATGTGCGGGCTGCGGATACGGGTGTTGAGCTTGCCGTCGGAGAACAGCCCCGCGCCTCCCTCGCCGAAACAGACGTTGGACCACCGGTCGAGTTCTCCGCGCTTCCAGAACTTCGCGACGTGGACCGACCGCTTCCGAATCTCAGCACCCTGCTCGAGGAGCAGGCACGGGATACCATACTCGCCGAGCCGGAGGGCGGCGAACAGGCCGGCCGGGCCCGCGCCCACGATGACCGGTCGAGATCCCTTCCAATTCTTCGGCGCGATGCGGGTTTCCCTCGAGGTTCCCGGTACCTCGCCCGGTTCGTACACCTCCACCGTGTACACGTGAACAGGACGCCGCTTGTTTCTCGCATCGAGCGACCGCTTGATGACCCGAACCTCGCCGACATCATCGAGAGGCACGCCCAGACGCTTCGCAACAGCGTCGCGGAGCCGGTGACTCCGGTCGACGGGGAGGCGGATTTGTGTGAGCCGTTTCATGCTGCTATCCCGCTTCTCCTCGTCCACACTTGGACACGGGGATCAGACTTCCCAGAACTCCCGCCCCGGATCGATGGGGAGTGGCTCTTGCGAAGACACCGGCGATGCCCCCGCGTCAGCTTCCGCGCCAGGCTCCTTCTCGACAGATGCCCTCAGTGCCTTGAGCAACCGTTCGCAAAGCTGCTTCAGATCCTTCTCGAGACGCAGCCACTGCTTGACTCGAGTCCGCACCCGCCAGGGGGGTAGCCGCTTGCGCTTGTAGTCTGCCTCGAGCCACACGAAGGTGGCCTGTTCGTTGCCCTCGAGAACGAATTTCAGGTCGATACGGGCCACGCGCGTCACGACACGCAGGGTGACCAGGCCCGGTTGGGACTCGGCAACCATCAACTCGCCAGGAAGCCAAAACCCGAGCAGGTCGACGAGCACCGCCGCCGTGGCGCTCGGCCCGCTGGTCCGACGGGTGAGGAACCGGTAGTGCTTCAACCCGTCGGGATCCATCAAGGGGTGCCGCTCGAGATCCTCCAGGTAGGTCCGCACCAGGTCCGGAGACCTGGCTACCGTGATTGCGTCCGTCAATCTGCCCATCTGCGTCTTCCTTTTGCCGCTGTTTCGCGCTCAACTTCCTTCCGATTCCTCGAGGCAGCGTGAGGGCGGCTGCCTGCACCTCGCTCCACCAGCCGGCAGCGCCGCCCGGATGTCCACCCAAGTATATAGCAAACCAGGCGCCGTTGTCTTGCGCCGGGAAGAAGTGTCGTCGGGTGACGGCCGGGAGGCGAATGTAGCGCTGAGGGCAGTCGCCTGGTGCCGTACCGTGTCGCCGCTTCCAGCCTCGTCCTTCGGTGCTGCTCTTCCGCATTTCGACCTATAGATCGGGTCGCCGGACATCCGGCAGGACCAAGCCAAGAGAGCAATCTGTGTGGTCTTGGAGAGGGATGCGTATGCTCGCGGAAGGAATCGTGGCCCCCGGCGGCGAAGCCCGCCATGCGCCGCCGGTTCGCAACGATTTGCAGAGAACGGACCGCGCCCCCCCCCGGCGGCTCGCCTTCGGCCCAAGTCCGCGAGCACGAAAGCTTCCTGGATTCTCGAGGACGTTGACCCCGGCGCGGTTTTTGCGTATCATGCGTGAAACCTCGAGACCAGGAGTGATCCATGCGAACCGTGACCCTGTTCCTGCTTGCCGGCGTCATGACATGCCTTGGCGCCGCGTGTGGCTCGAACGAGCCATCGAATCAGCCCGACGAGAAGGCCCAGGAAGCCGTGAGCGAGGCCCGGGGGGCGTCACAACCGCAGGCCAAGCTGCCGGTCCAGCAGATGGCCCAGGGGTTGCAACAGATGGCCCAGGGGTTCCAGCAACTGGCCACGGACCCTCAGAACGCGACCGTGAAACCGGTCCATTTCCGGGAACTCAAGAAGCTCTTCCCGGAGTTTTCCGGGTGGACCAGGGCCGACACGTCCGGCCAGATGATGAACATGCCCGTACCGTTCTCCCAGGCCGAGGCGACCTACACCAAGGGAGGCGCCCGGATCAAGGTGTCGATCGTGGACTCGACCATGAGCCAGATGCTCCTCGCCCCGTTTACGATGTTGGTGGCCGCGGGATTCGAGCGCGAGTCCGATACCGGTTATGAGCGGGGCGGCACGGTGGCGGGCAATCCGACCTGGGAGAAGTGGCGGAGTGACACGAAGTCCGGTGAGTTCTCCATGCTGGTCGCCAAGCGATACCTGGTCAAGTTGGAAGGATCCCACCTGGACAACCTCGAGCCGCTCAAGCAGCTTGCGGCCAAGTTCGACTTCTCGAAGATCGAGCAGAGTTCCTCCGAGCCGACCACCTTGTAGCCCTGGCGCCCCCTCTTCCCCCCACTCGAGCAGGGCCTTGCAGGGGGGCCTCGCTCGAGGAGGATCGGCGCAAGCCCGGAAGGACCGTATGGGCGCCGAAGCGTACGGGCGGGTCTCTGACCCGCCCCAGCGGACGGACGGGCATCACACCCGCCCCGGCCATGGGTGCCCCAGCGCCTCGAGCTGGCGCAGAGCTGCTTCGCGCCACCCCCGGTTCGCGGCGGGACTCGCCGGGCTGGGGTGCAGGATCGATGCGACCCGGACATCGATACCGGCGTCGCGGAGTATCCGACCCGCCCGTGCCGTCACCCATTTTCCCACCCCGATGACCGTGACCGGGCGGAGCGACCGCACCACGGCCAACAGGTGGTCGGCGCACGCCGGTTCGAACGCCTCGCGAAGCCACCGCGGCGTCTTGTCAGGGGTGATGTTCGTGCCGGATTCTCCCTGGAACACCAGGGGACAGTAGTTGGCGACGAAGAACCGTTCGAAAAAGCGATCCGGCGTTCCGAAGCATGCCCGCACGGTGCCCCACAAGCGCTGCCCACTGACCTCGTTGCGATGGCACCGGATTCCTTCGATGGGCCGCGCGGGGTGCACACGAGGGGGTTGTAGCACCGTCCCATCGATCTCGAGGAACTCCCGGACCAGGTCGGGGCTTCCGAAGGGCACGCCGGTCTGGGCCATGCCCCACGGCCCTGGATTCATGCCAAAGAACACCGCCTCCACCTGGTGCCCGGGGGGCACGAACCTCGAGACGTAGGCCGCGTGGGGCTCCCAGGCATACTCGAGGGGATTTAGTATGAACGCTACCTTGCCCGCAGGGGCTCGACCCGGCAGTTCCCTGACCGCCTCCCTGAGCCTCACCGCCGCTTCGAGTACTGTCATGACCCGCTCCATGGAAAATCGGTGAACGACGACGCGATCGTGGCACATGTCTCGAGCACACGTGACCGCGCAGATCACCGATGTTACCTCGAATCTGCCGGCCCGTCAGTGTCATTGCACGCGGCGCGCAATTCTTGGCCCGGGCGTGTTCGAGGCGTCACAGACCGGGTCTTGCGCATACCACGGTCGCGGCACAGTGAAGCAGCGTACCAAGGCCGGAGATCCCATTTGACTTGGAGCGATGTTGCCCCAACCATGGAGTGCGGATCGCGAGCGACTCCGGTCTTCCCTGCAGCCAGGAGGAATTGCCGACATGAGAACGGTTGCGATTGCCACACTGTCCATTCTGGTCTTCGGAAGCCACGCCCTGTTCGCCGGGCCGAAGAAGCAAATCATCGACGTGGTCCACTCCACGCTCGAATTCACGGTCGAGAGTTTCCTGATCGACACCGAAGGCACGTTCAAGGTCTGGGAAGGCGCCGTGATGCTGGATTGGGACAACATCGAGAACTCGTCGGTCGAAGTGGTCATCCAGGCCGACTCGATCGACACGCGCATAGCCAGGCGAGACGAGCACCTCAAGACCGCGGACTTCCTCGATGTCGCCACCTACCCCACGATCACGTTCAAGAGTGCTCGCGTCCAGCGGACCGGGGACAAGACGTTCAACCTGACGGGCAAACTCACCCTGCACGGCGTCACCAGGGAGATCACGATGCCGGTCACGGTCGACCGTCTGCAAGACGACCACTCGAAGTTTCGTGGAGATGTGACGCTCAGCCGGTCGTCGTTCGGGATCGACTACAATAGCAGGCTCAACCCGATCGACGACGCGATCAAGGTGTCGATCGTGGTGCACATCGAGCGTCCGGCCCAGGTGGGCGGCTCGAGGCCAGAAGGTCTCGCGCCCCTTCAGTTGCCGCCGACCACGGTAATGCTCGAGGATCCCATGTTGAGGTAGGTCGTGTAGACGTAGTTGGACAGCCCGTCCACAGAGCCCCAGTAGACCAGCCCGTTCGCGTAGTAGTCGCTGTCGAACATGGCGTTGTAGACCACGTCCTGGTAGCCGTCAGCGTCGACGTCGCGGATGACGACTCGAGTCGGTCCGAACGTATCGAGTGCGACGGTGTTGTCGTCGGAGAAGCCGGTATCGCTGCCGTAGAACACCTGGCTGAGCGTGATGGCGTCGCCGTCGTAGAAGGAAGCGAGGGCGATGTCCAGGAACCCGTCACCGTCCACGTCTTTTGCAGCCAGGTCGAGTATGCTGTCGGCATGGGTGGTAGTCAGGCTGTCCCGTTCTGCCGTGGAGAAGCCTCGAGGCCCGTAGTAGTAGACGTAGGCGACCGGCGATGTGCCGTCGGTGTTGTACTGTCCAAAGGCGATGTCGAGCCACCCGTCGTTGTTGAAGTCCTTCACGGCGCCACCGGTGGCTCCGTCGGCGGGCAGTTCAGTTCGCACGGCGAAGTTGGAGCCCCAGTAGACGTAGACGTCGAGCGCGCCCACCCCTTCTTCCTGGTATTGGTTGAAGAGGACCACGTCGAGAGCACCGTTCTTGTCGATATCGGCGACTTCGGCCTTGCGCACGACGCCGATGCCCGGCAAGGCGGTGACGTTCCAGCGGGCGAATCCGGTGTCGGATCCCCAGTAGATGTAGGAATCCACTTCGAACGTCGTCCCGTCGTAGCTGCCGGAGAAGATGAGGTCGAGGTAGCCGTCTTCGTTGACATCCCAGGCCCGGATGGCGGTGGTCCCATTGCCCGGCAACGCCGTTCGGTTGAACCGTGAGAAGCCCGATTCGGAGTTCCAGTAGATGTAGGAATCGAGCACGTAGGTGTTCGGATAGTTGTAGTGGTTGGCGAAAGCGATGTCCACGTAGCCGTCGTTGTTGAAATCACCTGTTTCGCAGTCGTAGGCCCCGACGGTGGGGAGGTCTGTGTAGCCGAAACGTGTGAACCCGTTGGTCCCGTTCCAGAACAGGCGTGATCCGACCTCGAGGCTCGTGTCGCTTCTGTAGTTCACGAACACGATGTCGAGGTCGCCGTCGTTGTCGAAGTCGGCGACGCAGGAGCCGAAGGCCCCCAGGGTCGGCAAGTCGGTGCGGCGGGAAGATGAGAACCCATCCTCCCCGCCCCAGTAGATGTACGAGTTTATTTCGTAGCTCGAGCCGTTGTACCAGTTCGAGACCACGATATCGGCGTAGCCGTCCGAGTTGAGGTCCTGGAGAAGACCGTCCGTCCCGTCGCAGTCCTCGTCCACGCCGTTGCCGGGAATCTCCTCGGCGCCAGGATTGATTTCTGCCGCGGTATCATCACAGTCGCCGCCGACTGCGACGTTGCCGAGGGGTTGGGTGCAGGCATAGGTCTGGTGGTCGTCATCACCATACCCATCGCGGTCCACGTCCCAGTACCAGGTTGCCGCGTCGACGGCGTCGTCATCGGCGGTCCCGCTGCAATCGTTGTCGAGGCCGTCGCAGACTTCGGTAGCGCCTGGATAGATGTCCGCGTCGGAATCGTCGCAGTCTCCGCCCTGGATCGTGTAGCCTTCCGGCTGGGCGCAGGCGTCGGCGCTCTGGCCGGAATCGCCGAACCCATCGCCGTCCGCGTCCTGGTAGAAGGTGACCACCTCGATGTCCTCGTCCACGGAGCCGTCGCAGTCGTTGTCCAGGGAGTCGCACAGTTCCGGCGCCTCGGGATAGACGTTCGATCGCGCATCGTCGCAATCGCCGGAAACCTCGGCGTAGCCGTCCGGGAGGGTGCAGGCGTCCACCGTGCTGTCGGTCCCGAACCCGTCACCGTCGGCGTCCTCGAAGAAGGTGACAAGCAGGCCCTCATCGACGTCGCCGTTGCAGTCGTTGTCCTTGCCGTCGCACGTCTCCGTGTTTCCCGGGTAGATGTCAGGGTCCCCGTCGTCGCAATCGTCGCTCGAGGCCACGTATCCCGGAGGAGCTTCGCAGGCCAGGTAGGGCTCCCCGGCCCCGTGGCCGTCGCCGTCGGCGTCCGCGAAGAAATCCGCACCCAACCCCTCGTCCACCGCCCCGTCGCAGTTGTCGTCGATCCCGTTGCAGGTCTCGGTGGCTTGCGGATGAATCCCGGCGTCGGTGTCATCGCAATCGGACGGGTCCGCCACCCACCCGTCGCTCGGCGCGCAGGCCTCCTGGGTGTCGAGGATGGACCCGAACCCGTCACCGTCGGCGTCGGCGTAGAAGGTCTCGAGAGTGCCTTCGTCGATGTCGCCGTTGCAGTCGTTGTCCTTGCCGTCGCACGTCTCGGGATTGCCCGGGAAGACCGTCGCATCGCCATCGTCGCAGTCGTCGCTGGTCGTCACCTGGTTTTCCGCCGGCGCGCACGTTTCTTCGGCCGTCTCGGGGTCCCCATGACCGTCGCCATCGGCGTCCGTGTAGAAGGTGGATGTGCCGTCCTCGTCCACGGAGCCGTCACAGTCGTTGTCGAGGCCGTCGCACCCCTCGGGCGCGCCCGGGTAGATCGACGGGTCGCCGTCGTTGCAATCCCCGCCGGACTCCACCGTGCCCGCGGGCGGGCCGCAGGCCGTCACCGGGGAGGCGCTGTCGCCGGCGCCGTCACCATCGGCGTCAACGTAGAACGTCAATTCCGGGAGGTCCTCATCGATCGCCCCGTCGCAGTCGTTGTCCAGTTCGTCGCAGAGTTCGGGCGCCCCGGGGTAGCGGGTCGCGTCGGTGTCGTCGCAGTCGGTGCCATCGGCGACCTCGCCTTCACCAGGCACGCAACTCATCTGGAGTTCCGTCGCGTCGCCGAACCCGTCGCCGTCTCGATCCAGGTAGAAGGCTTGCAGGACATCCTCGTCGACTTCCCCGTCGCAATCGTTGTCCTTGCCGTCGCACTGTTCCGCGGCCCCATCGTACACGGTCGGATCCAGGTCGTCGCAGTCGCCGGCAACGGCCACGAAACCCTCTGGAGCCTCGCAGGTGGTGACGGAATCATCAGGGTCACCCCACCCGTCCATGTCGGCGTCGGCGTAGAAAACGGTTTCGCCATCCTCGTCGATTTCGAGGTCGCAGTCGTTGTCCTTGCCGTCGCATGTTTCCGGCGCGCCCGGGTAGACGGCGGGGTCGTCGTCGTCGCAGTCCCCATCGTCTACGGAGAAGCCATCCTGGTCCAGGTCATCGATGAGAACGGGCGTTCCAGTGCCCACCAGGTTGACGGTGACCTGGGGCTTGAGGGCGTCGTTGGAGTCGATGGTCAACAGTCCGGTAGACTCTCCTTCGCCGGACGGCACGAATGACACCAGCAACGGGGCCGCTCCGCCGGGCTCGAGGGTGCCGTCCGCGGAAGACGCCCCTTCGACGAAAAAGTCTCCGCCCACCAGGCCCGTCACCTGGACGTGGTAGGCCAGGGGGGCCGTACCGGCGTTGCTGACGGTCAACTCGGCCGTCGAGATCTCACCCACCGGAACGTCGCCGAAGTCGATGGCCCCTGAAGAAAGCTGCAGGTCTGCATGGCCCGCAGGTGTAGGTTCGGGTGTGAACGCCGGCGTCGGTCCCGCGTAGGGTGTCGGTGTCGGCCCAACGTAGGGTGTCGGTGTCGGCCCAGCGTAGGGTGTCGGTGTCGGCCCAGCGTAGGGTGTCGGTGTCGGCCCAGCGTAGGGTGTTGGCGTCGGCCCAGCGTAGGGTGTTGGCGTCGGCCCAGCGTAGGGCGTCGATGTCGGCCCGGTGGAGGGCGTCGGTGTCGGCCCCGCGTAGGGCGTCGGTGATGTCTCGACAGGCGGGGGCGATGTTACCGCCGGTTCGGCTGTCGGCGAGGGTGTCGAGGTGGCATCGTCGTCATCGCCGCTGCAACCGAAGAGGCCACCACTCAACATGGCTACGAACGACAGAAGAATACCCGCATCCAGGAGTCTCAGCATCAAGTACCGCATCTGTTCCTCTCCAGAATCGATCTCGGTTGGCGCGACCGCATCCAGCTTGCTGCTCGGGGTCCAGGGGCCCCATCCAGATTCACTTCCAGCATGTTAGCCCGGAATAGCGGAACCACGTCAAGGGTTTTGTCTCCGACGACAGGTCGATTTCGCTGTCCGCGGACGGAGGCGTCGTCCGGAATCTGGGGGCTGTGTTTCCGTTTTCGTGGCGGTGCGTGGCATGCGTCGAGCCAGACTGCTCCTCCCGGCGAAGGTGCACTGCCCGAAAGCGGGGGTCACGCAGGGGCGGTTGGTCTGAATCCATTATCGAGAATGGGCTGGATCTCACGGAGTACAACGGCTATACGTTGAAAGAAGCGAACGCGACCTTCACCCTGTTCACGTGAGGTTCAACCTGGCCCAGTCGAGGTGTTCCATGCGTCCCCCCGGCCGGCGACCGGCCATCCTGGTGGTGGAAGACAATACCGAAGCCCGCATGCTGCTGGAGGATTTCCTCTCTGCACCGGGGCGAGACTACCAGGTGCTGACCGCTGCGGATGGACATTCGGCGCTCGAGCTGTTCCTGCAGGCCGGCGGCACCATCGACCTCGTGCTGCTCGACGTCATGCTGCCCGACATCAGTGGTGTCGAGGTATGCCGTCGAATGAAAGCCCACGACTCGGGGCGGCTCGTCCCGGTCATCATGGTGACGGCTCGAGGGGACACGTCGAGCAAGGTCGATGGTTTCGAGGTGGGCGCGCAGGACTATGTCACCAAGCCGATCAACTACATGGAGTTGGACGCGCGCGTTCGCGCGACGCTGAGGCAACGAGCGCAGACCCTCGAGCTTGCCGAGCAATCGGCACGCAAGTCGCCGACGGACGAGGAGCTGGATCATCTCCTTGCGCAGGTCAACAAGCTTTCCACGATTGGGGGAATGGTAAGCGAGGTAATCCACGAAATCAACAATCCCATCAACGGGATCATGAACTACGCTGACATCTTGGCCGACGGCCACGTCAACGCCGGCGAACAGGTCCAGGAGTTGGTGCGCATCATCAAGAGCGAGGCCAGGCGGATCAGCAACCTGGTGGACAGCATCCTGGTGTTCAGGCGAGAGGAAAACGGCAAGACGACGCTCGATGTGGCCGAGATACTCGACCATGTGCTCATCCTGTCGAGATACCAGGTCAAGAAGGAGGGGATCAGGGTCGTCCTGAGATACGATTCCGGCCATGCGCACGTTCTGGGTATCCGCGGGCGGCTGGTCCAGGCGTTTCTCAATCTCATCTACAACGCGGTGCAGGCCTTGCGGGATCAGGATGATCGAGGACGGGCCAAGGAGATCGTGGTCGGCATCGCGTCTCCTGCTGGCGACGAGGTGGTGGCGTTCGTGAGAGACAACGGTCCCGGCATCCCGAAGCATCTGCTGGAGCACGTTTTCGAGCCTGATTTCACCACGAAACCACCGGGGGAAGGAACCGGGCTCGGGCTGCCGATCGTTGAGCGCATCGCAAGGCTGCACCGAGGCACGGTCGAGGTGGAATCGGAGCCCGGAGTGTTCACGGAGTTCAGGCTCCGTCTGCCTCGAGCCGCGGGCACATGACCGATGGGAGAGGTGCAAGAGAACGCTGGTGGGCGTGGCAACACCTGGAAGATCTGTCACTTGCGCTGCCGGCGGCGACCCCTTCCACGAACCGACTCCCCCAAAGGACGGCGCAACGCCAAAGGCGCACGGCGTCCACGAACCACTTGAGAAGCCGCCCACACTCGACTATCATGGTCGTTTCGTGCGTTTTCAGCAGAGATGGGTGAACCGCCTGCCGCGCGTGAGAGGTCGCCATCGAGCGACTGCCGGCTGAAGGCGTGCGGTTCGAGGATCTCTGTTCGTGACCGGGCCCGGCTGGACAGGAGAGAACGGACCATGTCGCGTCTGAACCAGCCCAGGCTCCTGCTCTCGGGCGCCTGGTGTATCGGCTTGTTCGCTCTGGCTGCCCTCTTTCCGGCCTGTTCCGGGCCGGCCGTGCCGCCGGAAAAGGTGTTCGGCGACCTGGCGGCCCTGCGCGGTACCGGACTTTCGAGTGCGGACCTGGGGCCGTACCTCGCGCTGAGCCGCGCGGTGGTCTCCGGAGACGCTCAGGCCCCCTCCGGGATGGAGCGTCTCCCCGGTGTCAGGGTGTTTCTCACAGCGCACGAGCCGGGAGAACAGGCCCAGGTCGCCACGGGGAAGGGCTCCACGCTCGCAGCCTCGGTGATGGAGGCTGCCCGAATCCTCGAAGTCAGCGGGGAGGTGGGGCCTGGCGCCCGGCTTCGCCTGGACGTCGTCGAATCCGCGCAGCGGAGCCGTATCGAAGAGAAACAGAGGATTCCCCCTGCGGAAATTGGCATCTTCGGGTACTTGGTGGTTCGCGAAGGTGCACCCATCGGCTACGTGCTGCCCGAGGAAGTCATCTACCTCGAGCTGTACAAGACGGGCAAGAGAGCCGGACTGCGGCGCGACAAGGTGTTCAAGCTGGCCGCCGAACGCGCCGGTGTGCCTGCTTCGGGCATCGCGGAGTGGCCGGTCTATCGATTCACGACTCTTTCTTCGGTCGAGTCGGAGCCTCCGGGAACCGCCTTGCCACTGTTTCGCGGCATGGTCAGGGTGACCGACCTGCCGGGCAGTCGGCGCCTGATGGAAGCGGCTCGAGCCGGCGCCGACTACCTGGTGCACGAGATCGACGAGAAGGGACGCTACACCTACAACTACTGGGCTGCGAAGGACAAGACCGGCCGGTCGTACAACATGCTCCGGCATTGCGGCACGACCTACGCGCTGTTGGAAGCCTACGAAGTGTTCCAGGATCCCCGCTACCTCGAGGCCGCCGAAAGGGCTCTCCGTTATGTGAAGGCCCGTCTCCACGAGCGGCCGGGTTGGGTAGAGACCAGGGCGGGCCTCCACGGTTTCCTGCACCTGATCGATGAAGAAAAAGGAGAACTCAGCAAGACAGGAGGCGCCGGTCTCGCCCTCATCGCCCTTGCCAAGCATGCCGCGGTCGCCAGCACCGAAGAGAACCTGGACATCATGCGCGGGCTGGCCAAGTATGTCGTGCACATGCAGGAGGAGAACGGGCATTTCAAAACCTACTTCCAGTACATCCCGGATAAGGACGTGCCGGACAAGGAGGTACTCTACTATCCCGGCGAAGCCATGCTGGGGCTCATGAGGCTCTACGCGATGGATCCGGATCCACGCTGGCTCGATGCCGCCGAAAAGGCCGCCGGCTATTTGATTCATACTCGAGACGCGGGCCTCACAGAAGCCGACATCCAGCACGACCACTGGCTGACCATGGCCCTCAACGAGCTGTACCGCGTGTCTCGAGTCCCGGACTACTCCGAGCACGCCTTCAAGATCACGCGAGCCATCCTGCGCAACCAGAAAACCGGTGCCGACGCCGCCGCACCGGATTTCGTGGGCTCCTTCTACAAACTTCCCTACACGACGCCCGCCTCCACCCGCCTCGAGGCATACGTCGCGGCAATCAAGCTTGCGCGGTTCGTGGGGAAAGATGATGCGGAACTGGTGCAGGCCGCACGCGAAGTCGCGCGGTTCGTGGTGTCGCAACAATTCGACCGGCAGAACGCCTTCTTCTTGCCCGATCCCGCGCGGGCGAAGGGGGGCGTGCGCGAGAGCATCGCCAACAACAACATTCGCATCGACTACGTGCAGCATGCCGTCTCCGGCATGTTGGGGTTGGCGCGTGTCTTGGCCGATGCGAATGTCGGAAAGCGCACGATTCCCGGTGCGGTGCCGGTGAGAGTCACGGAGGACGGCGGAGACGATGAACCAGGGTGACAGCCTGTCCGGCAAGCGTATGTACTCGAGGTACAGGCGCGGCCTGTTCATCGCCTTGGGGGTGAGTGCGCTGGTATACCTTGCACTGAGCCTCCATGCGGAGATCCCGCGAGTCGTCGAGCACTTGCGGGGATTTCGTTGGGTGCTGATCATACCGATCCTGGGATTGAGTCTTGCAAACTATCTCATTCGCTTCGTCCGTTGGGAGTACTATCTTCGCGCGCTCGACATTCGTGTGAGCATGCGAGACAGTCTCGCCATTTTCTTGTCGGGTCTCGCCATGACCATCACGCCCGGCAAGGTAGGAGAACTGGTCAAGAGTCTTCTGCTCAAGGACGCTGCGGGGACGCCGATTGCACGTTCAGCGCCTGTGGTGGTGGCGGAGCGTCTGACCGATTTCCTTGCCCTGGTGCTCCTTGCCGGCGTGGGAATCGGTACCTACTACCAGGACAAGTGGATGGCCCTGGCGATGGTCGGGGGCGGTATCGGCGCCATCATTCTGACGTTGAACAGCCCGACGCTTTCGCTTGCGGTGGTGCGGCTGGTCGGTCGATTGCCGCTGGGGAGCAAGTTCGCCCCGAAGTTGGAGGAGGCCTATCGCGCCACGGCTCATCTCTTGAGGCCCTCGGCATTCCTGGTCGGCCTGCTGCTGGCTGTCGCCGGCTGGTTCGCCGAATGCCTGGGATACCATGTCGTGTTCAACGGCCACGGCGTCGATGCGCCGCTCAAGCTGGCGACCTTCCTGTATGCGTTCTCGGTCATCGCCGGCGTGGTTAGTCCGGGAGGACTGGGAGTTACCGACTTGTTCCTGGGTGTCGGTGCCGAGGAACTCGTGCCGGGCATGACACCTTCGCTGGGTGTTTCGACGGCGTTCGTCATTCGTGTCGCCACGTTGTGGTTCGCTGTGCTGGTGGGTTCGGTGGCCCTCATCCGTTTCCAGGGGGCCGTGCAGCGTCCTGGCCACAGCGCCGACGCTCAGCGTCGTGTGCCCTGAGACGTGATTTTTTCTTCCCACTTTTTCTACAATGTGCGGTAACATGCTATTATCAAGCTCTGGCATGCGCGCATTGGCTGCCTTCGACGCCATGACAGTCTGTGCAAGACGGTCTTGCCGCCACGGCGAGACGATGGAGTGAGCTTGGTTCTGGCACCCGCCGTGCGTGTCGGCTGGCGGTTCGTGGACAACCAACTTCATGGGGAGGAATGTCCGATGGGTCTCAGGTTCGCTCTCATCCGCACCCTCAACAAGGCACCCATCTCCGTCTGGTGTGGTGTTCTCGTTGTCGCCGTGGGTCTTCTCTCGTGTGGGCCGAGCGATACGACCGCGTTCGAAGCGGCGCAGACCGACGGCTCCCCGGAGGCCCTCGAGAAGTTCATCCACGATTTCCCTGACTCACGCCTCATTCCGGTGGCCAAGGACAAGCTCGAGGATGCTCGATTCGAAAGGACCAAGAAGGCGGGCACTGTCGAAACGTGGAAGCGCTTCCTTGCAGATTTCCCGGATGGCAAGCACAGTGCCGATGCGAAGTACGAGATCGAGCACCTCTCCTATACGACGGCGAAGAAGGCCAACACCAAGGAAGCGTTCGAGGCCTTTCTCAAGGAGTATCCCAACGGACCCTTCTCGCTGCGAGCCCGCCGCGCGCTCGACAAGTTGATCGCTGCCGAGGCGACGCCAGCGCCGGGAGGAGCGTCGCAACCGAAGTAGCGAGGGACACCCGCAGCCGCTACCGGTTCCTTGTTTCGGGTGTCGGACAGCCTTCCTGAAAGGGTTCCGTGCGAACGGACGTCAGGGTTCTGGTACGATCCGAGACCAGGAGGCGGCGGGGCTGATTTCCTGGCGGAAGGCAACGACCACCCCTTGGTGTATCCCGGTTGCCCGGCCGACAACGCGGCGACTGAGTGTGGTACGCTGTCGCTGGTTCCCAGACCCCCCCGCCCCATGCTGCTCGAGAAGTGGTACAGGCCAGCCCTCCCATCCCGCCGTCCCGCGACCGCATGCCGCCCCCGGTTTTGAGCACACTGGGGTGATGGCGTGCGGATCCGGGCCGGCCGCGGAAGTCGCCAGGATGTTGCGGTCATGCCCGGCGTGACCACCGTGATTTCGGGCACTGGGACGGCCTGTTCACGGGTGATTCCCCTTGCTCATTCTGCCAGAATAGTGATAGACAAAGACCATGTTCGAAGAAGGATCCACATACCACGGCTACACGCTCATCGAGCGGATCGGTGAAGGGCCGATCAGCGAGGTGTTCCGTGCCATCCGGACAGATGGAGACGGTGGTGACCGTTTGCTGGCGGTCAAGCGCATCCCGCAACTCATCGCCCGGGACACGGAGTTCGCCCGCACGTTCCTCGATGGAGCAGCTCGAGCGTCTCGCATTGCGCACCCCTATATCGCTAGCCTGCTCGACTATGGCCAGCACGAAGGCACGTTGTTCGTTGTCACCGCGTACCGGCCGGGCTTCTCGCTGCGCGATGTGCTCCACTATTGCCGGTACTCGCGCCAGCCGCTGCCTTCCCAAATGGTCGTCTTCCTGGCACTCCACCTTGCAGAAGCGTTGAAAGCGGCCCACGGTTACGTCGGCGAAGGCGGGGTGCCGGAGCCGATAGTGCATGGAGACATCAAGCCGTCCAACGTCTCGCTAGGCGTCGACGGATCGCCCATGCTCCACGATCTCGGCACGGGCACCGCTTGCCGGCTCGACTCCGGTCCACCACTTTTCTGGATGGCTCGAGAGAGTTTCCAGTACCTGGCTCCGGAGCAGCTTCGCTCCTCGTATCGCGACCCCCGCTCCGACGTGTACGCCATCGGCATCATGATGTTCGAGCTGCTGACCCTTGAGCCTTTCGTTCAGGAAGACAGCCTGCTGGAGATGGCCACGCACCTGGAATCGCTGGATTTCAACGAACGGTTGAAACAACTGAAGACCTTCGATGTCGAACCGGACGTCTCCCTGGTCGTCCATGGCGCGGTGCGGCGCAAACCTTCGGCCCGTTTTCCGAATGCAGCGGAACTGTCGGCCGCCTTGCGCGATATCAGGCTGCCCGGCCACGAAATGGCGCCCGCTCGATGGTCCGCCTTGATACAGACGCTTCGTGCAGAAGAGGACAAGATTTTCGCCGTCAAGGACACCTTGTCCGCACCCCACCCCGACGACATCGGTCCGGTCGAACCCTGGGACCTCTGCTGGCAAAGCACCGCCCTCTGCACAGCCGAAGCGTGGCTCGAGATCCAGAGAGAAGAACCGTCCCCAACCACCCGCGACCGCACCCCAACGACTGGTCCCAAGGTCGCAACCGGCGTCATCCTGATTGACGACGCCGAGATCGACGAATGGGATGGCTCATCCCTTTCGTTCACAGACACCATCACCATTACCGTCGGCGATGTCGAAACCATCTCCGCCGAATTCCCCGACGACGTTGCCGCGATGGATGACGACCAGTTCGATGATACCGCCATCCAACCTTCAGCGCCGCTCGAGCTGCGCTTCGAAGATCTCGAAGACACGAGTCAATCGGACGACGACGCGGGTGAGTTCGACGACGATGCCCTCGACGAATATGTCCTCGAGGCCGCGGATGAAGAGGAGGCGGAAGCCGAGGAGGAGGCGGAAGCCGAAACCGATGTCGGGGACCCGGTCGTGCAAGGGAGTGGTGCGGAACAGGAGTTCGCCGGCGCGGAATCCTACCCTGCGGGCACCGGTGAGGACCCCAGTCGGGAAGGCGCAGATGCAGCAGCCATCGATCAACATGCCGATGGTGCGCCAGCGGCTGCCCTTGAGGACGAAGGACCGGAAGATACCCCGGCGAGAGTGGAAGCAGATGGTTCGGAAGCGCTTGGTATCGCCGGCATGCTGTCCCACGACACGGTCTCCGACCTGGAGAATGCCCTTGCTCGCCTGGAGATGTATGGCGCCGGAGAAAGTCGGGGGGCTGTTGGCGAGTTCGCGTCCGGCGAGGACGCCGTGCCGGCCGCTGACGAAGCCGGGCCGTCGGAGGCCCCCGAAACCATCGCTGGCGACACGGAACTGCCAGCGGAAGAAGCGGACGGCCCGTTTGCCGGCGAGGGCCATGGTGACCCCCCCAATCTCGGCCTGTCCCAGGACGACTTCATGACTACCGAGCTGCCGGACAGCCTGGCGCTGTTCCCGGCGGTCATCTATGACGCCGGCGCTGCCGGTGACGGCCAGGAGGTGGCCTTGGGCGGTGAAGAAGACGAGCCTGATGAGGACACCATCGTCGAAGCGGGAGACCCTGGGGAAACTACTTCCACCGTGGCTGCCATGGATGCGGGAGAGACACCAACGATCCCTGAGCCATCGACGGATATGGTTGGACCAGGCCTGGCCGACGTGCCGGAGGCATCGGTGCTGGACGAATTGACCGGGCAGCTCGAAGTGGCCGCGATAGCCCTCGAGCCGGCCACCAGCGACATGGAGGCTTCCACCGACATCTCGGTCAGCGAGACCGGACCGGAAACGTCGCCGGCACATCTCGAAGAACTCGAGGCCCAGCCCGAAGAACTGGAGGACCAGCCACTAGAACTCGAGGGCGAGCCCCAAGAACTCGAGGAGCCTGGCGCAGCCCCTCAACCCGATGGTGACGCCGGCGAAGCGGGGAGCCTGTCTGGCCCAGCGGCTGCCGGCGAGTTGGGAAGCGCCGAAAGTGGTGAGGGAACACCGGAGTGGGACATCGGTGCACGGGAGGATGGACAGGCTCGACAGGATCTGGTTCAGCTCGATGATCGTACAGAACCGCTCGATGACGAGATCACCGGCGAACTGGCCGTCGATGTGCTCGATGCAGGCCTGGCCGATGATACGCTCGGCGAAGATACCATTTCGGCCGAACTGGATGCTCTCCTGGGGTCAACCTACGAAGGAGCGTTCCCGTCGGATGTGGCCGGCGGCACGGATGACGCACCGATGGAAGTCGAGGCCTTGAGCGTCAGCGATGTACCGATCGACGAGTTGACGGCATCGTCAACGGTCGACCTGGCGACGGAACAGCCTGTCCGAGGTCGCATCGAAGAGATCCCGGAGTTGCTGCAGCGAACGTCACCTGGCTTCAATTTGCCACCGATCGGAACGGAGCGACCCGAGAAACCGGACACCGAAGCTTCTCCACAGCCTCACGCGACCGGGCCGGAGACGGCCGTGCAAGATGAACGGCACTTTGGCAGTCCTTCAGGTGTCGTCACCGACCTCTACGTTCCGACGCTCCCCGAGGACGAAAAGGTCGGCGCCGGCGAGCGTCCTTCTCCGGGAGGCCACCCGGTCGAACCACAGCTTGGCGCTCGCCTCGTCAGACCGGTGCTTCCTCCTGGTGTAACCCTGGGAGGCCGGGTCACCGTTGTCCGGTTGCTCGTGGAGTTGCCGTTCAAGACGCTGTATCAAGCCCGAACCCTGGACAACGAGAGACTCCAGCCATGCCCCGTGTGCGGCTACACGAACAACCTGGAGGAGGACGCCCGGTGCTATCGGTGCGGCCGTCCCCGGGCACCGGAAGCGGTCACGTTGAGCGCCAGGCGAGGCACCGAACAGCAACGGCTCAACCTGTTATGGGCGAGTCGGAAGAAGTACCATGCCAATCTCGCCCTCGTATACGAAGAAATCGTGCGGGGAGACATGCACTATCGGCTTCTTGACCCCCTGACGGCTCACCCCGCGACCGGGGTCCTCCTGACTCAGCTCGAGCCGCCTGTCAGCACGGCTCTGCTGGCCAGGATGGCGGTCCAGTGTGCGCGAGGTTTGCAGTTCCTGCATGACAACGGCGTGACCTGTCGTCCTGTCGACGACACCAATATCTATCTTCACCTGGAGTCGATTCAACTGTATGATATCGATGTCGCGGACATTTCAGCCGATGAAATACCTGCGAGCGAAGCCCGTATTGGCAACATGGCGGCTCTCGCGGAAGTCCTGTTGCGATTCGCCCCGCAACAGGGGACAGGTGTCGAGGAAGTCCTCAAGGATGCTGCCCGTGGCAGCTTCGCTTCGGCCGAGGCGTTTGCGAAGGCTGTCGGTGAAACAAGCGGAGACCACACGTCGTGACCCTGGAGGACCTGCCCCTGCCGTCGCACCGTTCTGGTGCCGGTGCTGAGGCATGTTCGCTCGTGCAGCCAGCCGTACCAAGGGTCCGGCGACACGTTTCAGGGGAGTTCTCAATGATCGATGATTCCACCAAGATCCTGGGGCGACCACAGACGCCAATGGACGACGATACACGTGCGCTGCCTCGCGACTCCATCCCTGCCGCCCCCCCGCCGGGTGGCCGGCCGGCCCAGCCGAAGCGGTCCAAGCGCCTGTGGCTCATCTTGCTCTGGGGGCTGTTGAGGTTGGGGGGCCTCGGGACTGCACTCCTTCTCGCGGCTCAGTTTGCCGCCGGCTACCTTGGCAGCCCCCTCGGGCAGTGGATTGCCGCGTTCCTCATCGCCCTCCTGGTTCCCGTCGTCACCTATGTCCTTCTCAGAAGAGCAACCCTGAAGCGCGCGCCCAAGGCTCGAGTCAAGGTGACGATTCTGACCTGGTGTTTTGGGTGGAATCTCCTCGTCGCAACGTTGATCTGGGTCAACCTACCCGGCATCGGCACCATGGCGGTGGGGACCCAGGGCGCCAACCTGGCCCGCGGCGTCGCGGCGGCCACGAGCCCAGATAGAACGGTCGCCAACGCCATCGTGTGGGTTGCCGAGGTCGCCTCGAGCATGACAGGTGCCGTCGAGTCGGCCGTCTTGGGTGACGATCCCACCGCCGAACGAAGGGACGCCGGCCGCGCGGCTCTCGAAAACGCGTTTGGGCCTTCCGGTGCTGGCGTTGCAGGAAAGCCGGAGGAGGACACCGCGTCGACGCAGGCTGGCCAGCCTGACACAGCCAGCGCGACGCAGGAGCAGCAAGTCGAGATTGCCCAGGGAACCGGCGCTGTTGGCAGGAACGGGAGCGACGCCGCGGGGGCGGTCGTTCCCGGGCCGACAGGCCCCCTCCCGGGTGCCGCTCCCGGAACCGCCACGCAGGGCAATGCGCCACAGGCACCGGCCACCGCAACGGGGGGCGGCGCGGCCGGACCAGGCGTGTCCATGCCGGTGCCTCTACCGAACGCCGCCACGGCAGCCGGGGCTCTCACCCCACAAGACAAGCGCACCGTTGTCGAGGTCCCCTACGAACAAGAGGGTGGGAACCTGCTCGTCGACGTGGTGGTCAACCGCCGCTTCCCCGTCCGCCTCTTGGTCGACAGCGGGACAGCCTACACGACGATCGACGGGACCACGTTGCGGCGGATGGGCGTTGCTCCCGGCGCTGGTGCTCCGACCGTCACCATCAACACCCCGGCCGGTCAACAAACCGACGTGATCATAACCCTCGATACAATCGCCCTTGGAGGGCTCGAAGTCGTCGGGCCGGCCGTCATGCGTTGCAATGAATGCAGGACCTTGAACTACCACGGTATTTTGGGCTACAACGTGTTGTCGAATTTCCAGATGAGCATAGACAACGCACAGAGTCTTCTCCTGTTCGAGGATCGGCGCAACGCCGCGGACCGCCGGGAGGACATCCGTCCTTTCGTGACCCTCGCTGCCAAGGCCATACAGTCGAATTCCTCCTCCTTTCAACCTTTCGTCATCACGGCGACCAGCCGAGCGCCACGGTTGATCGGAGCGCTCTTCGCCCGCTTGACGCTGATGGACAGCAACAGGCAGCCGGTTGGCGGGCAGGATATCAAACTCCCGCCGCTCCCTCCTGGAGAAAAGATCAGCACGCGGGTGGACGTTCCACGGAACCCGCCGTTCACATACTACGCGGTGGAACTCGGATCGGCTCGCTGGTAGCGTCGGCCCAGGATGAGACGTGGGTTCTCATCCTGGGATCCGAGCACGGCCGTGAGCGGTCAGGCAGACGAGGACCAACCGGCCCGAGAGGAAACAGGACATGAGCAAGCCAGGAGCCGCCACCAGTACGACGACAACACCACACCCGCGGGAGCCACTCATGACGACGTTTGTTCAGGACGCCCCATCCACCGGAAACCCATACGTCGAAGATCGCGTACTCCGGGCCTTCTTGAAGAGAGTGCTGCCGGAATCCGTTCTGGACCGGATCGACCCTGGGCTCTCGAGGTTCGGGGAACGGGTCGTGCACGAGGTCGAAGGTCTGGGCCGCATGGCCGAATCCGCCCCGCCGGTGCACGTCCCATTCGACGCCTGGGGAAATCGCATCGACAGGGTAGACGTGTCCGGCGCCTGGTTGGATTTGGAGAGGATTTCGGCCGAGGAAGGACTGGTCGCCATCGGCTATGAACGGTCCCATGGGCCGTGGTCCCGGATCGAGCAGTTCGTCAAGCTGTACCTCTTTTCTCCGTCATCCGCGATCTATGCCTGTCCCCTGGCCATGACCGACGGCGCGGCCCGGCTGATCGAGGTGTACGGGGATGTGTGGCTGAAGGAAAACATCCTGCCGCGGTTTACCACCCGCGACCCATCCCGGTTCCTGACATCGGGCCAGTGGATGACCGAACGCACCGGCGGATCCGACGTCGGTGGCTCCCTGACGGTCGCCCGCCTCGAGGCCGATGGCTACCGGCTCTATGGCAACAAATGGTTTGCATCGGCGGTCACGGCCCCGGTGGCCATGACCCTGGCCAGGACCGAGGGCGCACCCGAAGGGAGCCGGGGCCTTAGCCTGTTTTTCGTGGAAGCACTGGACGAGCGGGGCAAGTTTCGGGATATCCAGCTCATCCGACTGAAGGACAAGACCGGCACGCGAGCCTTGCCCACCGCCGAACTGGAACTGGCGGGCACGCGCGGGAGGCTTGTCGGGGACGTCGGTCACGGCGTGCGCAAGATCGCGACGTTGTTCAACATCACCCGGGTCTACAACACGATAGTGGCCGTATCTTTCATGCGAAAGGCAGTGGCGCTGGCAAAGGACTATGCCCACCGTCGAGCGGCATTTGGATCCCTGCTGAGGGAGCTGCCCGCCCACCTGGAGACGCTGGCAAGCCTCGAAGTGGCCTGCCGTGGGGGATTCGCGCTTGCATTCCGGCTCGCCGAACTGCTGGGCAAGGAAGAAACCGGGGAAGCCTCCAGTGGGGAAAAGGCGCTGCTCAGGCTGCTCACCCCCGTGTGCAAGCTGTTCACGGCCAGGCAAGCCGTGACAGTCGTGAGCGAGGCCGTCGAATGCATCGGTGGCGTGGGCTACCTGGAGGAGTCCTCGATGGGGCCGCTGCTCCGAGACGCACACGTCCTGCCGATCTGGGAAGGCACGACGAACATCCTTGCCCTGGACACGCTTCGCGCGCTCAGAAAGGAGGATGCCTATGGCCCGTTCGTCCACGACGCGACGCAAAGGCTGGAATCGTCCTCTGCCCCGCAACTCACGCAGGCAATCGCGCGAGTCCGCGATGCATTGCACGCCCTCGACACCTACATGGAACGGGCAGCCGGGGAACCGCCGGAGTTCCACCAGGCCGGGGCGCGCGAACTGGCCATCGCCTTGGCGGAGACCTACGCAGCCACGCTGTTGATCGAACATGCCAACTGGGCACTCTCTTGCGGGCTGGATGACGCGGCAGTTCTTGCCGCACGCAGATGGTGCAGTGGATTGAGGACAGCGTGGACGATCCCGGACGTTGCTCACCGTGCCGTGTCCCGAGCGCTCGGGTTGGATGAGCCGATGTTCTCTTCTCCGGCCCGCGCCCCCTGCCCCTGACACCCCTTCGCGACATCTCCTCCTCGACGCCGGGTCGCCTCGCAGCTTCCCCGAGATCAGGAACTGCCGCCAGTACCGCCACATCCCGCACGACAGGCAGGTGAGAGCGCCATGCGCCTCGCGCCGCATGTCCAGGCTGTCTGCGAGGCGCGGATGATGGAACTGGACGGTTGGAACGCCCTGCCCTGCCTGCCCTGAGGGAGTTACCCGCCAGCCGGGGCTTCGGGCTGAGGTTGGGAAGTCAGGACAGGCCGCGGTTCGACGGGCACACGATCATACCACTCGGCTGCCTTGAGTTTCTGCCCGATTTGGAGCACGGCGTCACGGCGAAGTCCATTCAGGCGGCAGAGCCGTCCCACGGTCGTTCCGTGTCGCCGAGCAATCAACCAGAGAGAATCCCCCGGGGCGACAGTCACCCAGGACTCTCTGCGCACAAGCCGATAGGTACCGGCGCTCGAGGACGCCCCTCCCGACTCCCCGCCGCTGGCGTTCGAAGAGGCAACGCGATCGCCAGCGGCCACGCCCTCTCCTGCCCATGTTCGGCTGTCCGGGATCAAGAGCCGCTGCCCCGGATATATCCGGCTCGTTCGAGTGAGCCCATTCACTTCGAGCAACGTATCGACCGGGACATCGAACCGCCGCGCGATCCGTCCAGGGCAGTCGCCGGATTCGACCCGGTAGACCATCGACGAGCGCACGAGCCGGCGTCCCCGGGTGCCGGCGTCGGACAGGCCCGGGTTCGCCGAATCCGCTCGCGACTTCCGGGAACTTTCGCGGCCGGACCTGGAGGCGGTGGCAAGCGAGGGCACTTCTCCCTGGCGGGCGGGGCGAGTCATGGGAAGCTGCAAGCGCTGGCCTGGCCGAATGATCGATTTTCCGTTCAACCCGTTGACCGCCATCAGCGCGGTGGTCGATACGTGGTGCCGTTTCGCGATACCGCTGAGGGTATCTCCCGGACGGACCCGATAGGTGGCGTACAGCAATCTGCCGCCGCCCGTTGTCCCCCCCTCCCCTCCCCAATCGACGCGTTCCAGGTGGTCGAGAGCCACATAGCCGCCACGCGTGTATGCCCGCACCTCCTCTGGTGTGAACCAGCGACCGTTGGCCGGCGCGAGCGCGACACCTCGAGAAGCCGCGACGGCGATCGGGGACCAGAACCGGACATGAATATGGTCCCTGTGGCCGGAGACGTGCCGGATGAAGGAAGTTCGGGTACGCCTCGGGTAGGAGAACACCATCTCGAGGTAGGATTCCGGCGCGCCGAGTGTGTATTTCACGTACTTGTAGAGCAACCGCTGTACGGCATAGTCCATGAAAATGTACTCTACCTTGTGGTCCTCGAGAAGCGCTTCCACGAAAGCCCACGTTCGCTCCACGTCCAGGTTGGAAGCGTTGGCATCGACGAACGAGCGTGGCGCGTCGATGTTGCGATGGTAGTAGCCGATGTCCACGTCCCGGCCGGACTGGTGCGACAGGTGGGGGGGCAACCTGCCCCCTCTCCGCCGGGAAAGATCCCCGACCACCAGGTCGTGCGCACCCGGAAACCGCTGGTGTACTCGAGCCACAGCATAGTGGAGAGCGGCGATGGTTTCGGGTGTGCCGTAGACGTGGTGGACCGTCGGACGTACCAGGAAGCCCGGATAGGGGTGCATCGGAATACCATTGACCAACCTGCCGCGGTTGGCAGCCCCGATCGAGAGACATCTCCTGTCCGTGAGGTCCCTTCCGGAAAGATCGATCGTTCCGGGATCGGGGACACGCCGGGACACCTCGAACGGGTCGGGGCGCGTCCCTTTCTCCCCGTATTCCGCCGGTACCGCAGATGGCAGGGCCACGGGGCCTCCTGCCGGCGACACGTATCCTGCCAGCGGCCCGACATGGAACGGACCGGTATGCGTGCGTGCTTGATAGCCTGCCAGGTCGCCGATCGAAGCGAGGTAGCCGGGCAGAGCCTCCTCCAACGACGCGGGCGACACTTCCGCGGCCGACACGACGCCGCAGACCATTGCGACGAGAAGCCCGCTCAACACGCTCCTGGTTCCATACGGGCGGACAGCGAACGACAACGCCAAACGCAAGCTGCCTCCGGAAGATACTCGGTGGTCCATCAGGTGCGGATCTGGTTCCACGAGGTGCCGGTTACTCCGCTGGGATCCCACTCCCACGCCTCGAGGCACGACCAGAGCGCGGTCGGAACATATCAGCGTGCGACCTCGATTGTCAAGGCTATTGTCCACCCGCCGGGTACCCTCTTCCTTCATGCCGTCCGCCCGACCCGCCGACTCGAGCATTCCCTGAAGCCCGCTTGCCGCAAAGATACGCCGCTGAAAAGACTCGTGCCGCTCCCCGAGGCTGAATCCCGGACACCAGTGACCGGTTCCGGACGCGCGCCATCCGTCTGCCTTCTTCCGGCCCTCCTGTCGCCCTGACAGCAGGCTTGTCGGCAACCCAGGAAACCACCATGGCGTGCGAGGTTACGAGGAATGACAGGGTTTCGCACGGAGGGTTCCTGCCGGGCACACGATTCGATAATGTCTAGGACTCCCGGGGATTCGTGCCGTTCCCATCACCATCGAGATGGGGAACCAGATCGACAACGCGACGTTTCCCTGTATAGTGGATTCATGGACAGCCGGAATCTCTCCCGGCACCCGCTCACCGAGGGGAACGACTGGTTTCGGCGGCGGGCCGGCGATTCCGGGGGGCGCGCGATCACACCCGCCGTGCAGCGGACTTTCGAACGCTCTTGTCGAGCACCGCCAACAGGAGCCTGCGTGGTGACCTCGAACCGGATCATGCTCGGTCCCTTCGAACTGCTCGAGCCCATCGGACGGGGCGGAATGGCCGACGTCTGGAAGGGAGTTCACCCTGCGGACAACGTAGCGGTGGCCGTCAAGATCATGACCGGGGAGCACGCTGACAACCCCGCCTACCGCACCAGCTTCCGGAACGAAGTGCGGGCGGTCGCGGGGCTGACCCATCCGAACGTCGTGGTCATCTACGACGACGGCACCGTGTCTTCCGACGCCCAGTGGCTCAGCAAGGGCCGACTGCGACGGGGGGCGCCGTTCATCGCCATGGAGTACATGGCGGGCGGAACGCTGGCGCAGGTCTTGCCCGACCTGGGGTGGGTCCAAGTGCGCCGCGTTCTTGCGTTGCTTCTCGATGCCCTGTCACACGCCCATGCGCGTGGCGTCATTCACCTGGACCTCAAGCCCGACAACGTCCTTCTGCCGGAAGATCACGACCTCGACGCGCTCAAGCTGACAGACTTTGGTATCGCGCACGCCATGGGACGCCATGGGGCGGACATGTTGGCCGCAGGATCCACTGGCGCCCCCACGAATACGGGCAACGGGGAGGAACTGGAGCCGGCTGTGCCCATGATGGGGACCCCGGTCTACATGGCCCCGGAGCAATTCGCTGCCCAGTGGCGGGACTTCGGGCCGTGGACAGACCTGTATGCGCTCGGGTGCGTGGCCTACGAGATGGTGTGCGGCAAGCCTCCCTTCGAACGAGCCAACGCCTTGCAGCTCGCCGAGGCCCACTGGTACGCCCCTCCCCCCCCGCTCGAGCCGCGATTCGAGATTCCCGCCGGATTCGCAGCATGGGTCATGAGGCTCCTCCAGAAAAGGCCCTGCGACCGTTTCCAGTTCGCCGCAGACGCGACGTATGCCCTGTCCCAGATGGAAGAAGTCGCCGATACTGACGACACGATCATCGAGGACCTGGCCGGAGACATCGTGGCCATCGAGACCGTCCACCCGGAGGAGGGCTCGAGCGCCGCTAGTCTGGTATCGGACGCACGCTCGAGGCGTTCCCCGTCGGACCGGCGTGGGATTTCCCGGCTCATCACCGAGTCGATCCGTCCCGCTCCCACGATCGAGTCCCTCTGGTTCGGCAGCACTGCCGCCGAAATAGGCGGAGCCCACGAGGAGGAGGGCAGAGCTGGTCGCAAGGCTGAAGGCCCGTCGCCTACTCCGGCACCCCCTGCGCGCGGGCACCGTACCGACTCGTTGCTCGACGGCGTGCAACACCAGCGCCTGGGAGCGGACACCGAAGAGGCGCTCGAGAACATCACCCTGGCGGCAGGCGAACGGGTTTCCAGCGATTCCGGCCTTCCCTACGAACTGCCACCGATCCAGGTCCCGCCCCTCCCGGAATCGTGGCGGCCGCACGTGGAGCCGCACCGCTCCATGCTGCTCGAGGGCGCCGGGCTGGGACTCTATGGTATCCGAACGATACCGTTCGTCGATCGAGACGGGGAGCGCGACGCGATATGGCAGGCGCTCCACGAGGTGCACGAAGCGCGACGTCCCGCGGTGGTCCTGGTTCGTGGCGCCGCCGTAACGGGCAAGAGCCGTCTCGCCGAATGGATGACGGAACGGGCACTGGAGGCCGGGGGTGCTCGAGTTCTCACGGCGAGACACGGCCCGACCCAGAGCCCTGCCCACGGACTCCCTGCCATGCTGGCCCGATTCACGCGCTGCGTCGGCCTTTCTAAGCACGACACCGAGAAACGCCTGGAGCGATTGCTTGCCAATCTCGACGTGTCGGATCCCTACGAGTGGCAGGCCATGACCGAACTCATGACTCCCGCATTGCTCGGCCATGACGAGGAAGACGACGGGCCGGCCGGGCAGACGATCCGGTTCCACAGCCCTACCGAACGCTATGTCATCATCACCCGCTACCTCGAGAAGCTCTCCGCGGAGCGTCCGGTCATCGTCTGGCTGGATGACGCTCAGTGGGGCGGCGACTCGCTCAGGTTCGTCTATCACGTCATGAAGCACACCGAGCCGGAAGGACTCGGCGTGTTGTTTCTCATCACGGTCCAAGATGATGCCCTCGTGGAACGTCCCTACGAAAGTGGGCTCCTCGACGCGCTCAAGAACCAGCCAGGCGCTCGAGGCCTGTTTGTGCCCCCGCTGGCCCCGGAAGACCATTCGAGGCTCGTGCGGGAACTCCTCGGCCTGGAGCCCCGTCTTGCCAGCCGCGTGGAGGCGCGGACGGCCGGTAATCCGATGTTTGCGGTCCAACTCGTCGGCGACTGGGTCCAACGGGGCTTGCTCGAGCCTGGCGGCAAGGGTTTCGTTCTGAAGCAAGGGGTCCCCCTGACGCTTCCTGACGACATCCACCAGGTATGGAAGGCCAGGATCCAGCGGGTCATGCAAGGCCAGTCTCCCACAGCCCTTCATGCGATAGAGCTGGCAGCGACGTTGGGGCAGAGCGTCCTGGTCGATGAATGGCGGGCGGCCTGCCTCGAAGCAGGCATCTCCTTTCCGGAGCGCGTGCTCGACAGCCTCCTGGGCCATCGCCTCGTCCGTATCAGCCTCGGCAAGCGGTCCGGTCGCGCCCCCAAGCAGATCCTGTGGTCGTTCGTGCACGCCATGCTTCGGGAGAGCCTCGAGCGGTCTGCTCGAGAGGGTGGTCGCGCTCGGCGCCACCATCTTGCCTGTGCCAACATGCTGAAGAAGCGGTACGAGGGCGCGAAACCGGGTGTGGCAGAGCGCATCGGCCGCCACTACCTTGCCGCCAGCGAATTCGAGCGCGCCCTGGACCCCCTGCTGCGCGCGGCGGAGCAGAGGCGGGAGGCAAGCGATTTCCACGCGGCTCGAGTCCTCATCCAGCGCCGGGAGGAGGCGATTCGAGCGTTGGGGGGCGACGGCCTGGATGTTCGGCTCGGCGACGGATGGTTGCTTGCTGCCCAAATGGACCTGGATCAGGAGCACCCCGAGGCTGTGGCGCGCCACATCGCCAGGATCGAAAAGACGGCTCGACGGCACGAATGGCAGCGCATCCAGGCGAGTGCCAAGAGGCTCAAGGGGGACCTTGCAAGGTACCGCGGCGACTATTCGGCCGCCGATAGACTCTACCAGGAAGCTCTCCCGAAACTCGCCCTGCGTCACGAGGCGCGAGAGACCGCGCACTGCCTGCGCGGGCTGGCCAACGTCGCCTGGGAACAGGGCAGGTCTCAACGGACGGTCGAGTTGTACGAGCGCGCCCTGGAACTCTACGAGAAAGAAGGCGATTCATACCGGCAGGTTTCCTGCCTGGTGTTCCTCGGCCACGTCGCCCAGCAGATGGGCGAGGCCTCGAAGGCCCGGGCATGCTTCGAGAAGGCGATGGAACTGGGCCGGAAGCATGGCCACCTGTCGGGCGTATCGGATGCTCTCCGGGGCCAGGGGCGAGTCGCGCTCTATGACGATCGCGACACGGACAAGGCCCTCGGCTTTCTCCGCCGAGCCAAGACGATCATCGACCGCATCGGCGGCAAGCATGCCATCGTTTTCTTCCTCAACGAAGCAGGCGAACTCGCGCGCCGCCAGGGAGACCTGGACCGGGCTGCCAGGGCCTACCAGAAGGCGATGGAAAAGGCTCGAGACACCGAGGCCGGGATGTGGGCCGTTCCCACCGTGAACCTGGCCACGGTGCTCATGCTCCAGGGACGGTTCGACGACGCCCGGCCCCTGCTCCAGGGCGTGCCGGAAAGGCTCGAGCGCCACGGACACAGGCGCGTGCTCGGCGCCTTCCACGCTGCACTTGCGTGGTGCCACGCGGAAGAGCGGTCCTGGGAGGACTTCGACCGGCACCTCGAGGCAGCGGGACGGCATCTCGCCCAGGTCGGTGTCGTCAAGGAGGTCGACATCTGGATGCTGAGCAAGGCGGAAGACCTGTGCCGTTCGGCCGGCGAGGATGACCGGGCCAGGCGCGTCCGCGAACTCGAGGCCAGCTTGTGCCAGGCATTGGACTGGCCCGCGGAGCCGCGGGAGTTCGAGCCCATCGTGGCGGGTCATACCTTGTAGAGGAGGTCCATGTAGTGCTTCAGCATGTCCCCCACCAGGCCCCTGAGGGGTAGTGTCGCGGCCATTCCGTAGATCGGAGCCATTCCCTCGTGCACACCGGGTCTCTCGCGAGCATCCTCGACGGCAGCCTTCAAGTCCTGCGCAAACCGATCGGCGACACCAGGCTGGGTGTGGCGCAACGTGATACAGACATGGACGCACGATGGCTTGTGGAGCCCGTTGAGGTTCCAGCCTCTTTCGGTCATGTTCTGCATGACCTGGTAGATGTCCAGGGACCGCGACGTGAAGGCGATGACCCATAGAGGATTGCCTATCACCTCGAGTTCCGGAATGGCGGTGATGGCATCCCGGAACCGCGAGGCGGTCTCCAGGATTCTCCTGGTCGCCTCGAGGTATCCCTTTTCGCCCATGCTCACCATGGTCGCCCACGCCGCCGCACTGAGCGCTCCCGGCCGGCTACCGGCGAACGTCGGTGAGAAATAGATGCCTCCCGGCCAGTCCGTCGTGGTGAAGTACTGGTAGTGCCGCAGCTCCTTTCCTCGATAGAGCACGACGGAGGTCCCCTTGGCCGCGTAGCCGAACTTGTGCGTGTCCACCGACATCGACGTGACACCGGGCAGCCTGAAGTCGAAGGGGGGCACGTCATACCCCAGCTTTTCCGCCCAGGGCAGCACGAACCCGCCGAGACAGGCGTCGGTGTGGAACCCGATGCCGCGTCTCGCCGCCAGGGCCGACATCTCCGCAATGGGATCGATGGCCCCGTGCGGAAACGAAGGCGCGGAGCCGACAACGACGACCGTCTTGCGCGTGATGGCCTCCTTCACCCCGCCCACCAGCGCCCGGCCATCCCTCCCGACCGGAACGGTCACCTTCTTGATACGGAAATACTGGCAGGCCTTGTCGAAGGCAGCATGAGCGGTCACGGGCGCCACCATCTCCGGACGCCTGACACCTCGAGTCTCCCTCGCACGGTCGCGGTAGCTCTTCATGGCCAGCAGGATGCTCTCCGTTCCCCCGGAGGTCACCGTACCGCAGATCTCGTCCCCCGTGGCTCCTGCACCCAGCATCCGGGCGGTCATGGCAACCACTTCGGCGTCGTATCGAGAGGTACTGGGCCACAGGTCCGAGTGCAGGGGGTTGGACTGCGAGTTGATGGCGTAGACCTTGTTCAGGAACTCGACGTGACGGTCGTCGCCATGGTACACCGCTCCCGAGACATACCCGCTGCGCCACCGGGCGGCCTCCCGTTCCCGAATGGCTTCCATCTCCTCGAGGATCTCTTCATGGCTGCGGCCCTCGGCAGGCAATCGGTCCAGGGAACCGTAGACCTTCCGGTACGGCTTCACCTCGTCCTCGATATCCCGGAGCAGCTTGTCGTATTCGGACTCGATGAGGCGCCGCAACGCGGGCACCTTCTTGACCTGCCGCTCCAGCACGCTGAGCAACCGGGGATCGAGGCCTGAGAGATACTTGATCGAAAACGCGATCGGGTCCATCGTGATCCTCCCTCGAGGTTCATCCTCTGCGATTCAACCGCGCAAAGATGCGCTTGTTGGCTCGATATAACCGCCTGAACTCTTTGTACAACTCGTCGTAGGTTCCGCGATTGCCGGGGTTGGGCTCGAACGTCTGTCGAATGGCCACCCGGTTCGGAATATCGGAGAATTCGAGGTAGCCCAGGGCGGCGGCCGCCAGGAAAGCAGCACCGCGGACGTTGGCCATGATCGGATCGCGCACCTGCCGAATCTTCCTGTCGAGGATGTCGGCGAGTATCTGGCACCACACATCCGACTTCGCTCCGCCACCGATCATGTTCAGGGCGTCGAAGCGCGTTCCAATGAAATGCTCAACAGCCTCGCAGAGCCATCTCAGGTTGTATCCCACGCCCTCGAGCACGGATCGCACGACGTGCGCCCGGGTGGTCTCCAACGAGAGGTTGAAGAACCCTCCTCGCAAGCGGCTGTCCTCGACAGGGGTTCGTTCGCCATAGAGCCAGGGCAGGAAGATGAGCTTGCCCGAGCCCGGAGGCACCCGCCCTGCCATCTCGTCGAATCTTCGGAACACATCCCGCGGTGCTTTCGTCTCGAGTTCGTCGTTGGGGAAAAAGAGGCTGTCCCGGAGGAAGTTGAGGCACCCCCCCGATGTCTCCTGCTCATCGGCGACGAAGTATCGTCCGGGAATCGCCGATGGCAGGCTGGCGATGCTCCGGATGACGTCCACCTTCTTGAATGGCACGTGGCACGTGATCCAGGATGAGGTACCGACGTAGAGGTGGCCTTCGTAGTCCCTGACCGCTCCCGATCCCACGGCGGCGGCATGCAAATCCGGAGCGCCCATCACCACCTGGGTGCTGCCGGTGAGCCCGAGGTCGCCGGCGGCTTCCGGAGTAAGAGTTCCCAGCACGGCGTCCACCGGCAAGAGGTCGGGCAGCTTGTCCCGGTCCAGGGTGCTCATGGCCAGAAGGCGGTCATCATAGTGCACGTTGCCTACATCGCGGTTGTCCGTGACCCATGCGAGCGAAATGGAATGATACGAAGCGGCGGCCTTGCCGGTCATCCGCATGTTGAGATAGTCCAGCGGTTCCAGGAACTTGTAGGTGGCCTCGTACACCTCTGGGCATTCATGCTTGATGAACAGCATGTGCGCGATGGGGTCCTTGCCAGAAGGACCGGGAAGCCCCCCGGTGACCCTCAGCCAGTAGATCAGCTTCCTCAAGGCAAACCCTTCGATCTTGAAGGCACCATCGCCAATCCGCTTCAGGTAGGGAGCACCTCGAGAGTCCATCCAGATGACGGCGTTCATCAAGGGCTTGCCTGACCTGTCCACAGCCACCGTGCCGGACCATTGCGTCGAGCACCCCATGGCGACTACGTCAGAGGGATCCACGCCGCTCACGGACACCACTTCCCTGGTGCCTCGAGCAATCGCCTGCCACCAATCGTCCGGTCTCTGTTCCGCCCCCCCGCCAGGCAACAAGACGACGGGCGTCGGGGCGAACGATGACGCCAACATCTCACCTTCCACATCGAACAGGGCAACCTTCGGACCGGACGTGCCCAGGTCCACGCCAACGATGAACTTCCGAGTCCCGCCAGGCATGTTCGTCCTCCTCGATGAGGTCGGCGCCGGGATCGGTGCGACGGACTTTGGCGCCTTTGTCGCGACCGGGGACCATCGCCAGCGTGATACCCTGGTCCGCCGGCCCGCCAACAGCAGTCGAGCAGTTGAGGCCAACCCCGCCTTCCGCGCCGCACACCTCGAGGGCGCGCAGAGCAACGACGCGCTGGCCAGCAGACTCATCCGAACCTAGCATCATGCAGCGTCCAGGGCAAGCTGGAACAGGCAGAGCACAGGAGGGACGGTTCAGCCCGCGTGCTGGCGCACAGACTCGAGAAAGGCTTCGCGATCGATGGGCTTCGAGAAGAAGCCCTCGGGGGGCGGTACCTGCCGGCGGGTTTCCAGGAAGTTCTTGAACGGCCTCGGATCTCCCCCGTAGCCCGTGACCGCGGTCACCACGAGCACCGGCACGCCAGCAAGCTCCGGATCCTCCTTGAGCCTCCGGTAGAACCGAATCCCCGATTCCTCCGGCATCGTGATATCCAGGGACACCAGGTCAGGTCTCCTCTCCTTCGCTTTCTCCCACGCCACCTTGCCGTTCGGCGCGGACACCGTATCGTACCCGTTGTCCTGAAGGAGCGTCTCCAGGTACATCGTCACATGCGGTTCATCCTCGACGATGAGGATGAGCTTCCTGCCGGCATTCGCCGTCATGCTCTTCTCTCCTTTTCAGTTGCAAACGTCCATGCTGCACCGGTGGTGGAAACGGGGAATCGCCCGTCCCCAGGACAGGTCCGCCCTCGATGCCAAACCCCCGGAGCGCAGGGAGGCAGCAGAATCCCCAACGCCAGCGAGAGCTGCCCCTGTGCCCCACTTCACGTACCATCGTCCTGCACTTCTCGAGACAACACCTCGAGGGCTTTTCTCAAGGCTTCCGGCGACGCATCCGCCATCTTGCTCGTCAACGCCGCACGCAACTCGTCGAGTGACGGCTCGCCCCCGGAATCATCGATGCCAAGCGCCTGCTGGACCACAGCCACGTACTTCGACGCCGCCACGGGCTTCTCCAGGTAGCCGTCCGGAGAGGCCAGGTACCCCGCATCCTCCAGTTCCGCCAACATGCGCGCGCCAAGTGCATCGCGGGCGTGTGCAGTGACGATCACCACCGGGATCTGGGACAGGGATGCGTCCCGCTTCATCTCGAGGAGCAGGTGGTGACCCGTTTTCCTGGGCATCGCAAGGTCTACGGACACGAAGTCCGGACTGTGCGCCCGTACCAATTCGAGCCCTTCCTGTCCGTCCGAGGCCGTCAGAACGCAAAACCCTGCATCCTGGAGTACCGTGCCCAGGTAGTGCCGCACGTGGGGCTCGTCGTCCACGACCAGCACCGTCCTCTTCTTCGTCCGTGTCATCGAACACCTCGCGTACACGCTGAAGAGCCGGACGGATACTCGGCCAGCTTCACCCGGCGTCGGTTGCCACCTCGGTCCTCGAACGAAGTGCGTGCACCCTCGCCCCTCCATTGCGCTCCGTCCGACGGGCTGGACGCCGCGCACCCCGGCCGTACGGACCCACCAGTTCGGTCCACGCAGCCCGGTCTTGCAACCTGCCGGCCAACCGCGGATCCGTGGTCTCGGCCCTCCGACCATCGCCGCCGCCACCGAAAAAGCGCGGTGCGGGCGCAAACAGGGCCCAAGACAGGTCGCGTCACGAATGCAACGGGTTCACTGTGTTGACAAGGATGAAACAATGTTGCTGCAACGTTGTTGCAGGCGTGAAACGCCGCAACGACACGCGTGTCGGGGGCGAGCGATCATCTGAACTCGTGGTGGGATATCCCGTAGCGCTTCATCTTGCGCCACAGGGTCGTGCGGCTGATACCCAACTCCCTGGCAGCTCTCCCCACCCTTCCCTCCGTCCGATCCAGCACGGAGCGAATCATGTCCGCTTCGGCCCACCGGAGCTTGCTGCCATCCGGCTGATCTCTCCCGTTGCCGAGCTTCCTGGCGAATGCCTGAAGTTCCTCGGGCAGATGCACCATTTCGATAATCCGGCCATGGCACAGGACGAAGGCGTACTCGATCACGTTCTCGAGTTCACGCACGTTGCCCGGATAGTCGTAGCGCATCAACGTCTCCATGACGGCAGGGGAAACGCCGGTGATGTTCTTGCCGCGCTTGGCGTTGAACCGGCGAATGAAATGTTCCACCAGGTATGGAACATCCTCCCGGCGATCCTTGAGGCTGGGAATCGACAGCCTCACCACGGCCAGCCGGAAGTAGAGATCATCCCGGAACTCCCCTTTGCTCACCAGTTCCGCGAGGCGCTGATTCGTCGCCGCTACAATGCGAACATCGGCACGAATCGTCTTCACAGCGCCTAGCGGCTCGTACTCGCGCTCCTGGAGCACACGCAGCAACTTCACCTGGGTGGGCGGAGGCAACTCCGAGACTTCATCCAGAAAAAGTGTGCCGCCTTCGGCAAGCGCCAGGCGACCAGGCTTGGCACGCTTGGCATCGGTGAACGCCCCCTGTGCGTATCCGAACAATTCGGACTCGAACAGGCTGACCGGAAGCGAGCCGCAGTTGACCACCACGTAGGGAGCGTTGCGCCGGGGGCTCAGGTTGTGCACCGCTCGAGCCAGCAGTTCCTTTCCAGACCCGCTCGGTCCTTCCAGCAACACCGTCGCGTCGCTCTCGGCGACATCCGGAAGAATGGCGAACACCTTCCTGAATGCCTCGCTCCTGCCAACGATATCCTCGAAGGTATACTTGTTGTTGATCTCGCGCCGCAGTGTCTCGATGGCCGACAGATCCCGGAACGTCTCGACGGCACCCAGCACCTCCCCGTCCGCCCCGCGCAGCACTGAAGTGCTCAGGCTGATCGGCACAGCGCGGCCGCGACTGTTGAGAATGCGGGCTGGCAAGTCGATCAGTTCCTGCTCCGTCTCCATGGTCCGCCTCAACGCGCAGCCACGCTCGCAAATGTCGGCGTGGAAGACATCGGAGCAGGTCTTCCCGAGCGCGAGGCTCGCGGGAACACCGGTGATGCGCTCCGCGGCCCGGTTGAACGACGTGATTCTCCAGTCCTTGTCCACCGTGAACACCCCGTCGGCGATACAGCTCAAGATGGTCTGAAGGAACTTCTTATCGAGTTCTTCTTCCATTGGTTCTCCACGCAGATCTCAACGACCCAGCCGCGACGACCAGCCGCTCGTTGGACAAGCAGCCCGCCACCCCGCAGGCGGGAATGCCTCGAGCCGGGCGTTCTCTCCCCCGACACCGGCCACTATGCAACAAGCGGGCCAACCTTGCCAGGCCCAGACCATGCTAGTGTGCCTCTTCGACGACGCAGGAACCACAGCAGATTGGAAGCGCGGTGGCGTGGCGTGAAGGGAGCAACGGTCTCGAGGCCGGGTTCATGCGTTCAGGGTTTTTTCCTCGCTGCCGGGGTGGAGCCACTGGCAGGGGGTGACAGCTCCCACGAGGCGGCAGCCGACACGATTCCTCCTGCAACGTCCAGCCTGGCAGCCTCCTCGATCAACTGCCGATGGTCTTTTGCTGCCGTGCCGAGGCGACGGGCGTGCACGAGCTTGAGTGCAGCCTGCAGTTCGAGGTCCAGTTCGGCCACCTCCGGCTGAACGACGCCTTCCTGCAAGGCAGCCACGACGGGATCCTGCCACGGTGCCCAGAGATGGAGTAGGTCGATCAAGGATTTCGCGTCGTCTGTGTCTCCTCGGCGGTTGAACTCCCCGGCCAAGAGAATGAGCCTGACGTTGTCCAGCCGTTCCAGGGCTTCGAGGCTCATGTCGCGCACGAGGGCCAGCGCGGCAGAAACGTCGTCATCCATGGTTCCGACGAGCCGCACGAGGTTCCGCTCGTCATCGCTTGTCAACCCGGCGAGCACCGTTTCCTCGGGCACGACGCCGCTGGTGATCGAGCGGAAGAAGGCTCGAGCGAACTGCGGGTCTTGGGTGTAGAGCGGCGTCCGTTCAAGGTAGTGGTCCACCGGGTGAGGTCGCAGGGACACGGACACCTTTTCGGCGAGACGGGCGTAGAACACGGCGAACGCGAAGTCGGCCGGGAACCCCTCGAGGTCTCCGGCCCGGGCGACGGTGCGCACAGCGTCCGCGGCGCGGCCAAGCGCCAGCTGCGACAGCCCATACTCCCGGTAGCAGGACCGGATGGCTCGAGCATCCTGCTCCACGAGTGTCGCATAGTGGGCTGCTGCGGCTTCGAACCGGCGCTGGAGGTGGAGTGCCCGTGCGAGGTTCAAACGGAGGAAGTACTCGCTCGAATACAGATTGACGGCGGGCTCGAGCAGCGCGACCGCCTTGTCCGGGGTTGACACCTGTGCGGTCAGCAGCGCACCGATGGCTGTCTTGGGTTCGATCACCTGGAGCGTCTGGTAGGCGTCGATGGCGCCCTCTCGGCCCGCGGCTCGTATCATCGTCCACATCAGCAGTCGCTGGGCATTGATGGATTCCCAGTGGCCGGAGTAGAAGGTCCTCGCTGCCTGGATGGCTGCCTTGGGTTCCATGCCGAACAGCGCGTCTACCCCGGCGCGGTAAGCGGCCTCGTTCTTCGGGTCGGCCACGAGGGTGCGCGTGATGACGGTCCACCTTTCGTTCGGGTCCTCGAGCCGCGCGACGGTGGTGCGCCACCCACCGGGGAACACCTGGACGAACCTTCTGGACACGCTTTCCTTCCAGAACGGCACGCGAACCTGCCTGGGTGCCGGGGTGAGCACGCCGTTGACATCCTCGAGCCGCACGGTCCTCTCGAGCGCCATGAGTGTCTCGTCGGATTGAGTCACACCTCCGGAAGTGTACGCAATCGTCTCGGAGTACAAGGGTGCGACTCCCAGGATGTTGTAGGTGAATACGCCCTCCCCGGACTGGTTCTCGATGTTCTCCTCTTCCATGATCTCACCGTTGGGAAAACGGGATACGAGGTGCCAGTATCCCTTTCCGATGGGGTGAGAGACCTGCCCCAGGGCGGGCACTTCGATCTTCTCCTCGCCGATGGTGACCGAGACCGGAAACTCGAGCCCGTTGATGACGTGCACAGCGCTCGGGAGCGATTGGAAAGCCACCATGTCCGGCCGGGCGAAGAACAGGCCGGCCAGAGCCAGGAGGACGAGCAGGCCGGCGGCCACCCGCTTCTTGACACGTCGCCCGGCCAACACGTGGGGCTCGAGCGGGACTCGCGACAGGGGTTTGAACCGGCCCTTGTCGTCCAGAGTGGCCCTGTAGGCGCCCAGGTCCATCAGGGGCAGACCCAGGACGGTCAGCCTGCGCGTGGCCAGGAAGGTCTTGTCGGCAGGATCGTAGTCGCAGGGCGCGTGCAAGTGGGTCCCGGTTCCCAGCAGTCGAAAGTTCCTCGGCGGTGCGAAGGTCTCGCCGGCGTCGAGGAGCCGCCGGTGGGTCAGAATGAAATCGATGGCCTCCTTCTGCCTGGCGTCGGCCTCCTTGCGGCGCCTGACCAGTTCGATGGCCGCCCCGTCGGCGTCGCCGTGCTCCATGAGGATGACGATGTCCAGGTCGGTCAACAGGGTTTCGACCTGCCCCCGGAGGCGAGCCACCGCGGGGTCTCGAGCGCTTCGGTTGAAACAGGTCTTCCAGGCGGGGACCTTTGCTTGACCAGGCTGTGTCGGCATGATGTTTCTCTCCAGGGACGTTGGCTGTCCAGGCAGATTGGCTCTTCCCGGGTCGATCGCAGTTTGAAATAGTGTGATTCTACTGATGTCGCAAGTGACACGCAAGGACGAATGACCCGGGCGGCGTGCCTGGTCGTCACGCTGGGGCACAGGCCAGCGCCTCCCCCCTGGAACACTTCCCTCGCTGTGCGCCGGCGATCACAATGGACCGGCCCTGTGCAGGCTCCAGGGAGTCGATCAACCTCGAGTCCCTACCACGCTTCAGTCGGGAGACGACGTGTCGTCTGTACCAGGTTGAAGAAGGCCACCAGCACGGCGCGAAGCGGTCATGGCATCCGCGCGTTCGCTTCAGCCCGGGCCCGTCTCTCAAGCAGTGCAGCCGGAGCCATTTGCGGCATCGCCAACCTGGTGGGCTACGTGGAGAATTGCAGGAGTTTTCAATGGGGTTACCCCATGGTCGTGGGTGGCAGCGTGCATGAAACGCTTGTGTCGATTCGCCCGGCCACTGAAGTCGCGGCCTGGGAGTTGCGAAATCGCCCAGCGGCGAGCGGAGGCCGTGTGCACAGGTGGGTTTTGCCATGGTAGCCTGCAACGTGATCCGCAAGGGAACCCGAAACCAGGTATGGCGCCATCGTATTCCTGCAACCCGATGAGACATTCCACGGAAAAGTGCGCAACTCGAGACCAGCCCGCCCGGCACCCGAAGGCGGCTTCAGCGCAAATGGCTCAGCCGGAAACAGGCTGGACAGCGGACGAGTGATCTCGATACACTGGTCCTTGGCCATTGGCTGCTCCTCCAGTCTGTTCCAGACCTTGAGGACTAGCAGCCCTCGGGCAGGTTTCCATTGGAACCACTACCGGCACGCCGCTTGTGGGAACATCAACAGAGCATGTCAGATTCCTGATCATGCACAGCCTCCAGATGCCTTGGGCAGTGGAGCCATGTTGGTCGAGAAGCCGTGTGTATCAAGGCTGTTTTCCAGGATTCGTCGCACACGACAGCGGGGTGAGGCGCCCGGATGTCTGATTGAGATCGCCAAGGAACGCCTTGGCCAAGGAGATGTTGCGTGGGACCACGAGTGCGTTGGGCGCGCCAGGGGGTCCAGCGCCGTTGCCCCACAGGAAGACAGCATGAATGTATTCGAAGAATTCAAGAGATTTGTATCGGAGTTCGAGAAACAGCAGGTAAAGTATGCCCTTGTTGGGGGAGTCGCTGTGGCGTTCTACGCCGATCCCCGATTTACCAGGGATATTGACATCCTTGTTGATTCCGATGATTTCGAAAAGGTGAAAGACATTCTTGAGAAGGATGGATATTTCGAATCTGCATCGCCTTGGACATTCCAGAGCCTCGCCATCGAGCTACGGAGGTTTCTGAAGGTTGTACATCCAGAAGATGAAATGCTGGTAGATATTCTCATTGCGAAAGATGAAGAGGTCAGGAGAATCGTCCAGAATGCTGTTGAAGCGGAATCAGAGGAAGGACGGGTAATGCTTGCGGACAAAGAAGATCTAATCTGGCTCAAGAGGTTGAGGGACTCGAAGCAGGATCAGGCTGACATAGAGAGGCTTGAAGGTGACAAAGATCGATAGGATTCTCAAAAGGCTCAGCGAACTCTACGAGTTCAATCGAAAGCTCAAGGCTTTTGAATTGAAGAAGAAGGGCAACAATTCGCGACCATTCCCCACGGGCGCAAACCGCTGGAGGGGCCATCCCGGTTCCGACAACGGCCATCCCGGACGTGATTCCAATTGAAAACTGGCCGGCAGTCTGCTTTTCTACAATGTCAAGAACAACAGCAGCCAACGGCCAGGAACCCGTTTCCCCAGACCACCCACCCGACGACCACCAGGAGAACCATCATGAACGAGGGTCGCCGTTTCGACAGCGTTTTCAGGCCGGATCTCTTCCGGGCCCAGGTCATCCTGGTCACCGGCGGGGGCACGGGGATTGGCAGATGCATCGCCCACGAACTCGCGTCGCTCGGGGCCAACCCCATCCTGGCCGGCCGCAGGCTGGACCCGCTCGAGCGCACGCAAGACGAAATCACGGCGTCCGGGGGTGCGTCCGACATCGTGACCTTGGACATTCGCGACGAAGAGGCGGTCGATGCTGTGATACGAGACATCGTGAATCGCCATGGGAGACTGGACGGACTGGTCAACAACGCCGGGGGACAGTTCGCCTCCCCGGCGGCATTCATCCGGCCAAAGGGCTGGCGCGCGGTGATCGACACCAACCTCAACGGCACCTGGTTCGTCAGCCAGGCAGCCTTCGTGCATGCGTTTTCCCGGTCGGGCGGGGCAATCGTGAACATCGTGGCCGACATCTGGAACGGTTTCCCCGGCATGGCGCACACCGGTGCGGCTCGAGCCGGCGTTGTCAACTTGACGAGGACGTTGGCGGTGGAATGGGCACCATCTGGCGTTCGGGTCAACGCGGTGGCGCCGGGAGGGATTCTCTCGAGCGGCCTGGGCAACTACCCTCCGGAGATCCAGGAGGAGGCGGCGAAACTGCTGGTGAAGATCCCAGCGTCGAGGGTCGGCACGGAGAGTGAGGTGTCCGCGGCGGTGGTCTTTCTGCTCAGTCCGGCGGCGGCCTACATCACCGGCTCGGTCATCAAGGTGGACGGAGGCGCGTCGCTCCAGAAGGCGCCACTCCTGCCGCTGGTCCCACACGACCGCAGCCGGTCCTGGAACGGCTTTCATCTGCAGGCACAGGTGCCAGCCTGCTTCTCCCGGCGAGACGATGGCGAAAAGGGCACTACATGAGGGTTGTGGCACCGCGATTCCGGTTGACCGGTGCCGGAGATTTTGATACCGTGCTATCGTCACGCGGTCCTGGAAACCCAGTCGCCATTCCGGCCGGGGGAATCCGGCCTGGCCCGCTGGGGACCGTTGCGAACCCAGGTGTCATGAGGTGTTCCCGTGTCATTGAAGGGTGATGTCATTCGTTCTCTCATCGAACCAGAGGTCGTGAGGGCCATTGATTCCCTGCCGAACAAGGTGAACGCCCAGGGGTACGATCAGTGGGGCTTCTGCCCGGAAGAAGCCAAGCTGTACTACTCCATCGCCTATCGGCTGTATCCCTATTTTCGTCCCGACGTGCATGGGATCGAGAACATCCCGGATGGCCGCGTGCTTATCGTGCCCAACCATTCCGGACAGTTCCCCTTCGATGCCGCCATGATCTCGGTCGTGTGCCTGCTGAAGGCCAGTCCGCCCCGGCTCCTCCGGGCCATGGTGGACCGTTTCGTTCCCGCACTTCCCTACATCAACGAAATCTACTCCCGGTCCGGCGTCGTACTCGGCGACCCCATCAACTGCCGCAACCTTCTCGAGGACGACCAGGCGATACTGGTCTTCCCAGAGGGCACCAAGGGAAGCGGCAAGACATGGGACCGCCGGTACAAGCTGGCCAGGTTCGGGCGAGGCTTCATGCGACTGGCCCTCCAGACCGGAGCGCCCATCGTGCCGGCGGCCGTCATCGGGGGCGAGGAATCGATCGTGAGCATCCACGACGGCAAACCCCTGGCCAAGCTGCTCGGGCTCCCCTACCTTCCCATCAGCCCGTGGTTGCCCCTCCTGGGTCCACTGGCCTACTTGCCGCTCCCGGTGCGGTTCCATATCTACTTCGGAGAGCCCATGACCTTCGACGGGCCGTTCGACGATGAAGATGTCGTCATTGACAAGAAGGTCGCCGTCGTTCGCGACAAGGTCCAATCGATGATCAATGAAGGGCTGGCTGCCCGCCGCTCGCTGTTTTTCTAGGGGATTGCCATGTCTACGATTCTCATCACAGGGATGGCCGGCGGCCTGTCGCAGACCGTAACCCGAAAACTCATCGCCGCGGGACACCAGGTCGTCGGTGTCGACTACCGCCCGGTCAAGCGGCCGCCCAACGGAATCCTCGTCTACCAGGCGAACTACAACAAGACCAGGATCGAAGACGTGTTCCGGCGCCACTCCTTCGACGTCGTGTTGCACCTCGGCCGAGTCGGAAACCTCCGCGAGGAGATGGGAAAACGCTTCGACCTCAACGTGATCGGGTCCCAGAAGATCATGAACCTCTGCAGGGACAGGGGCGTGTCGCGCCTGCTCGTGTTCTCCACGTTCCACATCTATGGCGCCCATCCCGCAAACCACACACCCATCTATGAAGACGAGCCCATCCGGGCCGGGACCGACTTCCCTCAGATCGCCGACGCCATTCAACTCGACAACATGGCCTGCACCTGGATCTATCAGCACCCCGAGGTCGCCACCGTCGTCCTGCGCCCCACCAACGTCGTCGGTCCGCACATCCGCAACACCATCAGCAGCCTGCTACGTGCGCCCACCTTCTTCCAGTTGGCCGGGTTCAACCCGATGTTTCAATTCATCCACGAAAACGACCTCGCCGACGCCATCATCACCTTCGCAGTCGGCCCCAGGAGAGTATCCGGCGTGTTCAACATCGCCGGAGAAGGTTCCGTTCCCCTCTGTACCGCCTTCAAAATGGCTCGAGTCCGCGTCTACCCGCTGCCCGCCAGCATCGTCGCCGCCACCCTCGAGCACTGGGCCGGATTCCCCCGCTACTTCATCAACTTCTTCAAGTATCCCTGCATCATCTCCGACAAGGCGTTCCGCGAGACCTTCCACTGGTCTCCCAGACTGTCCCTCGAGGCCTGTATCTGGGACACCGTGGCAAGGACCAGGGAGAAGCAACAAGGCGTCCAGGCCTGGAGAAGATAGACCGCGATGTCACGGGTGGCCCGAACATGATGGAGAGCGCGCGGCTATCGAAGCGTGGTGGCACCGCACGTCACGCGGACGGTCATGGGCGTGCAGATGCCGGCCGTAAGCGTGGACATGATAATGTCGGGGACCGACATGAACGAATTGACGGCAGCCACCGGCCGGTTTCCACACACGGATTCACTGGAGATCTCCGAGCCCACGAGCCCGAACAGGAACCTGTGCGTCCAGATACGATGCACATCGGCAGGCGGGACGTTGACCGTCACCACACGGACGTGGTAGCACCCGACCGACGCCGACAACAACATCGACAACACAGGGAATCAACAGCCAGGATCTTGCTCGCACCGGTTCCTCCGTGCAGTTGTTGCATGAAGTTCAGCCATCTTACGCCAAGTTCCTGGTTGCCTGCTTTTGGTTCGATACGACAGGGCTTGGGGGGATCGAGGGGAGACGAGAGGGCTGGCTACAAGCAGTGGTCGGTCATCTCACTCAGGAACTCGATCACGTCCTGGACCGTACAGACGATGAGCCCGGCGATCGCCCCCCCACCGACCTGCGTTTCGCCCCAGCCGCACATGTTGAGATCGTTGAACATCTCGATAGCTTCGTTGACGATACAGATCGCCATGTTGATGAGACTCTTGATTTGGTAGAGCATGTCCAGGATGCCTTCCAGCGTCTCGATGAGGGGATCGAAGACGCCCTTGGCGGCACTCGGATAGAGGACGACAGCAAGCTCGAGCAGATCCTGGGGGGTAAGCGTCCATTCTCCGCCGGGTCCGACGCCGAGAGACACCCGGGCGCCCATCTCGCCGTCCGCCCGGACGAGCGTCACATCGTAGCCTCCTGCCTGGTTGCCCATCATGGTGACGGAGAAGGCCCGGACGAGTACTCCGTCCTCCAACAGGCCGAGTGCGAGACGACCGCTGGTCAGCGCGTCGAACGCGGAGGGCAACGTCAGCGAAAAGGCCTGGCGGTTGGCGGTCTCGAACACCACCGTATTCGCCCACTGGAATTCGCTGCTGCCGCCGAATGCCTTCTGCAACGATGCCGCCAGTCGCGTGCCAGCAGGTTGAGCGGCGGTGCCTCGGCCGATGAGGAGCTGATTGACGGTGTATCCCACGAGTTCGGCCGGTGTTCCGGCGAACCCGATCTCAGTGATGTCTACCGTATCAGCCCGTTCGATATCTCGGGCCGATACCGTGGTCATGAATCCGGCGCCCAGCACGAAACAAAGGGTCATCGAAAGCAGCCTGGTTGGGTTTTTCATGATGCGCTCCTGTGTTGACGGGGTTTCAGCGATGGTGGACTATGCTGCGTGCAACCCGTCGTGGCGGTGTTGCCTTCCTGTCGTGCCGTAACGGTCCCCTTGCAGGGTGCCCACTGCTCGAGCGGAGCGGCCCATCCACTGGACCATCTCAAGGGTTCACTTCTGCAAGCAACTGTCGTTCATGGCCCCAGGGGTACCGTAGTCAGTGTACATGCCTGGGGGGATGAATGTCGACGCCTCGCACCAGTTATCCTGGTCGTCGTTGGCCACGGCGTCGAAGGCCGTGGGATCCAGGTTCATCGCGTGCCCTGTCTTCACCGGCCATCCGGTACGCACATCGTATCGCACCTGGTCGACGACCGTACCTCCCTCCTCGAGAATGACCTCATCGGCGAAGTTGTCGAGTTCCAGGTCGTAGCCGTATGCATAGGACACATCGATTCCGCCGTTCTGGTCCTTGTCCGATGAAGCGCCCAGGACGAGATAGCCATGGGCCGGCAGAATCAGCGGGCCACCGTTCGAGATGACGTGCCGGTCACTCTCATCGTCCCGGAGCGTCCATCCATTGATATCGATGTCGCTGTCGGTGACGTTGAAGATCTCGACATATTCCCCCATGCTGTCGGTGGTCGACGCCGGGTCGCACATCAACTCGGTGATGACCACCGATGCTTCGACGGCGGGCTGTTCGTCGATCGAGCCATCGCAATCATCGTCGAGGCCATTGCCAGCTACTTCGTCTGCGCCCGGGTAGATAGCGGGATCGTCATCCGCGCAGTCGTCCATGTCGAACGAGCCGTCCCCATCCGAGTCTGGTGCGCATTCCGGGTTGGCCGTTCCCGGGGAGGCAAAGTCGCTGTTGCTCGTGTAGGGCTCGTAGGAGAGACACCAGTTTTCCCCGTAGTCGTTGTCCCTCGAGTTGAACCCGGATCGGCTCAAGAATATGGAGGCACCATCTGCGGAAGGCCAATCGCCGCCGACACCGTATGCGACCTCGTCGATGACGAGGTTGTCGAAGCTGAGACGGATACGGTCGGCGTATCCCTTGACGGGGTTGTCATAGTCGGCGAGAAAGATCCCGGCATAGGCATAGCTGACCAGTACGCCGCCGTTCGAGACGATGTTGGCACTTGCCCCCAGCACGACCCTCTCGTTGCCGGGCACCACGGCGGACCCGTAGACGACGTGATTGGCGTCGTCGTCGCCGATGACCCAACCGTTGAGTGAGATGCTCTCGGTCGTGGTGTTGAACACCTCGATCCACTCCCCGACGGCATCGTCGACATCATTGGGATTGTACATGATTTCGGTGATCAGCAGGTCACCCGGCAGATACTTCGGCGGCTCGTCGGCCTGGCCGTCGCAGTCATCGTCGACACCGTTCTCCCGGTCTTCCGCGGCGCCGGGGTTGACACTCGGATCGAGGTCGTCGCAGTCGATGACTTCGGGGTAGGCGTCCTGGTCCGCGTCGACGCCACAGGTCCCGTTCTCGCTGCCGGGCGTGCCGAAGTCGCTGGACCCTCCGATGGGTGCGAACGATGCGCACCAGTTGCTCCCGACATCGTTGGCCTGGGCATCGACATCGGCGTCATCCAGGCTCAACGAGTGGCCCTCGAGGAATGGGAAGTCCGCATCGAGATCGTAGACGACCTCGTCGATCACACCGTTCTTGTTCGCTATGCTGACCCCATCGATGCCGGTATTGTCGAACGACACGTTGTTGTAGACATAATCGACGTCGACGTGGCCGTTCTGGGCCTGGGTGCCGCTCAGCCCGAATACCATGCGCCGTCCCGGTCCGAGCGTGAGAGGGTTGCCGCCGTTGTAGATCACGTGGGAACGGCCGTCGAGGTCCACGATCCGCCAACCGGCCAGATCGAAGCTCGTGCCGGCCACGTTGGCGACCTCGAACCACTCGCCATCTTCGTCCCCGGCCATGCGCGGGTCGATCATGATCTCCGTGATGACGACGTCACCGGCGGATGCCTCCGCCGGTGGACGCGGTGTCGGGGTGGGACGATCCGGCCGCGGCGTCGGGGTGGGTTCAAAGGCCTCCGGAGTCGGTGAAGCAACCTCCGGCGTCGGGGTGATCAGGCTCTCCGGGGTCGGCGTCCCGTCCCCTTCGCCCGAACCTCCACAACTCACGACGACCAACATCACCCACGTGAACGCGGGAAGCCGGCAGTCCCAGACGCGCCTCTCGGTATCGCCCAGCATAGCGATGATTCTCCCAGGAAGCTCGAGTCCACAAGATCCCTGAAGCTAAAAATGATGATATCATGAGTTGTTGTAACCGCAAGGCAAAACGAAACACGATGACACAACGAGCAGCAAGTGACGTTCGACCGACGGAGCGGCCTGCCATGTCCTCCCCCTTGCCGACAAATGGACTCGCGCCCCCCCCCTGTTTCGGCACTTGCCGCCATCAAGATGTAGCCAGCCGGGCACCAACGGCATAGACTTGTGCGTGGGGGGGCGTTGCCGGTTGCCCGGTTGCGGCGGTCTCGAAACCCGTGAGCAGGAGGAAGTATCCATGCGTGCCTCATTCTGGATTGTTGGTATGATCGTGGCAGCGACACCGCTACAGGTGTCCGAATGTCCGCCGGCCGATGATGACACTCCGACTCCGGCACCCGAGTTGTACTGGTATTCCACCTGCGGTGACCCCGTGTGCAGCGGCTATACACCGCCGGCGGGCGACATCCCCTTGTGCACGGACCAGAAGGAGGGGGCTCCTTGTACAGTCGAGGGCGAGATGTGCGATCCCCAGAGCTACTGCAACGCCTTGATGGTGTGTGCGGCCGAAGATCCCAAAGCAGAAGGGTGCCCCATCTCGCGAAAGGCCCACAAGCATGGCATCCAGTACCTGGACCGTCAGGCCATGTCGCAGGTCCACGACACGTTGATGGAGATGAAACTGGCGACCTACCACTACAACGGGGAGCCGGAGACCGCCCCAGCGCGTCTGGGTTTCATCATCGATGACAACGAGGAGAGTCCCGCGGTCCTGCCGAGCAAGGAACGGGTCGACCTGTACGGGTACACCAGCATGGCCGTGGCGGCGCTCCAGGTCCAGTCGGAGCAGATCCAGGCACTGCAGCGCGAAGTCGCCACCATGAAAAAAGACCTCGAGAAGACGCGCTCGGACCTGGCGCAATGCCAGAAATAGGGGTGGCGCAGCCGTCCTCTGGCTACCAGTCGCCGCCTGGTCCCCCGAACGCTCCCATGTCGTTCCGGCTGCCGTCCGTGTCGTCGTAGGCGCCATCCGGCGCACCCTTGTCCCGCACAGGACTAGATGCCTCGAGGTGGAAATCATCGTTGGCATAGTCGGCGTCATGGTTGTGGTCCACGAACTGCGGGTCGACGGCGAGGTTGGTCGCGTCGAACCCGCCTGCCGGCCCGCCGCCGAAGTTCGTGTCGTTCAAGACCGCGTCGTTGTAGGAGACGACGAGGTCGCTCGAGGCGGTGGGAAACACGTAGATGCCGTGACTGCCGGTATTCCAATAGAAGATATTGTTGAGCACCGTCGCGACGGCATTCTTTCCCACGTACATGCCGGCGCCGTAGTCGGTGGCCTCGTTCTCCGCGACGACGTTGTTGACCACGGTGCCCCTGCTGACCATCGAGCCATCGGGCATCTCGTCGTTGATACAGATACCGCCGCCGCGTCCTGTCAACACCCTGTTCCCCTGGACGATGTTGTTGGAGATGACCGAAGTCGAGTCGGCATGCTCGTTGGTCAGCCAGATGCCACCGGCCTCCTCCGTGGCTACGTTGCCGAGGACGAGGTTGTGGGATACGGTGGCCGACGAGTCGAGGATGGCGATCGCCCCGGCGTTGTTGGCGCTGTTTTCCTGGAACGTGTTGCCCGAGATCTTGGCGACGGCCTGGTAGACGTACATTCCTCCGCCGTCGCGCAACGCGCTGTTTCCAGACAGATAGTTGTCCTGGAAGACGACATCTGCGGCAGCAGCCGCAAACAGCCCACCCCCCAGGCACCCGGACGTGTTGGCGATGAACTGGTTGCTCGAGAGCGTGCCCGTGATGGTGGCCAGGTAGAGCGCGCCCCCGGCACCACAGGTGGTCTCCCCTGTCGCGCTGTTGGTGGAGAAAGTGTTATTGGTCAGCGCAATATCCGATTCGAACCGGAAGTAGGCCGCCCCACCGTACACGCCTGCGAGGTTGCCTTCGAAGGTGTTGTCGGCCAGTTGCGCGCTGACGCAGGTGGCGTAGATGGCACCGCCCTTGCCTTCGCTCGCAGCGGGATCGATGTCACCGGCCGTGTTGTCTGAAAACGTATTGCGGGCCAGAACCACTGTCGTGCCACCAGGGTCGGCGCATGCTGGTTCGCTGCCCGAGTAGTCCACGCCGTTCAGGTAGACGGCACCGCCGACCTGGCTCGAGCGGTTCCCGCGGAAAAGGTTGTCCTCGATGGTGGGACTCGAGCTGAAGACATAGATAGCACCGCCGGTGGCCCCCCCGCTCGAGTAGTAGACCTGATTGCCATCGAAGAGGTTATCGCGAATGACAGCATCGGCGTCGTAGAACAGCCCGATGGCCCCCCCGCTGATGTGCGTGTTGGCCAGGAAGGTGTTGCCGGTGATGGTCGCGGCGGCCGAGCGCAGGAGGATGGCCCCGCCGGCGTCGCTGGCCCAGTTGGTGGCGCCGGTGTTTTCCGAGAAGGTGTTGCCGTCGATCGTGGGACTGCCGTTTTCGGCGTAGAGGCCGGCCCCGCCTCGTGTAGCATCGTTGTCTGTCAACACACAGTTGCGGACAATGGGAGAGGCGTCCTCGATGTAGACGCCGCCTCCGCGGGAGGCGCTGCCGTGGGTGATGGTCAAGCCCTCGAGGACGCTGCCGGACGCCTCTCCACTCTGGAAGGTGACGACGCTGCCGGAAAGGGTGCCATCGACGATGGTGACATCGGGGCCAGCGGTGCTTTTGACGGTCACCGCCTTGCCGATGAAGTCGAACCGCTCCGGGTAGGTACCCGGCGCGACGAGCACGAGGGGACAGGCGGGGCGGGCGGCGACGATGCCTTCCTGGATGGAGTTGAACGGTCGTTCCGGGCTTCCGTCCTCGGCGCCGCCGTTGTACGAGATGTCGACCAGGATGGGGAGGATAGTGGCGTCCGCGTCGTCGCAGTCTCCCTCGTTTTCGGTGTAGCCGTCTCCGTCGTCGTCGCTGTCGTTGCAATCGCCGAAGCCCTCGTCGATGGAGCCATCGCAATTGTCGTCGATCCCGTTGCAGATTTCAGGGGCTGACGGATTGACGGCCGGGTCGGTGTCGTCGCAATCCGAGTGGTCCTCGAGCATGCCCGAGGGGGGGGAACATGCAGGTGTGGGTGCCACGCCGGTTGCGCCGAATCCGTCCCCGTCCCCGTCGGGGTAGTAGTCGGTCGTGACGCCCTCGTCGACCGCACCGTCGCAATCGTCGTCGAGGTTGTTGCATACCTCTGTGGCTCCCGGGTGTATGGCCGGGTCGGTGTCGTCGCAGTCCCCGCCGTCCGGGACATAGCCCGGCGGCTGTGTGCAGTCCGAGACCGGTGTGTCCGAGACCCCCCAGGCGTCGCCGTCGTTGTCGAGGAAGTAGTCGGAAACGGCAAGGCCGTCGTCGATGCTTCCGTTGCAGTCGTCGTCGATGCCGTTGCACACTTCGGTGGCGTCGGGGTGTACACCGGAGCGGGAGTCGTCGCAATCGGTGTGGTCCTGGACGTACCCATCAGGGGTGGAACAGGCCGCGGTGGGTGACGCCTCCTGGGCGCCGAAACCGTCCCCGTCCGTGTCGGGGTAGTAGTCGGTGGTGACCTCCTCGTCCACGCTGCCGTCGCAGTCATCGTCGATGCCGTTGCACACTTCGGTGGCACCGGGATGGACGCTGGCGAGGGAGTCGTCGCAATCGGTGTGGTCCTCGACGTGGCCGGGTGGTGGCCCGCAGCGGTCCAGGGGGGTATCCGGGTCTCCGAAGGTATCGCCGTCGGCATCCTGGTAATAGGTCCAAGTGGGAAGGTCCTCGTCGATGGTTCCGTCGCAATCGTCGTCCAGGTCGTTGCACACCTCGTCTGCGTCCGGGTGGATGGCCGGGTTGCCATCGTTGCAATCGGTGCTCGATGCCGAGTAGCCGTCCGGGGGTGAGCAGGCCTGGACGGTGCTGGCGCCGGTACCACCATAGCCGTCGTCGTCCTGGTCGGCGTAGTAAGTGGTCTTGACGCCTTCGTCCACGTTGCCGTCGCAGTTGTCGTCCACCTCGTTGCACACTTCCGGAGCGCCCGGGTGGATGGATGCGTAGTCGTCATTGCAATCCGTGCTGTCGGCCACGTAGCCTGCTGGAGCGACGCAGGCGTCTGTTTCGCCATCCGGGTCACCGAAACCGTCCTGGTCGCTGTCGGGGTAGTAGGGGGAGGTGGGGAGGCCGTCGTCGATGGCGCCGTCGCAATCGTCATCCACGCCGTTGCACACTTCATCCGCGCCGGGGCCTATCGACGGGTCGGCGTCATTGCAGTCGCCGTCGCAGGAAGCCACGCCGTCCTGGTCGGCGTCGATGTTGGGGCCGTCGTCTGGGACACCGTTGCAGTCATCGTCGACATGGTTGCACACGTCTTCCGCGGCGGGGTTTACCGCCGGGTCCTGGTCGTCGCAGTCTCCCTGGTCCTCGGAGAATCCGTCGCCGTCGTCGTCTGTGCAGTCGGGGGTTCCGTCCCCGTCCGCGTCGAAGCCCTCGTCCACCTGTCCGTTGCAGTCGTTGTCCACACCATCACACGTTTCCTCCGCGCCCGGGTGGATGGCTGCATTGCCGTCGTTGCAATCCCCGTCTTGCTCGGTGTAGCCGTCCCCGTCGTCGTCGGTGCAGTCGGATGTCCCGTCGCCGTCAGCGTCGAACCCTTCGTCGATGGCACCGTCACAGTCGTTGTCCACGCCGTCGCAGATCTCCTCTGCGCCGGGATGGACGCCGGGGTCGAGGTCATCGCAATCGGGTGGGTCGTCGCAGGTGGAGAAGCCGTCGCCGTCCTGATCGAAGCCTTCGTCGATGACACCGTCACAGTCGTTGTCGATGCCGTCGCAGACCTCTTCTGCGCCAGGGTAGACTGCCGGGTCATCGTCGTTGCAATCGCCCTCCTCGACGGTCACGTCGTCGCCGTCATCGTCGGTGCCTCGAGTGCCCTCTCCGACGAGCGGGACCTCCACGACCGCGCGGTCCTCGTCGTTGTTTTCGATCTGGAGGGTTCCCCAGTAGCCTTGATCGGCGCCGGGCGTGAAGCGGACCTGGATGGTGACTGTCACACCTGGGGGCAGCGTGAGCGGCAGGGGCTGGACGTTCCAGGAAAACGGCTCCTCTTCCTGGACGATGACGATTGCTCCAATGTAAAGCTCCGCGTCGCCGGTATTGGCCACCTCGAGCGGAAGGGAAGCGGTGGTATTCTTGAGCACGACACCGAAGTCGAGAAAGTCGGGGGTGACCTGTATGCGAGGGGCGGACTGCTCCACGGGCGCCGGGCTGGTCCCAGGATCGTCCCCGGGGGAGTCGGGGCACGCGATCAACACCAGGAGCGAGACCCACGCAGCAACGGGCCTCGAGCAACGATACGCACTACGATAGAATGCCATCATGATTCTCCACGGGACAAGAGGTGCAGCCCGTTCTGGCCACCCCGGACTCGAGCGTCCAAAGCTCCTGCCTGACGGCGCGATCGTGACATCTTGGAGGAGGCGGCAGAGGCCCCGCAACGAAGAGCCACCCTGGCCGCTCCGGCCCGACGCCGGCCTTGTCTGGCACACTGCCTGGTTGTCGACGCACGCAAGAGGCGCAACAGCATTCCACGGCACGAGCGCAGCGGGAGGTGTTGCAGGTCAGCCCCCGGGAATCACCACCACGACCGGAACTCGGCCCAGCAGGACCTGCCCATCGCCCTTCAGCTTGAAACCGATGGTGAACACCTGGTCGTCCGCTGTCTGGACGAACGTGTCCTCGATGGTGACGGTGAACGAGACAGGGTCGGACACCCGGTGATCGACGTAGCCGTCCGGCGAGATGTGAGCGGTCAGGTCCAGCGGGTTGTCGTCCAGTACGAGCGTCACGTCGAAGGGGGCGCTGCTCAGCAACTCTTCGACGATGGAAATCGCGGCGACCGGGGCGCTGAAGCCGTAGGGAGCCGGCCACACGAGCGGTTCGTGGTAGTCGCCGGCCTGCGTCACGTCTCCCACCGCCTTCGTTGCCCGCGCGATATCCTCCATCTCCCTGGGTGTGCTGAAGTACGAGGGGGAGGTGGGCAACGCCGAGCTGATCCCGGCCACCCGAACATGGGCATCGACGGCGGACTGGAGGACGTCTTCCACGCCGAGCACCATCGCTCCTTCCGGGGCCCCATCGGCCTCCGGATCCCTGAACGGCCCCTCCGCGAACAGGATAGCCACCCGGAGCGCTTCGTCCCGGTAACCGACACCGCCGAAGAGCCCGGTCGACGCGTCGCCGGGGTCATAGGCCCCGCCCACCTGGCCGCCAAAAGCGTCCGTGTCACTGGCGATGAACGGGCTCACATCGCCCCCATCCAGCACGCCGTCCAGGTCCTGATCGAACCCTTGCCCGGTGGCCACCTGGTAGATGGCCTCGTAGGCGCTGACTTCAGGGTCGATCACCCCCTCCTCGGCAACCACCTGGATACGGTTCATACCGCGCACGCAGGCATTGTCGTCGTCGGTCATCTGTTGCTGGAGCACGTAGGGGTAGGCGTCGGCACCGCCGTATGGACGTTCACGGTAGTCGGTGAACGCGGTCACGGCAAAACGCACACCTTCGTCGACCATGCCATCGAACCCCTTGTACAACAGGGGAATCTCCGGAACCATGATACTCAGCGTCACCTCGGTCGAGTCATAGCCCGCACTGGCGTCCATGACGTAGGCGAGATCGAGCTGCTGGACTTCGGGCACGAGATCGAGGGGGAACTCCTCACCCACGATGATCACGTGGTCGCACACCTCGTCCGGGTCGTTGGGATCGGCGCCGCATTCGTATTCGACACAATCGGACTGCCCGTCACCGTCGGTGTCATACGCGAACGGGTCGCTGCCGTTACCGGTCTCCATGGCGTCGTCGCAGCCATCGCCATCGGCGTCGGGATCCTGGAAGTCCGGCGTCCCGTCACCGTCGGTGTCGCGAGGCGTGTCGCCGTCGCCAGCCTCTTCTTCGTCGGGGATGCCGTCACCGTCGGAATCGGGGTCCTGGAAGTCCGGCGTCCCGTCACCGTCGGTGTCGCGAGGCGTGTCGCCGTCACCGGCCTCCTGCTCGTCGGGGATGCCGTCTTCGTCGGAATCGGGATCCTGGAAGTCCGGTGTTCCATCGCCGTCGGTGTCTCGAGGCGGTGTATAGGGATCGTCATCCCCGGCC
>JAJRTE010000182.1 GCA_024278455.1 Myxococcota bacterium
CGATGGCATGTTGCGCGATGTGCTTTCGTTGCCCAAGTGGGCCGGCCCGCCGCTGTTCAGCCGTATCAAGGTGGTCGGGAACCTGGACCTGGACGGCATGAAGCCGCAGGACGGTAAGACGAGCGCGAAGCTGGGCAGCCGGCGCGTGGACCTTCGGATCTCCACGGTTCCCAGCCAGTTCGGCGAAAAGGTCGTCATTCGTGTGCTCGATCCGGTAATGCTCAAGACCGACCTCGGCGAACTCGGGTGGACGACAGAAACCATGCGGACCTACTACCGCCTGGTCTCTCAGCTCCAGGGGATCGTGCTGTGCGTCGGCCCGACCGGAAGCGGCAAGTCCACGACCCTCTACGCCACCATCCAGCGTCTCTGTTCCGAAACCACCTCGATAATCGCCATCGAGGATCCGATCGAGTATTCCTTGCCCGGGATTACCCAGATCCAGGTCAATCCCCGGGCCGGCATGACCTTCGACCGAGCGGTCCGTTCCATCCTCCGGCAGGACCCCGACGTCATCGTCATCGGCGAGATTCGTGACGGCAAGACCGCGGAAGTGGCGTTCGAGGCCGCAGCCACCGGCCACCTCGTGCTTTCCTCCGTGCACACCGGACACTCCATCGCGTCCATCACCCGGCTGCTCGAGCTGGGCGTGCCACCCTACCTGCTCGGATCGACGTTGAACGGCATCGTGGCCCAACGCCTCGTGCGGCGTGTCTGCCTCGAGTGCTCGTTCGAGGCGGCCCTCGAGGAAGAGGACTGGGCAATCCTGGGCATCGAGCCCCGGCTGCTCGGCGACCGCGTGCGGCGCGCTGGGCCCGGTTGCCCGGCCTGTCACTACGCCGGCTACAGCGGCCGGGTGGGCGTATTCGAGATCATGGCCATCAGCGAATCCATCCGGCAGCTTCTGGTCGATAGCGTTTCCCAGGTGGAGATATGGAAACAGGCCCGCATGGAAGGGCTGGTCTCCCTCCTGGAGGATGCGCTGGGCAAGGTCTCCCAGGGACTCACCACGCTGGAAGAGGTGGCTCGAGTCGTCCCGCCCGCCCCCTGGCGAGACCTTTCGCCGAGCGGGGACGCCTGGGGCCATGACAGCGCTCACCGCCGCCCGCGTGCCGGCCAGGCTGCGCCGCCTCCGCTTCGGCTCGAACCGGACCTCGGCGCTTCCAGCAGGATCGAAGTCGTGCAGCGGGGCCTCCCTGTGCAGGAGGGCTCCCGGCCCCTCGAGGAGGCAGGAGACATGTCCGCACCGGTCTCCGATGACCGCGGCTCGGCCAGTGCCGGTGCGCCAGGACCCGCGGCGCACGCGCCAGAGTCGGCAGCCGCCGGTACGGACGCCTCGCCGGAAAGGGCGGAATCGGCGTCCCGGCCGGAACCGCGCCGCAGGGCCGTTCTCATTGCCGACGACGCCGACGAGATCCTTCGGCTGGTCACCCTGACCCTCTCCGATGACTACGATGTCATTCAAGCTCGAGACGGTGTGGAGGTGCTGGAGAAATCGGAAGAGCGCGTGCCGGACCTCTACATCCTCGATGTCATGATGCCCCGCATGAGCGGGTTCGACGTGTGCGAGGAACTCAAGAATCGGCCCGAGACCGCCCCGGTGCCGGTGATGTTCCTGTCTGCTCGAGGCGAGCCGCCCCACGTCAAGCGCGGGTTCTACGTGGGTGCCGACGACTACCTGGCCAAACCGTTCGATCCCGAGGAATTGCTTCTCAGGACTCGAGCACTCCTTCGCCGCTACCGGCGGGACCGTTGAGAACGGGCGGCAACGGTGGCCGAGCGAGAAGCCGGGACGCGGAGGAGGTCCGGTGCCGGGGGGGTGCCCGTGTCGCGCGGAATGTGGTGGAATCCGGCGCCACACACGGGGTAGCATGTAGGGTGGATCTCGATCCGCGCAGGGTCAGTGGAGCAACCGTTGTGCGAAAGTGTATTGGTTTCTGTCCAGGTGGGAGTGCGTTGCCGTGGCTCGTGGCGATACTGATCGGCCCCGGGTGCGACACGTTCGGTCTGCCGGCTTATCAACCTCCCGAGGTGCAGCACACGTCGGGCGCCGATGACGCCGCGATTCTCGACATCAACCCGAAGTTCGGTCGCATCGGGGAGGAGACGACCGTGACCATACGCGGTATCAACACCACGTTCACCGGTTACACGGTGGTGGCATTCCCTGATGAGCCCGAGATTGAAGTGCTCGATGTGGACGCCATCGATCTCACGGAATTGGACGTCCGGCTCTCCATTGGTATCCGGGCCGTTCCTGGACAGCACGCCCTCGAGGTTTCCACTGAGGAAGACGGGACCCTGTCGTACCGCGAAGGGTTCACCGTTGTGGAGTGAGCGTCCCTCTGCCGGTTTGGGCGCTCCTCGACCTTCCCCCCGGGGGGGCGTGTGCGGCTCCTGTTCCCGCCTGCCCATGGCCCGTCTGTTCGTGCGCCGGTACTGTTGCCGTTCCTTCCCCAGTGACCTGTCCTTCTTCGAGTTCCGTTCATTGTGCTCCGTGGCGTGAATGCCCTTATGCTCCGACCTCGATGCGTCGATACAGAGGTGGGAGGCAGGGGTGACGAGATTGCCCTCGGTGCTATCGAAGGAGGCGATCATGGAAGGACGGAGACAGATCGCGGACAAGCTCGAGGCCGGGCCGTTACGGCGGCTCGAGGTACTGGGACGATGGATGGCTGCAGCGGGCGTCGATCCGGCGCTGCGCCGTTCCCTGAGTGAATCGCTCGAGGACCTGCGCGACATCCTCTTGCACCTGAAGGCCTCCCGGTGCGGCAGAACGACTGCCAGCGAATACTGGTCCGCCGCATGGCGTGAAGTTCCGGGGCCCGTCGATCTCCACCGGACCGCGGTTGCCAACCAGATCGCTTCCCTTGAGACCGTCGAGATGGACACCTCCGCGCTGGCCAAGGCGCGTTCACTGCGAAAGGTCTCCTCGAGGCCAGGAGGCGCTCGAAGCCCGGAGGCGCTCCCGCCCGCATTGTTGGCGGACGAGGCCGAAGGGCAGGGCAATGGCTGGGACACGAGGGGGGTGAAGGGGCGTGTTTCCGGGGGGGGGACCGGGCCGCCTTTGCGGAAGCCCTTTGCCGAGCACGTGGAACGGCGTCGCAGGCCGGCGTCGGTGCGGAAGAGGGGCGCAGAGCGCCTTGCTACCCAGTCCCGAACGGACAGGGGCGCCGTGGGACCGCGCGCCGAGTCCGGTTGCACACCCATCGCAGGGCCCCGAGACGACCTGGACATGGAATTCCAGGCGCTTCTCGAGGATACGCTTGCCGACTTGCTCGCCTCGTAATATCTCCGTGACGGCGCTGGAAAAGCCTGCAGCTTGACCGCAGAAGGGGCGGCAGGCATAGTGTATCGGTGCCAGCGGCCGGCCGGGCGAACGCGCGGTGGCCTGGCGTCATGCTGCGGGTCTTCGAACAGCAGGTGGCCCGGCCAGGCGGCACGAACATCGACCCCTGCCGATCAGCCTGGCGGGCGACATGCAGACAGCGAGAGGCGCATGAGTGGCGACCCCCAGCAAGAGATTGCTGAGCGGATCCTGGACTGGTACCAGGGCAGGGCTCGAGGCCCCTATACCCTCGAGCTGTATCCCACGCTGCGGTGCAACCTGGATTGCGCCTTCTGCGACACGACGTATCGTAGCGCTCGAGGCCGGGATGAACTCCCGCCGGCGCGGTACCGGAGGCTGGTCGCGGAAGCCGCGGAACTCGAGGTCGAACGCTGCTATATCCTGGGCGGCGGCGAGCCGATGGTGGCACGAGGGGTAGTCCACGATCTCATGCGTGACCTGAAGTCCCATGGCGTGTACGGTATCCTGGGCACCAACGGCACCCTGTTCACGGACGGCACACTCCGGGAGATGGTGGCTATCGGGTGGGAAGAGATCCATGTCAGCCTGGACGGCGCCACGCCGGAAGTTCATGACAGGCTACGTGGCCGGGCTGGGGTCTTTCGCAAGGTCACGACGGCCATGGAACGCCTGAATCGCCACAAGCGGGCGGTAGGCCGCGCGCTCCCGCGGATGGTGCTGCACACGGTCGTCACCCGGGTGAACTACCACCAGCTCGGCGACATCGTGAAGCTGGCCGCGAGACACCAGTGCTACCGTGTCAATTTTGACGCACTCATCGCGTATCGCCCGGAGCAGCATGCGCTCTTGCTGACCCCGGCCGACCGTGCCCGGCTGCCAGGAATTGCGCGGGAAGCGCTGGCGCTCGCCGGGCGGCTTGGACTCGAAACCACCCTGGACCAGTTCCTCGAGACCCGAACGCTGACTCGAGGGCGGATGATGTTTCCCGCGGTTCGCCGGCACGACATTCTGCACGCAGCGTGTCTCAACCCGTGGCACCACCTGGTCGTTCAGCACAACGGCCGCGTCGGCCCATGCTGCGTGATTGCTCCCGACGACGGTGCGGACGATATCCGGGATCGGACCCTGGGAGACGTGTGGGCGAGGGGGCGAACGTTCCATGGTCTCAGGAAGGCGATGGTATCAGGGGAGATGCATCCTCACTGTCGCAACTGCAGCATGGCGATCATCAGCCAGAACGAGGCGATCAGGGCGCAGTTCGGCCTTGGCATCGCCGACTCGGAAGGCGACATGGCACTCGGGGACGGGGGCAGGGAGGACTCGAGGAGATGACGGTCTACCTGAACCTGGAACTCACCGACCGCTGCAATCTTCGCTGTCGCATGTGTGGCCAGGCCCAGGCGGCCCAGGTCCACGAAGTGCCGGAAACCTTCATGTCGTGGGAGACCTGGTGCGCGCTCCTGGACAATCTCGAGGGGTATCGCGACGACATTTCGCTCTGTCCGCACTGGCTCGGGGAGCCCACGTTCCATCCCGAGTTCGATCGGTTCGTGCGCCATGCGTTCGAGATGAACGAGGGCAACCGGCTCTTTCGGGAGTTCAAGCTCCACACGAACGGTGTGGCGTTCGGGCGGGAGCGTGCGGAGGGACTGTTGGCCTGCGCCTCGATGCCCAACCAGTGCCCGGATACCTTCAGACTCGTCCACTTCTCGGTGGATGCCTTCCACCGCTCCACGTACCGGTCGGTGAAGGGTGGCGACTTCCGGGACCTGGTCTACGAGAACATCGCCCGTTTCCTCGAACTCCGGGCCGCGAGGGGGCTGAGCTTCCCCAGGGTGACTGTCGCGTTCATCGTCATGCCGGAGAACCGGCTCGAGGTGGGTGATTTCGTGACCCACTGGGCCCGGCTGCTTGGGGCCGGGGGGAAGCGCGTGGACCTGGCCGGTGACTGGCCGTCTGGGCACCTGGACGCCATCTACCTGCGTCGCTTGAACCAGCAGGACCAGGAGGCTGCGAATCGGATTCACCGGGAGGCGCTCGAGGCGGTCGGGCTGGTTCCGTCTGGAGCGGATTTTCAGATTGGTGAGCAGTCTTTCTGAGGAGGGGCGGTGCGACGGCGGCGACCTTGTGCGGGACTCTGGAACACACCGATGGTGCACCTCAACGGTGACCTCACCACCTGCTGCCTGGATACCGGGCTGAAGAATCGGCTTGGCAACCTTTGCGAGGAGAGCCTCGATGCACTCTGGCACGGTTCACGGATTCATGCCTGGCGGCTGGCGCAGATACGAGGTGAATATGCCTCGAGCGGGCCGTTCTGCACCGAGTGCGACTGGTGGTCCGCGGGGACGTATCCTGACGAGCTGATCGTGTCCTACCTGGAGGAGACCGGTGAGCTGGCACTCCTGGATCGGTTCCGGCGACAGGGGCGGGAGTGAGAGGGCAGGGGGCGCGCGGGGGACCGGGGGAACCGGTGTCAGGTCCGGCTACTTGGGCCAGGCGATACCGGGGAACATCACGTTGGCTCGAGGATCGATGGCCGAGTACCGTGCGGTGCCTCGCGAGAGGGTGACGGTGAAGCCCACGGAGGGGAGTACGGCCTGGCCGTTCCTGTCCAGGAGACCGTCTGGCGGCGGCGGAAACGGGGCGGCAATGCGAAAGGCGTCCAGAGTCGCCTCGTCGAAGGCCCGGATCCCGCAGGTCCGAACCAGGGACACGGACGACAGGTTGCCGTGGCGGTCCAGGACGACGTGGACGACGGTGGTGTATTCGTTCCTGGTCAACCGTTCCCGGATCGGGCCGATATTGTCCAGGGCCTGGGTCCAGTAGAAGTTGACCTGGCGCTTGATTTTCTGGATGTAGCCGAAGTATCGGAACTCCTTGGCGTTCAACATGGTCGCCTCGCCGGGCGTTTCCCTGATGAAGTCGTTTGTGGGCGCGCCGGCGAAAGTACCTTCCTGAAGCTGGACTGGGGAGCTGCCGTCGTCTCCCCCGCCGGCACCGTGTCCGTATCTCAATGCGTTGGGAAAGAGGTCGATGGGTCTGGACGTGCCCTCGCGCTCGCCGTCTCGAGTGACGGTCCCGGGAGAGACGGGCTCGGGCAGTCGCGGGCGGTTGACGAGTGCTCGAGGGTCGAGGAGGGCCACGGCGGCCGACCGTCTCGGAAACGACGAGGCGTGTTGCTTGGCGACTTCCGCGGCGTCCTGCTCCTCCTCTGCCTGGGCGGTGCCGGCACCGGGGGATTCGGTGTCCGGCTGCTGCTGCGGCCGGGGGGGGCCTCCCGGTTGTGCCCGTGTCGAGGCCTTGGCAGGCAGGGATGCCATCAGCGTTCCTTCAGGGGAACCCATGTCCCCGCGCTCGAGCGTCGCATCGCCCTCGAGCCTGGCCTTGGTATCACCCTGGTTGCCATGTGCGAGGGAGGTCTTGTCCGAGTAGGTGGGACCGAGCACGTCGGAGTTGATCTTGTAGCGGCGGCTGACCGTCTCCCGGTCCACCCGGTGATCGGCTCGAGACATGTACTGGGCGTCTTCCGGCGCTGTCTGGGTGTGGAGAGGATCGGCCAGTTCCACGATCTGGCCGGTCAGAGCGGTCCTCGCTCGAGGCGACGGGTGGTATTCGGGGAGCTTTTCTGGGTCGTCGGGGAGCTTCGCCCGTTGTTCGGGTGTCAGTTCCAGGTCGGTGTTGGGCAGCGATTCTCCCGTGTTTGCCGGCGGAAGAGCGGCGCCGGCGGCGGCCAGTTCGTCTTCGGTCACCGCGTACACTTCCATCACCTGGGGCGGGCCGGGCATTGCTCGGCCTCCCGCTGCCCACAAGACCCCAAGCACCGCCAAGTGCACCAGTGCGGATGCGGCCAGGCTGGACTGAACCGCGGTGCTTCGTCGTCGTCTCACTGACATAGCAGACACAAGTGGCCGCCTTTCGCTGCGTTTCCGACTCGAGAATCCTGTTTCATTCTAGCATCGACCTCCCGGTAGCAACATGGTTCCCTTTCGGCCGGGTTCAAGCCCTGGCGAGTTTGGGCACCATCCGATGGCGTCTCGCCTCGCTTGCGCCCGCCGCATGCATGGCGTTTTTGCGTGCACCACTGAACAGTATGCGGGCGGCTCGAGGTTGACACGCTGGTCGCAACGGGATAGTTTTGCACAGCAGACGAGAGGAGGGCCGGCGGTGGCGACGAAGCTGTACGATGTCGTTGTGGTGGGGGCGGGACCTGTGGGGAGCCGTGTGGCTGACCAGCTTGCGCGGCGACACCTGCGCGTGCTTGCCCTCGACCGGAGGCCCCGGCCAGCCACCGATGTCTGCTGCACGGGGGTCGTCGGTTCTGCCTGCCTGGAACTCATGGAGATCCCCGACAGGCTCGTTCACCATCGGCCTCGAGGCGTGGTCCTGGTTTCCCCGGCAGGGCGGAGGCTTAGCGTCGAGCGGGATGATTCGGTGGCCGCGGTGGTGGATCGTCCTGCCCTGGAGAGGTTCCTGGTATCGCGAGCAGAGGCGTCGGGGGCGACCTTTCGGTTCGGCGCGACGGTCTCCCATCTCGATGTCGATCGGGACGAGGTCACGGTGGGACTGCTGGAGCGGGGGTCGAGGTCGGTGCTGGCCGCTCGTTCAGTCGTTCTGGCCACCGGTCACGGCCCGGACCTGGCGCCCCACTTCGGGTTGAGACGCATTACCGACGTGTGGGTCGGTGCGCAGCTCGAGGTCTCTCTGCTCGAGCATGTCCCGGTGACCGTATTCCTGGATCAGGATATCGCCCCGGGTGGGTTCGCGTGGCTGGTGCCGACGCGAGCCGGTGTTGCCCTGGCCGGTATCGTGGCGCGCCGGCTCCACGATCGCCGTCTGAGCCGGTTGATGTCACGCTTGCAGCGGGGTTACGGGGTGGGCGGCGCGATCGGCCCCGTAGGGGTCCGGACGATCCCGCTCCGGCCGATGCCCAGGACCGTCTCGGACCGGCTGCTCGTCGTGGGCGCTGGCGCGGGGCAGGTCAAGCCAACGACCGGGGGGGGGATCTACTACGGTGCGCTGTGTGCGGACATCGCGGCGACCGTCCTTCACGACGCGTTGCGGCGCGACACCTTGGCAGCCAAGGATCTCGTCGTGTACGAACGCACGTGGCGCGCGCGACTGGCGCATGAGTTGGGTATCGGCTACCTGGCGCATGCGGCCCTGGACCGGATGGACAACCGGGACCTGGAGCGCCTTTTTTCCGTTGCCGGGAGGCACGATCTCGGCGCATGGATCCGTTCTCTGCCGGCGTTCTCTTTCGACTGGCACAGCCGTCCTCTGCTCGACATGATCACCTGGCTGTTCGCCTCGATTTCGGTTCGCGGCAAGCGCGCTCTCGCGGCGTCCGACATGAGGCCGGGATGTCGCGTATCATGAATGTGGCGGTCGTGTTGACCCACACGCGAATGGGCGATCGGCCCAGCCGTGAGGGACTCCAGCGGCTGGAAGCGGGCTGCCGGCGCCTCGAGTCCGGGGAGGCGGACGTGCTCGTGGTCGCTGGCGGCTTGCCTGGACCTGACGGTCGGTCCCTGGCGGAAGTGTACCGGGATTTCTTGGCCCGGGAGCGGGGTATGGACACCCGGCGGGTGCTCCTCGAGACCGAAGGCCGGGACACGGCGGAGACCTTGCGCCATATTCCGCGACTGCTTGCTCGCGAACTCCCGGCGGCGCCCCGGCATATCTTCCTGGTGTCTGACGCGAGGCACCTGCGCCGGGCACGCCGCGCGATCGCGGTCCTGCCGGAGTGGCACCCGTTTGGCGTGTCATTCATCCCCAGTGCATCGTCACCGGGGTGGCTGGGAGGCTCGAGGGAGGTGTGGCTGGACCTGTATGCTCGCGTCGATCCCGCGTGGCGCTCTCCCCTGGCCAGGTTCATGCGTGCTCGGCGAGCGCGTTTGGCCGCGAACCCGGCTCGTAGGATGCGGCTGACGGAGAGAGACGCGAGGGGTGAGGGCCGGCCGGGGGCGATACGCAAGGTCGTGGCGGCGGTGCCCTGTCTGAACGAAGCAGCGTTCGTCGGACCGATAGTCATCGCGCTGCAACAGCATGTGCATGAGGTCATTGTTGTCGACGACGGCTCCACGGACGGCACGGCTCGAGTCGCGGAGGAGGCGGGTGCCACGGTGATACGCCACGGGGGGAACCTGGGATATGGCCGGGCGTTGCGGTCCTGCTTCGATGCCGCCGCGCGTATCGGGGCCGACGTGCTCGTGACGCTCGATGGAGACGGACAGCATGATCCGGAGCAGGTTCCGGATCTCGTGCGGCCGATCGTCTCGGGAGCGGCGGACCTGGTGATCGGCTCGCGCCACCTGGGGACAGTCACGGGGATCCCGCCCTACCGGCGCGTCGGTATCGCGGTCATCACCGCCCTGTTCAACGCCGGGTCGAAGGCGCGGGTGACGGACGCCCAGAGCGGATATCGTGCCTTCCACAGTGGCGTGTTCCGAGCCATCGAGATACGGGAAAGCGGCATGGGGGCCAGCGTGGAGATCCTGGTCAAGGCCCGGTCGATGGGGTTCCGTTTTGCGGAAGTACCCATCACCTGCTCCTACCATGCCTCGAGTTCTACCCTCAACCCGGTCCGTCATGGTGTGGGTGTTGCGCTGAAGGTGGTCGAGCACCGCGCTCGAGCGGTGTTTTCCAAGAGGTTCCGGCATGACCCGTCGTCATGGGGTACATCCTGACAGGCCGGGTCCCCCCGGGGAGTTCCCGCCTGCTTCACCGCCTGGGCACCGCGTAGGCGAACGAACGCCGGATGTGTCGGTCATCGTCGTGGTCCACAACGGCATTGCCCATGTCGACCGGTGCCTGGCGTCCGTGCTGGCGCAGACCGGGGTGGACCTCGAGGTTATCGTTGTGGACAATGCTTCCTCGGACGGGTCTCTCGAGCAGGTGCGGCGACTTTTCCCGTCGGTGTGCGTGGTCGCGTCGAGCGCCAACCTGGGGTACGCCGGTGGTATCAACGTGGGGCTGAGACGTGCTCGAGGCAGATTCATCACCGCGCTCAACGTGGACACGGTGGTCGAGCCGGGCTGTTTCGCTCGGCTGGCGGAGGTCCTGGCCTGTTCGAAAGATGTCGGTGCTGTTACGCCGCTGCTGTTGATCGACGAGGATCGCGGCCGTGTCAATGCGATGGGCGGCGCGATCCACGTTACCGGACTGAGCTTCTGCAACGGGCTGAATCAGCCGAAAGGAGCCGTCCCGGCGGTCCCGTTTTCGGTGCCGGGCTTCAGCGGGGCCTGTTTCATGATCCGAAGGGACCTCCTGGAGCGTGTCGGCGGTGCGCCGGATCATTGTTTCATGGGCAACGACGACGTGGTCCTGTCGTGGTGGGTGCGGCTGGCCGGTGCGGACATCCAGTGTGTGCCCGGCGCTGTCGTGTACCACCGGTACGGATTGACGCTGGATACGAACAAACTTTTTCTCGTCGAGCGCAACCGGCTCGACCTGCTGCTGACATCGATGGACTGGCGAACGCTCCTGCTGCTGGCGCCGGCGGGCCTTGCTATCGAACTGGCCATCCTGGTCTACTGTGGCGCGCGGGGCCGCGAGCACTTGGAGGCGAAGCTGGCCGCGTATCGTGCTGTCTGGGCGTGGCGGCGCGATCTCCTGAGCCGCCGGCGGCGCGTACAGGGGTTCCGGGAAGTTTCCGACCGGGTGGTGCTGTCCCGACTCCGGCTGGTTCCAGAATGGCGGCAACTCGCGACGTTGCTGCTGAGCAAGCGGTAGAGGCAACACCGTTCGGAGTTGGATCGTGCGACCCTGGGGCGGCGGTCGCGCGGCACGGGTGTGGGGAGTGCGGCCCGCGGGAAGGTGGTCACTTCGAGGGCGGGCTGTCCGGACAACCGTCCTCGTCCTGGAAGCCGTTGAATGTTTCCGGCTTCTTTCGGCATCGATCGAGGACGTCCGGGATACCATCGTTGTCCATGTCCGCGTCCGGGCAGCCGTACTCGTCCAGGACGCCGTTCCTGGGCTCTTTCAGTTTCGGGCACTTGTCCAGGGCGTCCACGATGCCGTCCTTGTCGCGGTCCCGTTCGGGACAGCCGTCCTCGTCCTTGTACCCGTTCACCGTCTCCTTGGCTCTGGGGCACTTGTCGATTCCGTCCGGAATACCGTCCTTGTCGCGATCTTTCTCTGGGCAGCCGTCGTCGTCCTTGTACCCGTTCTTCCATTCGGGCAGCTTGGGGCACTTGTCCAGCGCATCCGGGATTCCGTCGCCGTCCCGGTCCGGTTCCGGACAACCATCGTCGTCCTGGTAGCCGTTCATCGATTCCGGTTCGGCCGGACACTTGTCCGCATCGTCGGGGATGCCGTCCTGGTCGTGATCGAGGTCCGGGCATCCGTCTTGGTCCTCGAACTGGTCCAAGTCCTCCGGCTCGAGGGGGCATTTGTCGATGTCGTCCAGGATGCCGTCTTGGTCGTTATCGGGGTCCGGGCATCCGTCCTGGTCTTCGAACCCGTCCATATCTTCTGGGTCGTTGGCGCAACTATCGTCCGTGTCGGCGATCTGGTCCCCGTCGTTATCGGGGTCCGGGCACCCGTCTTGGTCCTGGAAGCCGTCCTGGTCCTCGGGCTCATTCGGGCAGGCGTCGTCGGTGTCGGCGATACCATCTTCGTCGGCGTCCCGTGGGCCGATTTCCACCGGGCCGAAGGCATAGGAGATGGCAGCCAGGCCGCGCCAGAGGGGGGCACCGTATCCGCCTGTCAACCCGAAACCGAGCCCCACGGTGGCGGACAGCCCTTGGCTCGCGTGCATTCCGATGCCTATGCGTGCCTCGATCGGCTCATCGTACACCTCGTCCTGGATGAAAGCTGTCGAGCCCTGCACTTCGACCACGGCCTCGAGGTCGTTGAAGGCCTCATACCTGAGTGCGGCCCCGCCTTCGAGTTCATTTCTCAACTCGATGGGTTTGAACTCGCCGTAGACGTATTGGCCGGACTTGCGAACCCTGTAGCCGATGGCGGCGCTCCAGGCCAGCTTTTCGTACCGTCTGCCAGCCACGAGTTGGGGCGTCACGGTTGGCCCTTGTTCCCCCATGAAGGCCTGGCCGTCACCGGTGGGCAAGGACACCGGGAGCACCACGGTCAGCGAAAGGGGCAAGGCGTTGTTGGCGGCGCTGTTGAGGATCCGGAAGCGCGGAACCAGGAACGTGTCGCCCAGGGCCTGGGCCGGGATGGCATTGCCCTCGGCATTCCAGTCCCCTTGCTGGAGGACGGCGACCGGGAGTACCAGGCCGAAATCCATCCACGGCAAGATCCCGATACCGGCCGAAACGTGTGTGAGGAACTGGTAGTCCACGACGCTGTCGCGAACGGTTTCTCCACTGTCCGGGTCCGTGTACTGCTTCATCAGCAGGGCGCTGCCGAAATCGAAGACGACGCCGACGAAGGGTGCCATGGGGGCCAGCAAGTCGGGTCCTTCCACGCCGAGCCCGCCCTGGCCGTTGGTGGCGGGTCTGAAATGCTGGAGTTGAAGGCCTGGGCTGTCCTGCTGGGCGGCGACCGGCAAGGACACGGTGACGGCCAGGCACCCAGACAGCGCGATCGTTGTGCATGACAGCTTCATGTCAGCTCCTAAGCAACGAGACCGGTGTTCCTGGCAAGACCTGGTGGAAACTGTGCGCTTTTTTTACCATGCACCTGCAGCGTACTCAAGCAAGAACCTGTCCGGCTCGAATCTATTGGGTACAGGGTGCAATCGCTGCCCGGTCGGATACTGTGGACGGAAGCGGTGGGGCACGAACCCTGTTGCGCGTGCGCACGGTTTGTGGCACCCTGGCTCGAAACCGGCCCACGATGCGGCCGGGTGGAAGTAACGACTCGATCGGCGAGTGAACCGGGTTCGAGCGGGACAGGACCGGCGCGATTCTCTATCGTCTTGGAGGCATGATGTTGATCCCCATTGGCACCGTCAACCGTATCCCCGTGACCATCATGCGGGTGTCGCAGGACCCGCCGGTGGTCGTCGACGGGAGCGTGGTCCGTTTTGATGGAAAACGCTACGATATCGAGGTCACGGACTGGACAATCGCTTTCAAGGAGGGTGAGCAGCTTCTTCTGGATTTCGGCGAAGGCGAGACGGGCCGGCGGAGGACTCGAGTCGAGGCGGTATCCGAGGAAGGGATCACGGTTAGCCTGATTGGTCGACCGAGGCCTCGAGACAGGCGTTTTTTTCCGCGTATCGAGGGCTATTTCAGCCTCGAGTACCAGGTGTTTCCGCCAGATCGCCGGGATGCGGTCACCCGATGGCTCGAGCATCCTCACCTGGCCGAGGCGGGGGAGGTCTGGAGCCAGCCGGACCCTTTCGTCGAGTTCAGTGCGACCGGGATAAAGTTTCGTGCCGACGAGGACCTCGAGGTGGGTAGCTGGCTCCGCCTTCGCTTCAAGTTGCCTCTGCTCGGTGACGAGGTCTACTACTGTGGCGGCAAGGTCGTCCGGCGGGACGACCAGGACGGTGAGACCTGGTTCGCGGTCGCACTCGTGGACGTGGACGATCATGTTTCGGACATGCTCATGGAATACACAAGGCGATGCCAGGACCTGGTGCTGGGCCTCGATGCGCTCCAGGAGGAGTGACGCGCGCGCGTCATCTTCTTGGGCGGGGCGCCGGCGTCTGTTCTTCTGGGCTCGTTCCACTCCCGAAAGCGGGACCATCTGTCTGAATCTCCTTGTGCGGCCTGTGCCATCATTTCGGCCATTCCGGTTGGTATAGTTCGAGGGCGTCGTGCAGCTCCTTGCGGACATCCGCCTCGAGGGCTCGGGGGCGAACCACCCGGGCCTGAGAGCCGAACCCGAGGATCCAATGCACGAGTTCGGGGCACAACCTGATCTTCATGTCCAGGTGCCAGCCCCCTTGGGGGGCTACCGACCACTGCTGAGACGGGTGCCAGAGCCGCTCCTGGATGATCTTCCCCACCGGGGGCGCGAACCAGATGCGCACGCTGGCAGCCGGCGGCTCTCCGTCCCTTGGGATGAACATCCCGAAGGATTCGGAGAAGACCACTGAAGGTTCCCAATCGTCCGGCAGCACGAAGTCGAGCCGCGTCCGGCGGACTTTGATGATACGGGTCACGTCGAATGGACGCGGGCGTCCGATGTGTTCTCCCCCGGGAGAACGCACCTGTCCGAGCACATACAGGCACTCCCTCCGGATCACCAGGGTGTAGGGTTCGACGAGCAACTCCTCGCTGTTGCGGTCGCGGGTTCGATAGGAGATGTCGGCGCATCTTTGAGCGAGAATACAGGTGACCAGGTCGTTTAGATGGTCGTCGCAGCGCCGGTAGTCTCGAGGCGCATCGGGCATGAACCAGAATTTGCGTTCGAGATCGCGCAACTGCCGTTCCGTGGCCCGCGAATGGGCGCGGAGCTGGGCGAAGAGTCCTTCCATCTGGTCGCTCAACTCGGTGCCGTGGAGAAAGCCCAGGAGTCCCCGCCCGAGGTTGGCTGCGATGACCTCGAGAACGCCCGGCTCGATGGGTTTGCGCAGCGAGCCCGGCTCGAGACGGAAGCGCTTGGTCCCGCCCTCCCATCTGGTTTCCAGTCGGTATCCCTGCTCTCTCAACCGATCCAGGTCGCGGCGGACCGTGCGCTCGGGCTTCTCCGTCAACAATCCAAGCTCACGGTAGGTCTTCCATCCTTGGTCGAGTGCTTCGAGCAGCAGGTCGAGCCGTTCGCGGCCTGTTAGCCTGGCAGCTTTCAAAGCCATGGCACCTCCGTCCGATTCGTTGGACTCCATCATATCCCGTCCCGTGCCGGGAGGATCGGACATTTCTTGTCCGGACACGCTTGGTCGGCGGGGCTACCTTGAATGGAGATGCGCGCGCATGTTCCCGGGGATTTTCGTGGCGGCCGGCTGGCCCCTGGTTGCGCGTTCGCCGGCCATCGCAGTGGCACATTGGGAGGAGTACGGAATGATATCTATCGATGCGCGTGTCGGTTCCGGGAGTCGTGAAGCCGTGGCCTGCGGGTGGGCTGAGCGTCTGGCCGTGTGGTTTGAGCGGCGCCTGGCGGGCCTGGTTCTCCTGGTCGTCGGCTGGACCTGGGAAGACATTGTGAACGCGGTGGCCCGGGAAGGCGCCGGAGCGTCGGGTTTGTCCTTTGATGCGGGCCTGGTTCAGCACCCGTTGTCCTCTGGTGCCGCATTCTGTCGAGGGGACGAGAGCCGCTCATGGCACTATGCGTTCGACGTGGACGACGGATCGAGGTTGCTGGTGAGGAAACGTGGTAGCAGGTACGAGGTGTTTTTGGCGCCCGGGGATCCGTTCTGACAAGGGCGTCGTGGTGTGGGATGTCGAGAGAAGCGGCGAAGCCAAAAGGATGGGTCGATCGCACCATGGTGGTGCCGGATCGGCGGGCAGCCACGCTACAGGCTCTCGAGGGGAAGATGTGGGTCGTGTGCTGGATGCCACGAGGGGCGACACTTCGATTAGGCGATGCTGCGTACAGCAGCCATCCTGGCCACCGGCCGGTTCGGGATCGGGGCAAGACAGCAGGGCGAGAGCAGGGCGCTACGGGCCGACTTCCGCGATGATACGGGCGTCGTGGATCTCCATGTTGGCGCTGAACCCGAAGCCAGAGGAGTCGGCCGTGTCGCTCACGTACCACACCTGGACCTGTTCGCTGCTCTCCTCGACGCTCATGTAGACGCCGTCCAGTCCGTCTCCGTCCTCCTCGTTGTTGAAGGCGCCCCCGATATCGATTCCCAGGTAGGTAACGGAAAGATAGACTTCGTCCAGGCCATCAGCGTCGGTGCCCGGCGACAGGCACAGGCTTGCCACGTAGGTCGCGTCCGGATTCCCGGGGCTGTACCAGAAGATGCCGTCGTTGTAGTAGGTGCAGCCGCTCGGCCAGCCTCGAGGCGGGGAAGCGCCGGGGTCGTGGCCTGCCACCAGGACGGAGTCGTAGAAGCGCAACGTCGAAGATTCTCCCAAGATCGTGTAGGACACCTTCAAGTAGGGGATCTCGATACCCGCCACCCGATCGTAGCTGTCGCAGGCGGAGTTGAACGATCCGAGATCTCCGGTCGTCACGTCGAAGGCGTCGCTTGCGTCGATGAGACCGTCGCAGTCGTCGTCGTACCCGTTGCATACCTCGTAGCCGTCCGGGTTAACTGACCACATGTCATCGTCGCAGTCGCCGGACACGGTCACATATCCGCTCACCCACACGCAAGACTCGACGCTATCCTCGGAGTCCCCATATCCGTCATAGTCGGCGTCCCTGTAATAGGTGCGCGTCAGGTCCTCGTCGACATCCCCGTCGCAGTCGTTGTCGTACCCGTCGCAAACCTCCCACGCGCCTGGATGGACAGACGAATCCGTGTCATCGCAATCCCCGGCGCACGATGAATAGCCGTCCGAGTCGAGGTCGAAGTCCTCATCGACCTGGTAGTCGCAATCGTTGTCAACACTGTCACACACTTCGGTAGCGCCAGGGTTGATGTCTGGATTGCTGTCGTTGCAGTCCCCGTACTGGGTCACGAACCCGGGGGGTTGATCGCACGAATCGACGGCCAGAGCGCCATAGCCGTCGCCATCCTGATCCTGATAGTAGGTGACTGTCTCGAGGCCTTCGTCCACCTGATTGTCACAGTCGTTGTCCGTGCCGTCGCACATTTCTTCCGCACCAGGATTGATCCATGGGTCAGCGTCGTTGCAGTCTCCACCCTGGGCAACGTAGCCGTCCGGCGCAGTGCAGGCCTGGGTGGTGGACGATGGCGTGCCGTAGCCATCACCGTCGCCGTCCCGGTAGTAGACCTGGACTTCGACGCCCTCGTCGGTCTGACCGTCACAGTTGTTGTCGACGCCGTCGCACACTTCTGCCGCACCAGGATTGGTGCTCGCGCTGGTGTCATCACAATCACCTGCCACGTCGGCGTATCCTGATGGGGCAGAGCAGGCCTGGGCAGCGGATTCGGCGATGCCATACCCGTCGCCGTCGGCGTCCAGGTAGTAGGTGTTGGTCACACCTTCGTCCGCGGTCCCGTCGCAGTCGTTGTCCGTGCCGTCGCACACTTCCGCGGCCCCGGGATAGATTCCGGCGTCCCCGTCGTCGCAGTCGTCCGCGTTGGTCACGTACCCGTCCTGCATGGCGCAGTTCTCGATGGCCGTGCCGGCGCCGTATCCGTCTCCGTCCAGGTCCGGGTACTGGGTGATGGTCGCCACGCCGTTGTCCACCGTGCCG
>JAJRTE010000183.1 GCA_024278455.1 Myxococcota bacterium
GGCGAGTTCATCCTCTCGAGGTCTCCCGGCGTTCGAGCCGCAGTGCATGCATTGCATGTTGCACGCCAGGGTCAACTCCCATACGACGAAACGGGGGTACCACGCTTTCATGCGGTACGGCGCCACCGGATCCTCTCGAGCGCGTGCGAGCAGTTCGTCCAGGCGCGCGCGGTGTTTCTCGCGCTCGATCTCCACCAGGACGCTCCGTGCTTCGCCGGTGAGCCGTTGGATGGCGCAGTTGGTCCGGACAGCGGTCATCTCTGCCTCGTGTGCGACGGTTCCAGCCGGGAATCCCGGCCACGGTCCGGGTCCCCGTCCGCGCCCCCCTCGAGACGCGACAAGGGCATTATGTCCCAGGATCGGCGAAGGCGAATCCCTTTTCGCGCTTGCCGCGACCCAGCGCGACCAGGTAGTCGGCCAGGTGGCCGGCGATGTCCACCTCGAGCGTGCGGCTCCAGAAGGTGAACAGAGCTGATGGGTTGAAGTCCAGGAAGTAGACCCTGCCCGTGGGGGCGTCCTCCTCGAGATCGATGGCGCAGAATGGGAGGTCGAGCAGTTGCACCGCCTTGCGAACCAGGGCTTCGAGGGAGGAGGACGGCGTGACGGGCACGGCGCCCCGGCTGCGCTCCCGCCAGTCCACGTGGCGGCGGTCGTGAAGGATCTCCCCCATGGAGACCACGCGTCCTCCCACCACGTAGCACCGGAACGAGCGCCCGCTGACGAACTGCTGGAAAAGAAAAGGGCGCGCCTCGAGCACTTCCGCGTTGGCCTCGAGGAATGCGGCGTCCGCCATGACCACCTCGGCACCGCTCGCCTGGGGCTTGACCACCACCCGCCCTTCGTGCTCGCGGAGGAACGCATGGATCCGAGCCGGGTCGTTCGTGGTCACGGCGGCCGGGGTCGGGATCCCGTGCCGGCGCAGGAGCTGGTGTTGGCGGGCCTTCTGGCGGTGGTGTCGCACAGCGTCAGGGGGGTTGACCACCGGGATACGCCGGGCGAGGACACGCATCAACGCCGTCTGGACCGCTATGCGCACCACTTCGCCCCGGACCTGCCGTGTCATGCGCGTTCGCTCGCGCTCCAGATCCTTGGCGCCCCCGGCCTGTTCCTTCCGCCGGGAGCCCGCCGCAGGCAGGGTGGGCCAGGTGAAACAGGTCGTCCGCAAACAGGCTGCGTCCAGGGTGTCCAGATCGATGACTCCGGGGAGGTGGATATCGTCGAAACGCAGCCGGGACCCCATTTCGACGAGGTTGAAGCGGGGGAAGTTGTGGAAATCGACCACCACCGGGACTCCTCCCGCCTTTCGTACCGCGGCCTCGATCGCGAGGATGTGGGGGTCGTTCTTCCTGCCGAACAGGCCAATACGGGTCATGGTCGCCGCCCTCCATCCGCGCGAATTCTCAGCTCTCCGGGCGTCTACCGCGCGCCAGCAGCGCCTCGAGTCCGGGGTCCTCGGCGAGCAGTTCCTTGGCCCGCTCCAGCGTGTCCAGCACAGGAGGTCTGCCGCCGTCCTGTCCACGCCGGCCGGCTCGAATGAGATAGTCGGCGAGGTGCCCCGCGATGTCCCTGCGGCTCAACCGGCTGAAGGCGACGAACATGGGAGAGAAGTTGACGTCGATCACGAAGGCATGGCCGGCGTCGAAATCGATCACGAGGTCGAGTCCACAAAAGTCGGCCCCGGCCGTCCGCGCTGCGAGCAGGGCCACGTCCTTGGCAGACGAGGGGAGCGACACCGGCTCGATCCCGGTCTGGCTCTCGGAAGAGTCTACCGTGCCCTGGTGCACGATCCGGGCCGCGGCCAGGATCCGCCCCTCGAGGACGTAGGCCCGGACGACCTCTCCGTGCACGAAGTGCTGCAGGAGGACCGGCCGTTCGGTCCACGGGTGGGTGGCAGCGCGCGTCGCGTCCCAGGCTCGCGTCTTGTAGATGCCTGCAAGGGGCTTGACGACCACTGCCGGGGTCTGAAGGGACCGCGGGGGCCCATCAGTCCGTCCAAGCTGCGTCTCCCCTGTCCTCGCCGGGGCGCGCTTTCCTGCGAATCGAGCCAGCGTCTCGAGGGGTTCCCGGGCCGTTCCGGCCACAAAAGGGGGAACCGGGACACCGGCACGGCGCAACCTGTCCAGCAGGAGTGGTTTCAGCCGGTGCAGGCGCTGGAGGTGGGGCGGATTCACGACCGTTCGATGGCGCGCAAGCGTGGTGAGCAACGCGGTGCGGATCGCGATACCTGCCGACTCCTTCTGGAGGATGGCCGCTGCCTCGAGCCGCCGAGCATCCCACTGCCTGGTATCCTTCTCAGAAGGAGCTTCCCCATAGGACAGATAGGGAGGCAGGGTTCTCCCCGTGCGCCGGAGATACGCGGCCCCCATGTCGAGGAGATCGCGACCACCGACGAGAAACGCGCCACGGCCCCAGGCCAGGCCAGCCGGGACCGGTATCGTGGCCAGGTCCACGACCCACGGTTCGGCACCTCGATTGCACAGGCGCTCGGCCAGGGAGGAGACCTCCACGTCCGACGGCGACCCGAAGATACCGATGGTGACCCGTTTCATGCCACCTTCTCCTCGACGCGACGCCAGACAGCCTCGAGCACCCGTGAGGCGGCCGGGGCGGGGAGTTCTGCCACGTCCGGCGCCGCGGAGAAGTCCACGAGCACGAAGTCGGAGCCGGACCGGCCCAGGGTCAGCACGGCGAACTCGAGGTCCAGGGCCGCCATCACCCCGGGGAGGTGGCAGGTCGCCCAGGCATCGTCAAGGTCCTTCCCGGCGGCTCGGTCCATCTCCTCGAGGAGGTCCGGACGCTCGAGGCGCACGGCCCTGCTCCCCACTGTCCAGACCTGCGTCAAGGAGCCGGCGTCCGCGCCCTGCAGGAGGATCGCGGGATTCTCCTCGAGGTAGCCGGGCAGATTCTCCCTCGCGGCCGGCATCGGTGACGCGCCCGGCATGAGGTCCCGCCACAGGATCTGCCCATCGCAGGCGTCCCTGGAGAACGCGTCGAGCGCGTCGACGTCGTTGCTGACCAGGAACGGGGCCACCGGGAAGCCAGAATCGGCAAGTTGCTGGAATGCGGCTGGTTTCATCGCATCGAGGGCGAAAGCGGGTTGCCGGTTGATACATA
>JAJRTE010000184.1 GCA_024278455.1 Myxococcota bacterium
ACCGTGGCATAGACGAGCAGCAGGCAAGCTGCGCGCGTGGTCTGTCGAAACCGTGTCGAGGAGATGTTGGGTCCTGGGGGGGAGACCGCGTGTGGCACGTCGCTACCTGGTCCTGTCCGGGTATCGTTTCATCGAACCGCGCCTCGGCTGGACAGCCCTGTGAGACCGGTGCACAGCAACGGATTTCGCGTGTGACATCAAGCCATTTTATGTCCCTGCGTTTCACCATTCTGAGGTATAATCCGACCTTTGGAAAGTGAATTCGCACCTGGCGGCCGCCGGCGTGGTGGGATGGCGCTGGAGAGCCGGCATGATGACGGATGGGACGATGATGCGGGACAACGGAAGATGGGTGGGCGTGTTGGCGGCTGCGCTGGCTGTCGCGATGGCCGGTTGCATGGAAGAGAGTCCGGAGCTGATGATGGGCCAGGGAGGCAACGCGCCACCTCCCCCTGGCCAGGGGCAGAATCAGGCGGCCCCCCAGGCGGGACCGCCAGCGGGTCAACCAGGGGGCGGTGTCTCCGGTGAGCCGGTGCCCGGCCCGTCTCCCGGGGTCGTGGACGCCGAAGACCAGGGCGCCCCACAGGCGCCGGCGACGTCTTCCGGTGCGGCCACTGGAACCGCGGGCGGGGATGAGGGTGGTGATGCGTCCGGCGCCGGGAACGCCGCAGCGACCACCGGCCAGGGTGGACCAGACACGGGTGGCAACCGGACTGCCGGCGCGGGGCCGCCCCCACCGCAGCCGGATCGTGCAGGGGCGGATGGCTCCGAAAAGGGGCTCCTGGCAAGGCTCTTCTCGAGCCAGGATTCCTCGTCGGCACCGGCCGGCACGGCCATGGTCCAGCCTGCCAGCGCCGGCTCCCCGGGATTGCCTCGAGTCCTGGAGTCTGTCGAGGACAAACCGCTCTACGCCCTGTCCGACCTCGAGGTATCGCCCGAGACGGTCAGGTTGAAGGGGACCATCTCCTGCTCGGTCTGCCGGGGCAAGATTCTCCTGAACGTGGTTAGCTCGAAAGGGCTGGTCGTGTCCGCTCCGGGCCTGTCGCCAGGCGATTTCGATATCCCCGTGCCTCGAGGGATCGGCGATGTCACCGTGACGGCCATCGGTGACGACAACGCCGATGGGGTACCCACCCAGGGCGAACCGCTCGGCGGATACATGAACAACCCCGTCAAGATCGGTGACGAGGACATCGGCGATTTGGTGATAGAGATTGGGAAGTCGCCGCCCCCTCCCGCCGTGGAAACGCAGTAGGTCGCATGGAAGACAGACAGCAACCCGGCACCGTTTGCGACGTATTGCTGACCCTCGAGTCGCACCAGCAGCACGGGTACACGTTTCTCGACCATGACGGCCAGGAGATCCGCCATTCGTTCTCGGAGATCGTCGCCGAGGCCAAGGCGACCGCGGCAGCACTCCGCACTCAGGGCCTGGAACGGGGGGATCGGCTCGCGCTCATCGTTCCCAGCGCCCATGACTTCGTCGTGGGGTTCTTCGGTGCGCTCCTGGCCGGTGTCGTGCCCGTGCCGCTGTATCCCCCGTTTGCGCTCGGACGCCTCGAGTTCTACCTGGAAAGTACCGCAACGCTGCTCCGTGACGCCGGCGCCCGGATGGTGGTGACGCCGAGGCGCATCCGCCGAATCCTTTGGCCGGTGACGGAGACAGCGAAGCGCCTGGAACGGATTCTCGCCGCGGAGACCGTCATCGGTGCGCGGGGCGAGCCTTTCGTGCCCTCGCCGGTGGCACCGGAAGATATCGCTTTCATCCAGTTCACTTCCGGGGCGACACAGGTGTCTCGAGGCGTGGCGGTGACACATGGAAATCTGGTAGCTAATTGTCGGTGCATCATCAAAGAAGGTCTGGTCGTCGATCCGGAGAAGGACAAGGGGCTGACCTGGTTGCCCCTGTATCACGACATGGGGTTGATCGGGTTCGTGATCGCGCCCCTGTTCGCGCCGGCCTCCATCGTGATCATGCCCCCGACGATGTTCCTCCGCCGGCCCTTGCAATGGCTCGACATGATCCATCGCCACCGGGCCACGGTCACCTTCGCGCCCAATTTCGCCTATGCCCTGGTGACGAACCGCGCAACGATCGCCCACGTGGAGCGGTGGGACCTCTCCTGCCTGCGTGTCGCCGGGTGCGGCGCCGAACCGATTTCCGCACAGACGCTGGAAGCGTTCGAACAACGCTTCGCCCCCGCGGGCTTGCGAAAGGACGCACTCCTCCCCAGCTACGGCATGGCGGAAGCCACCCTTTCCATTTCGTTCAAACCTCTTGCCACGCGCTGGCGCAAGGACGTGGTGGATGGACCGATCTTCCGCGAGGAGGGCCGTGCTGTCCCGGCGCCCGCCTGTGCGGAGGACACCATCGAATTCGTGAGCTGCGGCCGATGGTTTCGACACCACGACGTCCGCATCCTGGACGAGGCCGGTGCTCCCTTGCCGGATCGCAACGTGGGAGAAATCGCCTTCTCCGGCCCCAGCGTCACGCCGGGATACCAGGGCTCGAGAAGTGGCGGGAGTGACACCTACCGGGGCGGCTGGCTCCACACCGGCGACCTGGGCTACGTCGCGGGCGGAGAGCTGTTCGTCTCCGGTCGCAAGAAGGACCTGATCGTCATCAACGGGCGGAACTACTTGCCAGAGGCCATCGAGTGGGCCGTCGGCGACATTCCCGGCGTGAGGAGAGGGAACGTGGTCGCCTTCTCCCGGCCGGGAAATCGAGGAACCGAGGAACTGGTCCTGGCCTGCGAAGTGCGCTCGAGCGACCACGAGGCACTGGCGAAATCCATAGCTGCCCGAGTCACCGAGACCTTTGGGCTGCCGGTCGCGGACGTGGTCCTCCTGGCCCCTCGCACGTTGCCCAAGACCACTAGCGGGAAGATGCAGCGGCGAAAGGCCAGGGAGTTGTACATCGAGGGTGGTCTGGCGGAAACAGGGCCGCGACGGGGCGGACATGACGTCGCCCTGTCCAGGCTCGTGGCCCTGCGCATGAGAGCCATGGTCAGCCGGGTACGGCACACCACCAGGCGCGTGCTGCGGTCGGACGAACTGTACCGGGATCGAAACGGAAACGATAGTCGGTGAACGAGGACTTGCAGATGTCCATATCCACGAGCGAAGAGATCGTAGCGCTGTTCAAGCGGGTCGCCGCGGAACTGATGGGAGAGTCGTTCGACGCCATGACCGAGGCGTCGCGAATCGGAGAATTCGGGATAGATTCCACCTCGGTCTACGAAATCGTCACAGAGATCGAGGATGCGCTGGACATACGGATTCCGGATGACATCCTGGTCGATATGCGGACCGTCGGCGACCTTGTGACCGCGGTCCAGGAGCAGCAGCGTCATGCCGCCCACGGTTCCCGGGACCTCGGGGGCGCGGCATGAGGAGCGCGACGCCGCCGGTCGTCACGCGCCGGCCGGCAGTGCGCGGATTCCGGCACGCTGGCGGCGGCGGGAGTGGGCATGGTCCGAAAGTCGCGGCAGGACGGTCCGACACGACAGCCTGGTGCCGGGGAGTCGCCCGTCGCGGCACGGGCGGGGGCGATCGTGCGTTCCCTCCACTGGTCGCTGCCGGTCGCCGCCATGGTCCTCTTTTTCGTCTCCCTTTCGCACGAAGCCGCCAGGCGCATTCTGGCCCTGCAGACCGTTGAGAACTACGGCTTCGCGGTTTTCAACCAGCTTCTATGGAACTTCAGTCAATCGGGTTCGTTCGCACAGACGATCCACCGGGGATACGTGGATTCGTGGATGTGGTCCGGCCACAAGGCCGCCCTGCTTCCCCTGGTCGGATACCTCTATGGGTTGCGCCCGGGACCGGTGTGGCTCGCCCAGATTCAGATCGGGGCCGTGGCCCTGGGCGCATTGCCGGCCTACGCACTCGGACGTTGGATCCTTGGCGGCCTCTGCGGTGGTCTCCTCGGACTCACGTTCTATTTCGCCTACCCCCCCCTCTACTACATGGCTCTGTCCGACTACCAGGACATCGTGCTGGCCATCCCGGCCCTCATGCTCGCCCTATACTGGAGCCGCCGCAAATCGGTCGTGGGGTTTGGACTCTCGGCCCTGATCGCGTGCGCCGCTCGAGAAGAGATCGCCCTGATGGTCATGCTCCTGGGGTTCGGCGTGTCCGGGGGATGGCGCGTGCGCCTCAAGTACGGCGCCATCGGGTTCGGAGTCGCAGCCGTCTATCTGGCCACCGTGTATGGTGTCTTCCACCAGGAGATGCACTACGAATCGTCGGCCCAGACGCAACTCGCCGCCATGCTGGCCCACCTGCCCGCTCTCCCGCCGATTCTCTACGACAAGGCGGCGGCCGCCCGCTTCTACGCGGGGTTTGTTCTCCCCGTTCAGTGGCTGGCCCTCGCCTCCCCCCTCACCCTGCTCCCGGCGGCCGGGGCACTGGCCGTGCACCTTTTCGTGAATCCCGGCAACGGCGTCGACCGGGTGTGGGCGGTACAGGCCCACATCCATCACCTTGCCCCCCTCGTCCCACTTGTCGTCGCCGGAAGTCTCGAGGCCGCCGGATGGGTGCGTTCGCGGATTGGGCGGCTCGGCCGGGTATCTCGCCCGCTCGAAACGCTCGCCGCTGTCCTCCTCGTAGGCTGGGCCGTGGCAGGCACGGTGCCTGCATGGAAGGCCCTCGGGCTTCACGTCCAGACCGATCTCGAGACGCGCGCCTACCCGGTGCACCCGGCATGGAAGCTGGCCCGCCTGGTGCCGGCCGGGAGCACGGTGGCCACGGACACCTTCGCCTCCCTGGCCATCTCGTCGCGCTCCAACGCCTACACCTACGACGAGAGCCTCGCCGAAAAGGTCAACAATGGCGATCCGCTCATGCACCTCGATGCCATCCTGGTCAACCGGAAGGACAAGTACTGGGTGGACCGGGCCATGGCGCGCGAGGGTGCTCGAGTCGTCGGTGCTCGAGGCGACTACGTCCTGATCGTGTGGCGTTGACAACGGTGTGGGACGGGGTTGAACCCCGTCCCTGCGGGTGGGCGGTTTTGGAACCCGCCCCTACGGGATGGTCCGTTGGGGTCGGGGCGGTGTTGGAACCCGCCCCTACGGGATCTGGCCCCCGCCCTTCCTCATAGGGGAAGGTGCGTCAGAATCCGTAGGCTGGGTTGTTTTCGTCGAACGTGTCGGCCGGAAAACGCGCCCACTCGATGTCCCGGTAGCTGAACAGCTCGAGCACGTTTCCGTCCCGATCCCGGATCTCCACCTCCTCGAGCAACCCGGTGTCGAGGTTGAATTTGAGGCGCGCCCAGTGGGCGTAGAAATCGGGCGGGCCGTCGGTCTCATTGATGATCTCGAAGTAGTGGGCCCTCCCTTCCTTGTACCACTTGCCGCGACTGACATCGATCGTCTTGCCGCGATTGACGAGGGTCTCGAGGTCGGCCCGGGTCTTCCTCAGCACGTATTCGATGCCCATCTCGGTTATCGAGTGGTTGGTGTCTCGCTTGGTGATGGGGTTGTCGAGATCGATGTGGACCGAGATGAGGCCCAGCCAACCGCCTTCGCGGACCGTAATCTCCGTCGGGTTGGTCGCCGAATTGTACAGCACGCGGCGGCCCTTGTGGGGGCCGTCTATCCATTCGCCATACGTGGCCATGGGCTCCCGCCGGAACTTGAGGGCAATCACGTCCGGCTGGCTGGGCAGCTTGCCGTGAACCCGCTCCTTTTTTGACAGTACGGCCTGGTAATCGGGGTGCTCTTGGAGGATGAGCAGGGCCGTGTCGATGAGCGCCGAAGGCGGGCTCTGTGCCAGCAACGTTCTGAGTGCCTGCTCGTCGAGCTTGCCCAGTTCGCCTGCTTCCACGCGTCGTTTGAACGCCTGGAGGTCGAAATCGGACGCCGCCGCGGCCAGCGTGGCCAAGGAGACGGCCAGCATGGCTCCCAGGTACCAAGTTGACCGCAGGGATATCCCGAAATGGCTGTTTGTCACGGCTTCCTCCCGGCACCTTGCTGGACTCGGCACGACGACTTCCAACAAGAGTGGCATCAGGCGACCGGCGTGTCAAGGCTCGGCTCGCCTGAGCCTTCCCCTGGTCCGAGTAGGGCAGCGGGGTGCTGAGTGCGGTTTCTGACGTGGCAGGACGCTCCGTCTACATTCCGAACAGGTGGATCGTGTGGCCTTTCGGGCCCTCGAGGGTCTTCTCGTAGAGCTTCTCTTCCCAGGAGCGGCCCGGCCTCCGGTCGAAGATCACCAGGTAGCCCTCGGGCTCCCCGAGACGCTCCAGGTAGCGGGTCAACTGCGTCACCCCCTCGTTCACTGTCTTCGGACGTTTCCATACCTTGAGTTCCATGGCGTAGCGCTTCCCCTTCCAGGTGACCAGCAGGTCCACCCGGCCCGAACCGACCGCGA